>NZ_JBIDDG010000004.1:0-323789 GCF_043205005.1 Micromonospora sp. NPDC047620 | reverse complement strand
GTCTCCGGTCGGTCTTCGGTTTGCTTGGTCGCTAACCGATCTACCGGAGACCTCCTCTCTTATCGATCACCGCCACGCCGGGCCTACCTCACCGCCCGGCAAGCCCTTACGAAACACGCGCTAGCAGCGCGAACGTCAACCTGCTGGCCTTCATCAACGACACCCGCGACCGGAGCACGATCACCAACTCCTGGTACCTGACCAGCGTCCAGGCCGGCTTCGAGCTGTGGCAGGGCGGCACCGGCCTCGCGGTGACCTCGTTCTCGGCTGCGGTCAACGGCGGCGACAACCCGACCACCCCGCCGACACGACCACGCCGCCGACCGCCCCGCCGCCGGGCAGTGCCGGTGCGCGGTGAAGTACACGCCAAAACTCGTGGAGCAACGGCTTCACCGCCGACGTGCAGGTCACCAACCGGGTCTCGAGCACCATCAACGCTGGAACTTGACCTACAACCTGCCGTCGGGGCAGCAGGTCACAAACGCGTGGAACGCCACGGTGACGCAGAGCGGGTCCGCGGTAAGCGCACGGAACGTGAGCTTCAACGGGTCCATCGCGCCTGGGGGCACCGCGAACTTCGGGTATCAGGGACGCTGAGCGGGGCGTACTCGTCGCCGACCAGTTTCTCGCTTAACGGGGTGACCCGCTCCCGGCCATAAATCCCGTGAGTCCGGCGGCGAAGAGGGCGTGACCTTCTGGTCACGCCCTCTTGCCGTCCTTACTTCAGCGCCGATCACGTAGGCGTGGCAACTTCACCGCCCTCTACCCGGAGTCGCCTCCGAAAGTAGCCGGTGCGCGCCCTTCAGCAAAAACACGGAACTGCTGCAGCGCCACATTCAGCGACGAGGCATCGCAGGCGGCATTGAAGCGCTGCCCGTCAGACCACACCCACACCCACCGGTCCACGGCTGGCTCCAACTTGCGCCGGCTCAGCAACCGCCCTTCAAGGTCCGAACCGAGCAGATCCACCTCGATGGTCCACCCCGGGTTGTCCGTGGTTTCGATGCGAATCCCATATTCATGCTCCCAGTCCCCGTCGCACTGGCGTACGAACCACGATTCCAGGTAGGTCAGGTCAACGGACATGAGGCTCCACTTCCGGGGATCTCCCACGGCTGGGCAGGCCGGGCGTCGCCCCCGTTGGGCAGGTTGATGTGTGGCGTAGGAACCTTAGTCCCATCCTTGTTCGTATGGGCCGGTCCCTGGAGGTCAAAGCGCTCGACCATCTCGAATGGAGCCGGATTACGAGGGTTGGTCTGCGGACGCCAAGTGGCCCACTTCTTGACTTGTCCCGTCGTGCCGTCCCGAGCGAAGGTGGTGTGCTCTCCGACGGCATTGGGATCGGGCCGCAAGCCCCCACCACGAGTGTTGTGAACGAGCACGGTACTGCCGTCCACGCTTACGAAGTAGGTATGGGTCGTGTCGACGGTTAGATCGTGCATGAGGCGACCGCCGCTAAATGTCTTCACCGATTTGACCCGAACCGGGGAATTGCCGACTGCCAGCAGCCGCTCCCCCGATCGCAACTCCCCCGCCTCGACCCAAGCACGCCTGTCGGCGCTCCAGAAGGGATGGTTGAAGGTAGTGTGGATGGTCTTGGTCTCACCGTGCCCGCCAACCAGGGTCAAATCAGTCAAGTGACGGTCGAAGTTGATGTACGTCGCCACCACTTCGCGCGCCGCAACCTCTTCTGTCTCAGGTTCGAACGCCACCACCTTGTCTCCGAGTCGAACCTTCTCGATCGGCCTCAGGGAACCGTCAGCCAGCAGGACCAAAGTGCCGGGCGCAAAGCTATGACACGCCTTGGACGCCTTGAAGAAGTCCTTGACTCCGCCAACCAGATCGCCGAGCAGCCCCTTGACTCTGCTAGTAAGATCCGCCAGTTTTTTCCACTTCCACGGTGCGCCATACCTCGCCGCCAACTTGCCTAGAACGCCGCCGAGCATGGCGCCAGCGATGTTTCCCGCAGTCGCTAGACAGCCATCCATGTCGCCTTTAGTCAGGCAGCTCAGCGCGTCGGTGATGCCCAACTCGTCCGCGAGGATCTTTGTCAGGGCCTTCGCCGAGTCGAGAATCTTCTGCTTGGCACGGGCGATCCGCGCCTGCCGTTCCTTCTCAGCAGCGGCAGCCGCCGCCGCCCGGCGGTCTGCCTCGCTAGCGCGGGGGTTGTTCCACGCATTGAGGTGCGGCTCGTCCGGATCGTACGCACCCGAGCAGCCACCACAGCCGTCGTTGTGCCCCTTGACCTTGTGGTAGTTGCCGTACATGTCCTCGTAGTCGGCACCGGGGCCGCAGGCGTCGTCGGAACACGCCTTGAGGCCGTCGGGGTCGGAGAACGAGATCGGGTTGTTGTTGGCGTACGCGTACCCGTTCATCTGCTGCGGGTCGCCGTTGTCGATGATCGGGTCGACGGAGATGAATCGGCCGGCGATCATGTCGTACTCACGGGCCCCGATGTTCACCAGGCCCGTGGTCGAGTCGATGTTGCCGTTGACGAAGCCCTTCTCTGTCGGCCACTGCCCCGGTGCGGGCTGACTGCCGCGGGACTCGCCGAACGGGGTGCTCCGCCGGTGCGTGATCGCGCCGCCCTCGTCGACCGTCGCCTGGCCGGTGCCGTGGTGGTCGGAGGCGACGTAGTAGAGGCCGTTGAGCTTGCGGA
Source organism: Micromonospora sp. NPDC047620 (assembly GCF_043205005.1). NCBI lineage: Bacteria > Bacillati > Actinomycetota > Actinomycetes > Micromonosporales > Micromonosporaceae > Micromonospora > Micromonospora sp. NPDC047620. Next base: position 321,130 of record NZ_JBIDDG010000004.1, on the reverse strand, counting down.
CGATCGTGCCGCCGCCCGGCAAGGTGTAGTAGCGGGTGGCGTCCGTCGCACGGGTGGTGTGGTTGAGCCGGATCTCCATCCCCGGCAGGTACAGGGTCGTGCTGTCCGGCTCCTTGCGAAGCATCCGCGAGCCGTCGACGTCGTAGAAGAAGCTGGTCTTCTTGCCTGCGGCGTCGGTGGCCGACTCGAGGTTGCCCTCGGCGTCCCAGACCAGGGTCTGGTCCTCCCCGACCTTCGTGCGTCGGGTGGTGTTGCCGGCGGCGTCGTACTCGTAGGAGTAGAGACGGTCACCCTGCGGGGTGGTCTCGGTCATCTGGCGGAGCGTGTGCGGCTGTGCCGCGCCCGCCGTCGGGTACGTGTACGCCCGGTTGATCAGCGTGGCGCCGTTGGTGCCGTACTGCGTCTCGGTCTTGCGGTTGCCGGTCAGGTCGAACGTGTAGGCGTGGTGGTAGGGCGCCACCCCGCCGACGCCCGTCACCGACGGCCCGCCGGCGCACGGGTCGGTCGCGGTGCTCGCCGACGTCCAGGCCCGCTCCATCCGGCGCAGGTAGTCGTAGGTGAAGCACTGCACGTCCCGGGTGCCCGACGACGGCGTGTCGGAGATCCGCAGGATGTTGCCGGACGCGTCGTACGTGTAGCTGGCGTCGATGTCGATGCTCGGCGCGTTGCTGCGAGACAACTGCTGGTTGGCCAGCCGCTTCGTGCCGTGCTCGTACTGGTAGATCGACACGACCTGGTTGGCGCCGAGTGCCGCCTCGGTCAGGATGACCTCACCGGTGGTCGAGTAGTCGATGTCCGTCAGGTAGGGATCGTCACCGCTGGTGGCGGTGAGTCGCTCCAGCCCGTCGTAGGTGTAGGCGATCGCCTCGAAGGGCAGCCCACCTCCCTCGGACATGCCGACGGAGGCGACGGTGCCGTCGCTGTTGTACTCCGTAGAGAAGGTGTAGAGGTTGGCCAGCTCCGCACCGGCGTGCTGAGGCACCTGGTAATAGGTGGCGTGCGGCCGGTAGAACTCGTCGTAGGCGGTGTAGTAGGTGGCGTACTCCTCCTCGCCGATCCAGCGGCTGGCCGACGAGAGCTGGCCCAGCATCTCCAGGTCGTACGCCCAGCTGCTGAGCAGCACACCGGTCTCGGCCGAACCCTTGTAGGTGGCGGTCGTCCGGCCGATCGCGTCGTAGGTGGTGCTGATCGTCTGGCCCACACCGTTGGTGGTGCTGGTGACCCGGTCCAGGTTGTCATACGTGATCGTCGACGTGCCAGCGTCCGGATCGACCGACTTGACCTTGCGGCCGAGCTGGTCGTACTCGTGCTTCCAGACGTTGCCGGCCGGGTCCTTCACGGTGGCGAGCTGACCGGACGGGGTGTAGGTGTACTCCGTCTTGTCGTACGCACCCGACGGGTCGGCGCCCTTGTACTGGAGGAGCTGGGTGGTCTGCCCCAGGGCGTTGGTGATCGTCGTGGTGGGGGTGCCACCCTGCGGCGGGTCGACCGAGATGCGGTCACCGCCGTAGGTGGTGGTGGTCCGCCACTTCTCGTTGCCAGCGACGGAGGTGATCTCCGCCTTGACCCGGTCCGCACCGTCGTAGACGTAGAACGTCTGACCCTCGACCTCGCCGATGGTGGCGGGGAAGATGGTGTCGGCCGGCGCGCCCGCGGCGTTGTAGGTCGCGTACGTCCGGGCGAGCTTGCCGGTCGGGGTGTACATGGTGTCCGCGACCATCCGGGTGCCGTTCGGCCCCTCGGTCTGCACCTGACGCGGACGCAGCAGGCCGTCGTGCAGCTTGTACTCGACGCTGTAGCTGCCGTCGTTCTGCCGCTTCTCGGTCTTGACCGCGACCGGCTTGTCAGTGCGGATCAGGTACGTGTACTTGATGCTCGGGTCGAGCCCGGTCGCACCCGTACGATCCGGCATCCACACCTTGGTCAGCCGGCCCAGCGGGTCGTACTCCAGCTGACTGACCAGGTTGTTCGGGTCGGTCTGCTTGACCGGGCTGCCCCAGGCCGGGGCGTACTCCGTCGTGGTGACGTGGTCGAGGGGGTTGGTCTCGACCACCTTGGTGGTCAGGCCGTTCGTCTCGGTGTAGTCGGTCCGGGTGACCTTGCCCATCGCGTCGGTCGCGGTCTTCGGCCGGCCGTACGAGTCGAAGGTCCCCTCCGCGGCCGTGATGTAGGTGGCGGTGGTGCCGTCGTGGCTCTTCAGCCGCTCCGACTTCGTCGGGTTGCCCAGCGTCGGAGCTACGCCGAACGCGTGGCCGTCGTAGAGCGTCCGGGTGTCGGAGACGACCTGGGTCCTGCGATCCGGCGTGACGGAGCATGCCACCGACACCGACTCGGTGCGCGCCACCAGACTGTGCAGGTAGGCGCTCGCGTTGTCGGCGTAGGTGGTGCGGCTGCACGCCTCGTCGCCGGTGACGTTCACGTCGCCGAGGTTCTCGGTCTGGGTTACCCGGCCGAACGTCGTCTCGAAGGTGGAGACGTTCTTGGTCTCCCGGAAGCCGCCCGCCGCCAGCGCGACGAAGCTGCGGGTGGTCGAGGTGTTGGTGAACCAGGCCTTCTTGTCGCCCCAGGTGTGCGACTCGGTGGCGGTGTTGTGCCGCCACGGCGTGGCGATGCTGCGGCTGACCACGGCCGCACCGTCGTAGACGGTGCTCTCCAACTGGTGGCCGGAGAACTCGTCGTAGTCGATGTGCTCGACGCCGGCCGAGTCGGTCACCCGGACGTCCCGGGTGTTCGTGCTGTCCGGGATCTTGTCGCCATGCATGCCGCGCAGGTAGCGGTACTCGGTCTTGGTGGTCTGCACCTCGCCGTCGCCGACGGTGACGACCACCTTGCCGTAGCCGCGCCACTCGCTCCAGGTGAGGTCCTTCGGGTCCGAGATCCCGTCCGGGTCGGCCTTACGCCAGGCGGCGCCGCCGAGGTAGTCGTACTTGGTGACCATGTCCGGCGCGCCACCGGTCCGGTCGGTCTCTCTGACCTCACCGACCACGTACTTGAAGAACCAGTCGGTGATCGGGTCCCCGGTGCCGAGCGGGTTCCACTTCACCGGGTAGCAGCGCTTGGTGCTGTTGCCCTCGGTCGGCAGCGTGGTGGCGGTGCAGTCCGGGGTGGCGTAGTTGACGTCGATCTGCCCGCCGGTGTCCGTCCACACGATGGCCAGACGGAACCGGACCAGCGGACCGATGTTGTCGTTGTCCCGGTCCACCCGGTTCGGCAGCTGGCGACCGCCGAGCTCCACCGACGGCATGGCGATGTCGGCGGCCGACCCGTACATGCCGGTGTGGGTGATCTTGTGGAGCCAGAGGGTGCGGGAACCGTCACCGTTGTCGGTGAGCAGGTGGTCCAGCTTCCAGTTGTCGACCGGCGTCCAACCGGTGCCCTCGCGGATCTCGGTGGTGATGCCGGTCAGCCGGGCCCGGGTCCAGAACGTCGGGCTGATCTGGTCGAGCTTGCACTTGATGTTCGCGTTGCAGTTGCGGTCGAACGGCACGTCCGGCCAGTACGGCGCGGTGGTGGCGTTCAGGTCCGCCGCGTCGCAGTCGATGGTGCCGGTCGGCAGGCACCGCTCCTTGATGTCGAAGCGCACCCGGGCCGGGGCGTTGGTGGTGTAGACGGCGTTGTGCCGCTGCCCGTAGTCGATCCGCTTGAGGTAACCACCCCGGTGGTAGGGCACACCGTTCACGTCGGTGTTCTTGGCCCGGGCGTAGTGGTTGGTCTCCTTGGCGTAGTAGTAGGAGCTGACGTTGCCGTAGCGGTCCTTGACGTAGTCGAGGCTCCACCGCCACGCCTGGTCGCAGTACGACTCGAGGAACGTGGCCTTGTTGCACGGCTCCAGCGCGTCGTCGCCGAAGACCGGCACGGTCCAGACGGAGTTGGTCTCCTCCTTGCCGCTGACCCAGCCCTCCAGCCGGTTCTTGCCGAAGTAGTACTCGGTGCCGTCGGTGGTGGTGACCACCCAGTACTCGCCGTCGTTGTCACCGTTGACCGCGCCGGTGAACCGCTGCACCTTGGAGCCGTCGTCGGTGGCGAACTTCCAGGTGCTGCCGCTCTTCACCAGCTCGGTGGACTTGCCGTTGAGCAGGATCGTGGCGTTGTCGTACGCCCAGCACTGGTCGACGTACTGGTCGTGGCCGTCGTCCGAGCAGGTCTTGTAGCGGCGCTCGATGTGGCCGGGCTCGTAGTTGAAGCCCTCACCGACCCACGAGCCCTGGTTGTTGGTCGCCGCGGTGCGGCCGTCGACCGACTGCGACGAGTAGGCCAGGGTGATGCCCGGCGCCCCGCCACCCGGGACCGGGGGCGTGCGCAGCGGGTAACTCCAGGAGAAGCCGCCAGTGGACGGGGCAACCGACCACTTCGACGACGGCGCCAGCTTGGTCGCACCGTAGTCACCCTGGGACGAGGACTCGGTGGCGGTCAGCGCGAACGTCGTACCGCCGGCCGCCGCGCTCACCGTCGCCGACAGGGTGTGCTTGGTGTTGTCGTTGACCGTCGGCACCGGCCGGGCGGCGCAGGCCGCCTTCTCCGGCGTGGCCAGCGCGCACTCCGGCAGTTCCACCAGCGTCAGCCGGGAGCCGAAGTCACCACCGTACGCGCCGGCCAGGCCCTCGTAGCTGACGCCGAGCCGGATCTCACCGGCGGCCTGCTGCCCGTCGGCACGGTGGACCCGGACCAGCGGGCCGTCGACCTTCGCCCGCTCGGCGGCCTTGCGGTCGAGCACCTCGACGCGGACCTTGCCCGGTGCGGGGGCCGGCGTCGTCGTCGGCGCCACCGCCTTGGCGCCGTCCTTGCCAGCGGGAGCGGGAGCGGCCACGGCCGCGACCGACACCGCCAGGCCACCGGCCTTGCCGGTGGCCTCCGGCCCGGTGGCGATCGTGGCGGTCCTGCCGGAGTCACGCGCCCCGGCCTGCGCCGGCGCGGTCACCGGCGCGGCGGGCACGGTGATCTCGGTGGCGCCCGCCGCCGGCCAGGTGACCTTGGCGGGAGTGGTCGTGGCGGCGTCCACCGCCGGGTTGCCCTTGCGCGGCTTCACGCCGAGCGGGGCACGGTTGGGCACGGTCTTGCCTACGTCGGTGGCCGTCGGACGTTTACGCTCCGCGGCCGAGGCGGGGGCGTTGGCCACCTGGATGAGACTCACGCTCATCACACCGGCCATCGCCCAGGACACCGGTCGCACCACCCGGCGCTGCAACACGCCGGACGCGACCAGGAGTCGGGAGAACATCCACCCTCCCCAGGGGTCGATCGGACATAGCTGTAAGAAGTTCGATTGATGCCGAGAGCAGGAGGCGTCGGGGCCGTCCCGAAAGGACGGCCCCCGACGCCCGTGTCGTCAGATGGTGGGGGCCTCGCCGATCAGACGAAGCTTGTCGATCTTCACCTTGTCCGCAACCCCGTCGTAGACGCGAACCTCGTCGATGTTTCCGGACAGGTGCTCGCCCGCCGTGGTGCCCAGGAAGGCCCGGCCGAGCTGGAGGCTCGACATCGAGGTGGGCTTGAACGGCACGTTGAGGGGTTCCAGCTCCGTCGACTCGCCCTCGACCCAGAGGGTGAGCTGGCGGGTGTAACCGTCGTAGACCAACGCGAGGTGGTCACCGGCGCCCACCATGCGTGGCGTCCGCTCCGCCTCCTTCGACTGGAAGACCGCCCCGGCCGTGTCGTCCGTCGTCGCGGCCACCTCCCACCTGCCCTGGCTGTTGGCCCGGACGATGACGGCGCTGTTGTTCGGCCCCTTGAGCGAGAAGGCGGTCATGGCGTGGTTGTTGGAGCTACTGGTGAGCTTCACCCGGGCGGTGATGGTGAAGCTGCCCGTCGGGTCGACCAGGGCGCTGGTCGACTCGGCGTAGTGATCGGAGCGACCCATCAGCCTGAGGTGGCCCGTGCCGACCATCCGGCCGATCGGGGTCGGCGTCGGGAACAGAAGGCTCTGCTGGCTCAGCACCAGCGGCGAGCCGCCGCCCACCTCCGGACTCTGGCCGGAGGTCTGGTCGTTGAGCTGCCAGTACGCCTTGCGGTTGAGCAGGTGCTTCTGCAGCCCCGTCGAGTCCTCAGTCACGATCGGCCGGTCGAAGACGGACACGTCCGCCATGCCGCCCTTCCAGAACTCCGAGTACCCGCCGCCCTTGTAGGTCTGGCAGCCGAGTTGGAGCGAGCCCCGGGCCCGGGTCAGCGAACGCCGGTCCTTCTCGGCGACCGGGCCGGTGCCGACCTGGAGGGAGATCTTCTTGTTCGGGCCGTCGAAGATCGCCGTGACGAAGGTCCATTCGGTGGTGACCGTGCCCGCCGTCACCTTCCACTCGCCGAAGTTGATGACATCGTTGGCCGGCATCCGGAAGAACCATTTGCCCTGGTCGACGCCGAGGCTGAAGCCCGGCTCACCGGTGCCGTCCTGGCTCACCGCGACCTGGCGGCGGTTGACATCGTCCACCCGGAACCAGCCGGTGATGGCGAAGCTCTGCGAGGTGTCCGCCAGCACCGACGTGTCGGTGACCATGTAGGCGTTGGACGTGCCGTCGAAGATGGCCGCGCGGTCCCACTGACCGAAGTTGTTGACCGTGGCGAACGTGACCCCGCTGCCGACCGTGGCGTCGTTCGGGCCCCTGGTGTTGTCCGCCCGGCTCGTTCCCGCCGCGTCGGCCATCGGCCACTGCGCCACCGGAGGCCGCTTGCCGACGCGGAACGTGCAGGTGGCCGGAGCGCTTGCCCGCTTGGCCGCGTCGACGGCCTTGACGAAGAGCTGGCGGGGGCCTTCCTTGTCCGGCGTCCAGTTGATCGTCACCGGGCCACCCGCGGTGGCGGGCTTCACCGAGATTTCGGTCCCGCCGTTGAAGTTGTACAGGTACTCGACGACGTCGGTGGCCGCCGAGTCGAAGGTGAAGCTGCCGACCACGCCGATCGAACCGCGCCACTCGTCGTCGTCCAGGCAGTCGGCGGTGGTGTCGGTGGCGTCCAGCGGCAGGTACTGGGCGGAGTCGACGTCCGGGGCGCTCGGACTGGTCTGGTCGAAGATGAACTGGCAGGTGTTTCGCGTTCCGTCGGAGCTCCAGGGCCCCCAGCTCACGCCGTCACCGCCCCGGACGTCCCACGACAGCGTGACGTTCTGCGGGATGGTCTTGGGTACGTAGTAGCTGAACTTCGACCCGCTGGCCTTGAACCCCGACTTAATCTGCAGGACCGTGGGCGTCGAGCTGCCGGGCGCCGTGTAGGTCACCCGGAACTCGGCCTGGACCTGCTCGGTGTGCGACGACGAGTGGTCGGGGTCCCGCAGGATGGCGTCGAGGCGCGGCACCTCAGGGGTGTACGGCACGTTGGTGGCGTAGACGCAGGCACCACCGGGCGACATGGTCAGTTCGGACTGGTTGGGGATCACCGGCGCCCGGTTGTAGCGAACCGAGAGCACGGCGTTGTCGCAGAACCGCTTGGTGTGCGTCGAGTCGCTCTCGTTGACCGACTTGAGGCCGAGGGTGACGTTGCTCCACCCCTTCGCCACCGCCGTCTGCACGGCCACCTTGGCGTCCCACTCGGTGTTCTGGTTGGTCGAGGTGCAGGTCGACTGCACGCTGGTGGGCGAGTTGGTGTCCAGGTGCGTCGCGGTCGACCAACTGGAGCCACCGGGCTGGTTGCTCCAGTTGGTGGTGGTGGCGATACCCGCCGGCATCAGATAGAGCGCCGCTGCCCGCTCAGTGGCGTTGTAGACGTGCTGCATCGTCACCCGGAGCTTGGCCTCCAGGATCGTCTTGCCCGCGTACGGCGTGGAAAGCCGGTAGAAGAGACGCTTCACCAGCGAGCTGTTGCAGGAACTCGGGCAGCGGCCGATGCGCTCGTGCCGCTTGCCGTCGAACTTCCAGTACTCCTCCGACGGGTAGCCGCTGTCCACCATCGCCCAGGCGCTGTTGGTGCTGCCCTGCCACACCGGGTCCACGTACACCGGGTAGGTGGTGTCCGGGTCGGCGAGCATGGCGGCGTCCGGGGTGAGGCTCAGGGTGCCCTGGGAGTAGGACAGACCGACCTGGGTGACCTGCGAGGTCTCGCCGGGGCCCCGGGCGGACGCCTCGTTCGGGTCCTCCTGGCCGGTGGTGTCGGCCATGGCGAACGAGCGCAGGCCGCTGGTGGCGGCCTCGCCACCCTCCCCGCTGCCGCTGTCCCACATGGTCGGCGCGTCGGCCTCCATCACGGGGTTGCCAGTGGCCGGGTCGAGGGCGACGATGCCGCCGTCCTCGGTCTCCTGGATGGTGAGCCCCTCACCGGTGACGCCGAGCCGCAGGTTCTGCAGCTCCGGCAGGTTGGCCGCCTCGGGGGTCTTGAGCACCAGGACGTGTGAGAAGCCCTCGACGGTCACGATCGCGACCAGGTCGACGCCCTGGAAGACTTCCGGGTAGAGGAGCTGGTCCCCGTTGACGGTGGGCGTCGGCAGCGGGTTCGGCCAGGTCAGCGTCATGACCCGGGAGTCCCGCTCGGCGACCATCAGCGGGGTGGTGCCGCCGTTGGACAGCCGCATGTTGAGCAGCGCCGCCGTGGGCGCGTACGTCCCGTCGGGCTGGGCCACGAGCGTCGCGTCGGCCGAGACCCATGCGTCGTTCTGGAGCACCCGGACCGCCTGGGTGTGCTCGTTGGCGAGCAGCGTGCCGTCGGGCTGTGCGAACACGTCGCGGTACTCGCTGCGCTCCGCGAGCACCTCGACCGACTGGTTGAGCGCCTTGGCCGCGAGCAGCGCCTCGGCCTCGGTGTCGCGCACCGGGTTCTCCTCGACCGCGGCGACCGGTGCGGGGGCCGGCGCCGACTGCGGCGGGTCCACGAACGCGGCACTGGACAGCAGGCCGGCGAGGCCGACCGTGAGGCCGAGCGTGAAGAGCCGACCCCGCTTTCTCGTACGACGGGCCACCCTGCGGTCCTCCCCCGTTGAACTGTGTGGATTGATCTGAGCCATCAGCCGATCGCCGCCCCGAAGTGGCCGTTGCCGGCCGGAATGCCGTTCACCCCGGGCTGCCAGGTCGCGCTCGGCGTGGTGTTGCCCGCAGCCAGACTCGACCAGGTGAAGCCGTAGACGGCGTCGGTGCCGTACGGGGTGGCGACCAGCAGCCGCTGCGAGGTGGCGACGAGCGAGGTGCCGAGGATCTCCTTCGGCCGGGTGCTGCCCGGCAGGCTCGTCCCGTTGCGCTCGATCGTCACCGGCGTGCCGATCGGGTTGGCCAGCGCGGGGAAGACCCGCACCCGCCCCATGTCGACGGTCGTCTCGCCGGCGTCCTCGCCCGGCACGCCGATCGCGATGAACATCGTCGAGTTGGTGCCCTCCGCGGCCGGGGCCGTGTTCGCCACCACGACCTTCTCGCCGAGGTAGTCGCCGTCCTCGGACGCGTACGTGATCGGCGGAAGCTCGGTGTAGGCGTTGGCGGACGTGACATGGAAGCGGTGCACCATGCCGGCGTCCGTCTCCGGCGTGCCCGAGATGGTGAGGTCCTCACCCGGGACGCCGACGGCCACCAGCGAGTCCGCCTGCCCGGCCGGCGCCCCCGTCGGCCGGTACGGGGCGATGCTGATCGACTTGCCGAAGTTGTCGTTGGCCTCGGCCTCGTTCGAGACGGTTCCCCAGCCCTGGTCGAACGAGGCGACGGAGGTGGGAAGGCCGTTGGTCAGCGTGTGGCTGAAGACGTTCACGGCGCCGGCGAAGGCCTCGGTGCCGACCGCCTCGCCCGGAGAGCTGACGGCCCAGTGGTACTTGGACGCCGCCACCGCGTAACCGGTGCGGTCGTCGAGCTCCGCCGATCCGGGGATGCCTGCACCCTGGCTCAGGACCAGGTTGAGATTGCCCCGGAGATAGTGCACGACGCCGGCGGACCAGCCGCCGGTGAGTCCCTCGGCGGGCACACCGATCACCAGGTACGGCTCACCGCCCGCGGTTCGGCTGCCAGCCACCGAGTAGCCGAACCAGTCATAGGCCTCGGCCGCGTCCGGCACGTTGGTAACGTCCTGGTGGTAGACCAGCGAGGCCGGGCCCTGCGCCAGGCCGGCGGGCGAGCCGAGCAGGACATACACCGCGCCGGCATCGGTCTGCCCACTGATGTCCTGGGCCGGGATGCCGACCGCGAGGTCGGTGCATCCGTCGTTGTTGGCGTCGTACGCGGAGACCGCGGTGCCGAACCGATCACCGGCCTCAGGGGCGCCCGGGACCGTGGCCGTCCCCTCCTGCAGGGTGTGCACGGTGGTCCCGCCGCCGTAGGAGACGTGGACCTGCCCGGCGCGGATCTGGCCGTTCACGGTCGCCTCAGGGTCGGCGATCGCGACGTCGGTGACGCCGTCGCCGTTGAAGTCGCTCTCCGTGTTGCCGGTGCAGCCGGTCACCGGTGCGACGGTGGTGTAGACCTGCATCTCGCAGAACGACGACCAGGCGTCGCTGCCGCTGACTCCGTCCGCCGACTTGACTCGCCAGCGGTAGATCCCGCCGTCGACGAAGGCGCCGGCCGGAACGGTGGCCGCGGCGGTGGCGCCGGAGGCGACATTGCTGAAGGTGGCCGAGCCGATCGGAACCTCGGCGTTCATCGCCCACCACTCGAAGGTGACCGTCATGGCGGTGCCGTCGCCGTCGGAGACGGTCGCCTTGAGCTGCGGCGTGAGCGTGTTGACCTGCGGGCGAGCCGCGCCGGTCGCGCAGTTGGTGGCCGGGACGGTGGCCCGGGAGGTGACGGTCGGCCAGGAGTTGTACGTGACCGACGCCTTCGGGTCCTCGCTCGCCGCGGCGCCCTCCCGGGACCGGAACTGCTTGAATCCGGCGGTGGCCGTCTCGTCGGTGGCCCGGACGCCCATGCCGGCCCGGGTCTTGCCGGCCGTGGCGGCGCGCTGGAAGAAGACCTTGCCGTCGATGTTGGCCCAGCCGTCGGCGCAGGTCGACCCGCCGACGGTAGCGGTGGACCGCGCGTCCGGGCCGGTGCCCTCCCAGGCGGGCTGGTTGGTGAACGTGGTGGTGTAGGTCGACGCGCCGGTGGTCCAGATCTCCCAGGACGTCGGCGTGCAGGTGTGCGACCAGAAGTTCCAGAACGACACCGTGGCGGCGGTGATCTGCTTACCGGCGAGGACCGTGGTGTCCCAGGTGAGGAACGAGCGGGTCAGCGTGGCCGGCGTGGTCGCCAGCAGGCCGATCTGCAGGTCCGGTTCCTGGTTCTGGTCGGTGGTCACCGTCTCTCGCACGTACGTGTCGAACGTGGTGGTCAGCGGGTTGACCGTCGGGTCGATCGTCACCGGGAACGTGGTGGCCTTGCTGGCCAGCCAGCCGGCGTCCGGAGTGAGCGTGAGCTCCACGCCGCCACCCCGCCGCGCGAGGTCGGTGCGCACCGGCCTCTGCTCGGCCGGAGCACCGGTGATGGTCTCCTTCGCGTCCCACATGAGCGGGGCCGGGATGCGGGCCGTCTGCTTCCCGGAGCGGCCGGTCAGGGTCACCGCGCCGTCCTCGCCCCGGGCCGACGACGCGACGCCGGGACCAGTGAACGGGAAGCGGACCTGCTTGACCTGGGCGACGGCAGACCGGGTCTTGACGACGAGGAACTGCTCGAAGCCGAGTCGGGTGGCCTCGACGACCAGATCCACGCCCGGCCGCGCGTCCACGTAGGTGGCCCGGTTGCCGGTCAGCACCGGCGTGGGCAGCGCCCCCGACCAGCCCATCGCGACCCGGTCGTCGCCGGTCCCGACGGCCGCCAACTCGTGCTCGCCCGCACCGGCCGGTCCGGAGATCCGCAGGTCGTTGGGGTGTGCGACCGGCGCGACCGAGCCGTCGGGGGCCGCCTTGAGGGTGAGGTCGACGGGCACCCACCCGCCGTCCCGCTTGAACCGCTGGACACCAGCGGCGATCTCTGCCCGGAACTGTCCATCGGGCAGTGCGAAGACCTCGGTGGTCTCGGAGGTGAGGCTCTTGACCTGCACCGGCTTACCGGTCTCGCGTGCGGTGCGCAGGGACACCGCCTCGTCCGACCTGTTCTGAACGCCACCTGTCACGCCGTCCGGGCCGGCGGCGAAAAGTTCCGCCGGCTCCCCGGAAATGCCAAACAAAGCGACCGCCGTCATGATCGCGACGCCGGCCGCAAGGCATGAACGGACAGTGGCCGTCATCCGACGGTCCACGAACCCTCCCCCGTGTCTCTCCACTTGTGCGAGCCGGGACTCTATGGACTACACGGCGGAGAGCACAAGACTGATCACAAACTGTCAGGACGAACACCAGCGAACCGGACATCTTCCAGGAGTGCCGTTACGCTAAGAGATCGTTCAGCCCGACGTCGATCGATCAGGTGCGGGGCTTCCCGGACCCGACGCGCACCGACGGAGCCGACAGCACCCGCCGCCTCCCAGCCGAAGAAGTGCATGAAAACCGCAGGTTAAGCGTTCATGACTGGCGATTCATCGACCGGGATGCGACGCGTCGGGGCGCACCCAGCGGGCGGAAGGGCCACAGTGAACGGTGCTGTTCGATTTCACTGCGAGTGACTTGCGGCCCCCCGGAGGCGGCCACCCCGATCGGACACCCCCGCAACCCCGTGCGGCCAACGGACGATCGTCCTCACGGCGAGATGGCCCAACCGACGGATGAATGGGAGTGACGTTCGGACGACCCGAGGTGGTGTGTTCAGTCCGGGGCGCCTGGCGTACTCAGCCGCTGCTCAGGCGGGCCGAGGGCGGCCGACGGAACGGCCCTGGAAACGGGTGGGAAAGCGCTTGGCCAGGGTTCTTTGACAGCCGCTCGAGACACTTCCCGGAGCACGATCGGCTGACGCCGGAATAGCGCTCGGGATCCGCAACCGCCGAATGAACTCCGCTCCCCGAACGGCACCGGCGCCGCAGCCTGGCGCACATTCTTCCCGCGTCGTGGAGAAACGAGGAACCGACTGGACGGCTGTCGAGCGTAGGGCGGCTCCGGGTCACCGGAGCCGCCCTACGCGGCGTACCGTCGAACGGTCAGACCCGGGTGAGTCGGACGGCGTCGGCGATGACCAGACCGCTGGCGGAGCTCCACCGGCTGACCGCGACCCGGTTGGCGTCGCCGGCCGGCAGGGTGAAGGTGCCGAGCGTGCGCCACTGCCCGCCGGTCTCCCGCTGGTCGACGATGATCGTCCGGTTGCCGGTGGTGGTGGCGACGATGTACGGCGTGGCGCCGTTGTAGCCCGCGTTGGCCGGCCACCAGGCCTCGACCCGGTAGTTCGCGGTCGCCGGGACGTTGAACTTGTACCAGGCGGCGTCGCTGGCGGCGACCGGGTCCGCGAAACGGTAGTCGGCGCCGAAGCGCTGCGTCGAGTACGTCGAGGTGCCCCAGTTGGCGCTGGCGGTGAACCGGCCGGCGGTGGAGTTGTCCACCGTGGAGGTCCAGGCCGTGCCGCCCGCCATCTTCGCGGCGACGTCGGAGCGCATCTTGTTGAGGTCGATGAACGACGGGTCGATCTTGCCGGTGGTGCTCGTCTCCCGGTGCCCGCGCGCGTAGCTGGCGTCCCGGCCCAGCCGCTTGAGCACGGCCGCGGTGGCGGCGATCGACGCGTTGTACTGCGCCGCCGTCATCTGCTGGCTGACCCCGTTGTAGTCGATCTCCCAGCCGATCATCAGGGTGTTGCCGTCCCCGGCCGGGATCGGCCCGCTGCCGCCGCTGACGCCCGCGTGGTTGCAGCGGCCGGCGGAGATGACGTGGAAGACGCCGTGGTAGTCGACCAGGGCCTGGCAGAGCGGGCCGGGCAGGTCGGAGCGGCCGTTGATGCAGACGTTGAGCGCCGGGTGCGGGTTGGTGGCGCTGGAGGTCGCGGCGGTGTGGTGCCAGAGCACGCCGATCGGGTTGAAGTCACCCGGGCGCATCCGGTTGAGCCAGTCGCCCTCGACGACGACCTGGACGCCCGCCCCCCGCAGGACGTCCACCAGCCAGGGAATGGTGGCCATCAGGACTCCTCGAACAGGTCGGCGAGGCACTCGGCCTTCGGCGCGGCGATCGGCGCGGCGCTGGCCGCGGCGGACTTGGCGGCGACGACCACCGCGGTGGCCGCCAGGGCCGACATGCCCAGGAGCCTGCGGCGGCGCAGGCGGGCGGGTCGTGGCGCGTTCATGGGGGCTCCTTCAGCGAGGGCGGAGGGGTTCCGACTGACCGATGAACTGGTGACGCGCACGCTATATCGTCACGAGCATCTATGTCGATACCCTTCATCGCCCCTATCCGGGCTGAAGGAATTTGGCAACGCCGAACGCTGTCCGGGCCCCGCCGACCCCTGCGCCAAGGACCACCGAGGGGGCTGTCAGGGGTTGCCGAGGGCGTCGATGTCGCGCATCTCCTCGGCGGTGAGCGCGAAGTGGAAGATGTCGGCGTTGGCGCGGATCCGGTCCGGGGTCGCCGACTTGGGGATGACCACGATCTCGTGGTCGACGTGCCAGCGGAGCACCACCTGGGCCGGGGATACGTCGTGCGCGGCGGCGATCCGGGTCAGCACCGGGTCGGCGAGGTCACTGGTCTTGAACGGGCTGTAACCCTCCAGCACCACGCCCCGGTCCCGGTGCTCCCGGTGCCGCTGCCGGTCGTACAGCGACGGGCTCCACCGGATCTGGTTGACCGCCGGGTTCTCCTCCGTCGCCTGGATCAGCTCGTCGATCTCGGCGGTGCTGTAGTTGCTCACCCCCACCGCCCGCGCGAGCCCCTCGTCCCGGGCGGCGAGCATCTCCCGCCACACCGGGATGCTGTCGCCCGGGTTCGCCGGCGGCCAGTGCACCAGCCACAGGTCGACGCAGTCGGTGCCGAGCGCGGTCAGGCTCGCCTCGAGGGTCTCCCGCTCCCGGCCGACCCGGTCCGGCGGCAGCTTCGTGGTGACGAAGACGTCCTCGCGGCGCAGCCCGCTCTCCTGTACCGCCCGGCCGACCTCATCCTCGTTGCCGTACATGGTGGCGGTGTCGACGTGCCGGTAGCCGGCGTCCAGCGCGGCGAGCACGGCTTCGTACCCGGCCTGGCCAGTGGCCTGCCACGTGCCGAAGCCGAGCAGAGGCATCCGCACCTCGCCCGGGAGCGGAACCGTCGGCTGCTCCTGGTGGTCCATGCCGACGGGTCTACCCGTGCTGACCCCCGACATGCTCCGCCGATCCGGACAACCGGGCACCCAGCGGGCCGACGCGGTTTGCCGGAGAATGCGGGAGTGTCTGACCGGCTGGAGGAGTACCGGCGCAAACGGGACGCGGCGCGCACCCCGGAGCCGGTGCCGAAGCGGCCCCCACGGCGGAAGAAGCCGGCCGAGGGGACGGCCCGGTTCGTCATCCAGCAGCACCACGCCCGCAGCCTGCACTGGGACCTGCGGCTGGAGCACGAGGGCGTACTGGCCTCCTGGGCGGTGCCGCGCGGGCTGCCCCGCGACACCGGCCGCAACCACCTCGCCGTGCACACCGAGGACCACCCGATGGAATACCTGGACTTCCACGGCGAGATCCCGGCGGGCGAGTACGGCGGCGGCCGGATGACCATCCACGACCGGGGCACGTACCGCTGCGAGAAGTGGCGCGACGACGAGGTCGTCGTCGTGCTCGACGGGGAGCGCACCGCCGGGCGGTACGTGCTCTTCGCCACCGGCGGCAAGGGTGGCCGGGACTGGATGGTCCGGCGCACCGACCCGCCGCCGGAGGGCTGGACGAGCATGCCGGAGCTGGTCCGCCCGATGCGTCCCACGCCGGCGGCGAAGCTGCCGAGGGACCAGGCGGAGTGGGGCTACGAGCTGCGCTGGGACGGCGTGCGCGCGGTCGCGTACGTCTCCGGGGGACGCCTGCGGCTGCTCTCGGAGGACGACGAGGACATCTCCGGGACGTACCCCTGGCTGCGCGAGATGGCCGAGGAGCTGGCCCCGGCGGAGGCGGTGTTGGACGGCGTCCTGGTCCGCATCGACACCGCCGGGAGGGTACGCCCCGCCCGCGGCGGGCGCCGGACCCCGGACGCGCAGTACCTGATCTTCGACCTGCTCTGGCTGGAGGGCGTGACCAGCACCGACCTGCCGTACGCGCAGCGCCGGGAGCTGCTCGACGGTCTGGCGCTCACCGGCCCGCACTGGCAAACTCCGCCCTGGTTTCCCGGTGCGGGCCCCGAGGCGCTGCGGACCGGGCGGGAGCAGGGGCTGCCCGGGGTGGTGGCGAAGCGGCTGGACTCGACCTACGAGCCCGGCCGCCGCAGCCGGCGCTGGCAGAGCATCGACGCGGGCTGAGAAACGGGGCGGCCGGAAGCCGGGACACGAGCGGGACCACGATCCGCGACACGAGTCGAGACGGCGAGGAGCAGCGTGTACCTGACCCACCTGGAGTGCCCGCGCTGCGGGCGGGAGCACGACGCCGGCAAGCTGGTCAACCTCTGCGACTGCGGCTCGCCGCTGCTGGCCCGCTACGACCTGGCCGCGGTGGCGAAGGTGCTCACCCCCGAGCGGTTCCCGCTGCGCCCGGCCGACCTCTGGCGCTACCGGGAGCTGCTGCCGGTGGCCGACCCGCGGCACACGACGACGCTGGGCGAGGGCTGGACGCCGCTGCTGCGTACCCCGGCCTACGGCGCGGAGATCGGCATCCCGGACCTGCTGGTCAAGGACGAGGGGCTGACGCCGACCGGCTCGTTCAAGGCGCGCGGCGCGGCGGTGGGCGTCAGCCGGGCCCGGGAGCTGGGCGTGCGGCGGATCGCCATGCCGACCAACGGCAACGCGGGCGCGGCCTGGGCGACGTACGCCGCGCGGGCCGGGCTGGGCGCGACGATCGTCATGCCGCTGTCCGCGCCGGCCGTCTGCCGGCGGGAGTGCGTGGCCGCCGGGGCCGACCTGCGCCTGGTCGACGGGCTGATCGGCGACGCCGGCCGGCACGTCGCGGGGCTGGTCGCGGGCTCCGGCGGCGCGGTCTTCGACGCCGGCACGCTGCGCGAGCCGTACCGGCTCGAGGGCAAGAAGACGATGGGGTACGAGATCGTCGAACAGCTCGGCTGGCAGGTGCCGGACGTGATCGTCTATCCCACCGGGGGCGGGGTCGGGCTGATCGGTATCCACAAGGCGCTGCACGAGCTGCGCGAGCTGGGCTGGATCGAGGACAGGCTGCCCCGCCTGGTCGCGGTGCAGTCGACCGGCTGCGCCCCGATCGTCCGGGCCTTCGCCGGCGGGGAGGAGCGGGCGCGGCCCTGGGCCGACGCGCACACCGTGGCGTTCGGCATCACCGTGCCCGCCCCGCTCGGCGACGAGCTGATCCTCGACGCGCTGCGGGCCAGCGCCGGCACCGCGATCGCGGTCGACGACGCCGAGATCCTCGCCGACCTGCGGGACTTCGCGGCGCGGGAGGGGCTGTTGCTCTGCCCGGAGGGGGCCGCCGGCCTGACCGCCGCCCGGCACCTGCGCGCCGGCGGCTGGATCCGGGCCGGCGAGCGGGTGGTGGTGCTCAACACCGGGTCCGGGCTGAAGTACCCGGAGACCGTGGACGTCGCCGACGTGCCGGTGCTGCCGGTGTAAGGAAGGGCCCCTTCCTATACAAATTCCGATAGGAAGGGGCCCTTCCTTACACGCGGCGTCAGTCGGTGGTGGGGTCGGTGAGGCGCCAGGCGGCGCTGACCAGGCCGATGTGCGACAGCGCCTGCGGGGTGTTGCCGAGCTGCGCGCCCGTACGCGGGTCGATCTGCTCGCTGAACAGGCCGACGTCGTTGGCGTGCCCGAGCACCCGCTCGAAGAGCGCCTCGGCGCGCCCCCGCTCGCCGGCCATCACCAGGCACTCCACCAGCCAGAACGAGCAGAGCGGGAAGCCGGCCGGGTCGGTGCCCCAGCGCCGGAGGAGACCGTCGCCGGCGCCCAGCTCGCGCTCGACCGCCTCGATGGTGGCGCGCATCCGTGGGTCGGTCGCCGGCAGGAAGTGCACCAACGGCAGCAGCAGCGCGGAGGCGTCCAGCTCGGGCGAGCCGAACGCCCCCGTGTACGCGCCGACCCGCTCGTCCCAGCCCTCGCGCAGCACGGCGGCCCGGATCTCGTCGCGGGTGCTCGCCCAGCGCCGCGGGTCGGCCCGGTCGCCGAGCCGGGGGGCGAGCCGCACCGCCCGGTCGATCGCCACCCAGCACAGCACCTTCGACGACAGGTAGTGCCGGTCGGCGTCCCGGGTCTCCCAGATCCCCCGGTCGGGCAGGTGCCAGGTGGCCGCCACCTGCTCGGTCAGGCCGAGCACCATCTCGCGCAGTTCCTCGTCGAACGTCTCGCCCAGGTGGTCCCGCAGCCGCCAGACCGCCGAGATCACCTCGCCCGGCACGTCGAGCTGGCGCTGCCGCCAGGCGTCGTTGCCGACCCGGACCGGCGGGCTGTCGGCGTAGCCGCGCAGGTGGTGGCACTCGTACTCGGAGATGTCCCGCTCCCCCTCCAGCCCGAAGAGCACCGGCACGGGAGCGGGGCCGATCCGGCCGATCGACCGGGCCGCCCAGGCGAAGAGGCGGGACGCCTCCGACGGGCACGCGGCCACCCAGAGGGCACGCATGGTCATCGCGAAGTCGCGCAGCCACGAGTAGCGGTAGTCGTAGTTGCGGTCGCCGCCGATCCGTTCCGGCAGCGACGTGGTCAGGGCCGCGGCGACCGCGCCGCTGCGGGCGTACGTGAGGCCGGTGAGCACGGTCGCGCTGTGCCGGACCTGGCCCGGGTAGCGGCCGTCGTAGCGGTGCGCCTCCCGGTACGCCTGCCACGCCCGCACCGTCTCGGCGAGCGCGGTCACCGGGTCCAGCCGGACCGGCGCCGCCCCGTACGCCCGCCCGTACGCCACGTCGAAGCCGACCACCTGCCCGGCGGCGACCTCGAAGTCCTGCCGGACGCGGTCCCGCTCGACGGTCAGCGGGACCCCGCCGGCGCGCAGGCTCAGCACCACCGGGCCGGCCGCGGCGAGCACCCCGCCGTCGGGCCGCTCGTGCAGGTAGGGGGTGAGCAGGCCGTACTCCGGGCGGGGGCGGAAGTCCAACGACATCCGCACCCGCCCGGTCAGCCCCTCGACCACCCGCAGCAGCACCGCCGGCGAGTTCATCCCCAGCTCGTGGCCCCGGGCGCCGAGTTCGGCGGCGAGCGCGTCGGTGACCGCCACGCTGCCCTCCGGGGTGTGGTGCACGGTGCGCAGCACCAGCGTGTCGGCGAGGTACGCCCGCTCCGTCCGGTGCCCGGGCAGCCCGGCCGCGACGGGCGCCAGCCGCCAGTGGCCGGCCGCCGGGTCGAGCAGCCGGCCGAAGACCGACGGGGCGTCGAACCGGTCCGGGCACCACCAGTCGATCGAGCCGTCCCGGCCGACCAGTGCGCCCGAGCGGCAGTCGGAGAGGAATCCGTAGTCGGAGATCGCCGGCTGGTCCACCCGCTGCGGGTACCCCGTCCGGCCCGCCTCAGACAGCCCCGCCGGGGCACCGATCGGGCCGACCAGGCGGGCGGCGGCGCCCGGCGGACGGTCAGGCGGGCGGCACCGCCCGGCAGACGGTCAGGCGGGCGGCACCGCCCGGCGGACGGTCAGGCGGGCGGCGGCTCGTCCTCGCCGGCCTCCTCCGCCGCGTCGGCCTCCTCCTTCGTCCGGTGCACCGCCTGGTCGGCGTGCTCCGGCGGACCGTAGACGGTGTAGAGCACCAGCGGGTTCGGGCCGGTGTTGACGAAGTTGTGCTTCGTACCGGCCGGCACCACCACCAGGTCGCCCTGGACGACCTCGCGCTTCTCCCCCGCCACCCGGGCCTCGCCGGTGCCGCTGACGAACGTGAGAATCTGGTCGATGTCCTCGTGGACCTCCTCGCCGATCTCACCACCCGGCGGGATCGTCATGATCACCAACTGGGTGTGCTCACCGGTCCACAGCACCCGCCGGAAATCCGGGCTCTTCTCGGCGACGGTCGCGATCGTGTAATGCTCCATGCCGACGCACATACCCGCTCGGGCGCGACGCCACGCCGAGATGTACAAGTGGTGGAATTCCCCACTGATCCCAGGTTTGGCACCCCCGTGGACGGGGATCGAGACAGGGACGGGCGCACGGCGCCGGTCGAGCCAGGTCCCCGCTGACGTACTGCCGTACGGCTGCGGTGGTGGGAGACGGCCAGAGCGCGGCGACGTTCCGATCCCGAGGGATCCGAGCGGCGCCGCGCGCTCATGTCCCGCGCCAGGGCGGCGGAACGCCCGTCGTCGCGCGCTTCTCGAGGGCCGTGCGCTCAGTCGTCGTCGGCCGCCACGGGCTCCCGGCCGACGCAGCGCACCTTCAGCTCGAACTCGCCGGCCGGGCCGGCGAACGCGACCTCCACGTCGTCGTCCGGCCCCCGGTCGACGTCGGAGACGCGGTAACCCTGCGCCGGCGCCCAGGAGACCAGCCGCACCCCGTCCGGCCCGCACTCGGCCACGGCCGTGCCGCCCGCCGTGACGAAGGCCCGGCGCTCGCCGTGCGGAGCGGAGCCGGTCGGTGCCGGCGACGACGGCCCCGCGCCGGTGCCGGTCGGCTCGGGCGAGGCCAGGGCGCGCTCGACCTCCTCCTGGCTCAGCACGACGCCGCCCGGGGTGCCGGCGATGCTCTCCCCCACCCACCGGATCGCGGCCACCCCGATCAGGGTGGCGACGGCGGCGGTGGCCAGCCAACCGGCGACAGCGAGGAACGAACGGCGGCGCATCCACCGAGTGTCCCCGATCCCGGGTTGGGCCGAGCCCTGGCCGAGGCTAAGGGATGGTTAAGGACCCGGGCCGGCGCGTCCGGGGCGGCTACCCTGCCCCCTGTGGCCCGCCTGCTGCTCATCGAGGACGACCTGACGATCCGTACGCCGCTGCTGCGGGCGCTGCGCGAACGGGGGCACGCGGTGGCCGCCGCCTCGACGGCGATGGCCGGCCTGCGCGACGCGCTGGACGACCGGCCCGACCTCGTCGTGCTGGACCTGGGCCTGCCCGACCTGGATGGCCGGGAGCTGCTGCGGATGCTGCGCGCCGTCAGCGTCGTGCCGGTGATCGTGGCCACCGCCCGCGACGACGAGACCGAGATCGTCCGGGTGCTCGACGCCGGGGCCGACGACTACGTGGTGAAGCCGTTCACGGCGGCGCAGCTCGACGCGCGGATCCGGGCGGTGCTCCGGCGCGGGGCGGGGTCCGTCCCCGAGGACCCGGCGCTGGTGGTCGGCGGGCTGCGGGTGGACCCGAGGTCGCGGCAGGTCACCCTGGACGGCGAGCCCGTCGAGCTGACGCCGCGCGAGTTCGACCTGCTGCACCACCTCGCCGGCCGGCCGGGCCAGGTGGTCACCAAGCGGGAGCTGCTCGCCGAGGTGTGGCAGATCCCGTACGGCGGCGCCGACAAGACCGTGGACGTGCACCTGTCCTGGCTGCGCCGCAAGCTCGGGGAGAGCGCCCAGGCGCCCCGCTACCTGCACACGGTACGGGGCGTCGGGGTGCGGCTCGAAGCGCCCGGGAGCGCCGGATGAGGGCGCGGCTGGCCCTGCTGGTCGCCGCGGTCAGCGTGCTCACCCTGGTCGCCTTCCTGGTACCGCTGGCGCTGCTGGTGCGGACCGTCGCCGAGGACCGGGCCACGGTGCGGGCCACGGCCGACGCGCAGAGCCTCGTCACCGTCGTCGGCACCGCCGACACCGCGACGATCCGGTTGACGGTGGAGCAACTGGCCGCGGAGTCCGACCGGCCGGTCAGCGTCTTCCTGCCCGACGGCACCGTGCTCGGCACCCCGGCCCCGCGGACGCCCGCGGTGGCGCTGGCGGCGCGGGGGCAGAGCCTCACCGCGGAGTCGGGGCGGGGGCGCGAGGTGGTGATCGCGGTGCAGGGCCGCCCCGACGGCACCGGGGTGATCCGCACGGTGGTCCCGCCCGAGGAGCTGACCGCCGGGGTGACCCGCTCCTGGCTGGTCCTGGCCCTGCTCGGCGTGTTGCTGGTGCTGATCGGGCTGGCCGTCGCCGACCGGCTGGCCCGCACCCTGGTCCGGCCGATCGGTGAGCTGTCCACGGTGTCGCACCGGCTGGCGAACGCCGAACTGGACGCGCGCGTCACGCCCGCCGGGCCGCCGGAGCTGCGTGAGGTGGCCGGCGCCCTCAACCACCTCGCCGGTCGGATCCAGGTGCTGCTGGCGCAGGAGCGGGAGGAGGTCGCCGACCTGTCACACCGCCTGCGCACGCCGCTGACCGCACTGCGGCTGGAGGCCGAGTCGCTTAGCGACCCGGAGGACGCGGCCCGGGTGACCGCGGCGGTGGACGGGCTGGAGCGGGCGGTCACCGGCCTGATCCGGCAGGCCCGCTGGCGGGCGCCGACAGCCGGGGCGGCCAGCGCGGACGCGGCCACGGTGGTGGCCGAACGGGTCGCGTTCTGGTCGGTGCTGGCAGAGGACACGGGGCGCGCGGTCACGCTGGACCTGGCGCCGGGACCGCTGCCGGTGGGCGTGCCCGCCGACGAGTTGGCGGCGGCCGTGGACGCCCTGCTCGGCAACGTCTTCGCGCACACCCCGGACGGCACGGCGTTCGCCGTCCGGCTGACGGCCCTGGCGGGCCGGGCCGTGCTGACCGTGGCGGACGAGGGGCCGGGCATCGCGCCCGACACCGTCGACCGGGGCGCCAGCACCGCCGGTTCCACGGGACTCGGCCTGGACATCGCCCGGCGCGCCGCCGAGGCTGCCGGCGGCCGCCTCACCCTGCACACCGCGCCCTCCGGCGGCGCCGAGGTACGCCTCGAGCTCGGCCCGCCGACGCCCTGACCGGGCAGCTCGCGCGGGGCGGGTCGGGGCGGTCGGGGGCCCGGCGACTGGACGCGGCGGCCGAGCGCGGCGACCTTAACCCGGGCTTAGCGTTCGGGCAGCGTGCCGCTATCCGGCCGGGCGCGATCCTCGTGGTCAGGAACCGAGGAAAGGCGAACCGAGATGAAGCGCAACCCCCTGATCCTGGCGTCGGTCGGCGGCATGGCCGTGCTCGCCGTAGCCGGCGCGACCCTCGGCGTCGCGGCCGCCGACAGCGGTCCCGCCCAAGCGACCACCCTGGCCGCCGCCACGACCGCCCCGACCACTGCCGCGACCCCGGGCGACAGCACGACCAGCGCCCCGGCGACCGGCGGCACCTCGGCGGCCCCCGGCACGCCGCCGGGCAGCGGAGCCCCGACGGCCGGCGGGGATGCCGTCAGCGAGCAGCGGGCCCGCGAGATCGCGCTCGCCCGGGCGGGCGGCGGCCAGGTCGTCGAGATCGAGGCCGAGCAGGAGCACGGCCGGCCCGTGTGGAGTGTGGAGATCGTCGCCGGGCAGACCGAGCACGAGATCGACGTCGACCGGGAGAACGGCACCGTGGTCAAGGCCGAGCAGGAGCCCGTCGACGACGATGACGATGACGACGACCGCGACGACGACGACCGCGACGACGACTGACCCCGGTGCCGCCGCCTCCCGCGTCAGGGGGGCGGCGGCGTCGTCGGCCGACCGGGTCGCATCCGGACCTGCGCCAACAGCGGACGTCAGGCGTCGGACGTACGGCGTCAGGCGTCGGGCGTACCGCGTCGGGCGTACCGCGTCAGGCGTCGGGCGTACGGCGTCAGGCGTCGGGCGTACGGCGTGAGACGTCGGGCGCCCGGTGGCGGGCGTCGGCGGATGGCGAGCCGGTGGCGCGCGAGGGCGGGCTGATCGCCCCTGTGACCGACACCGATGTCTGGCTACATTGGGGTATGGTGCCCGCCCACGGAGGCCGGGCGGCGGAACCGGTCTACCGCCCCATCCTCGCCAGTCGGCGGGGCGAGCTGGAGGCGCTCGGTCATCTCGACGACGTCGTCACTTCCTTGCTCGCCCCGGTTCTCCAGGTGTCCATCCTGGACTCGTACACACTGGATGTTCTCGGCCGGCTGCCCACCGGGCTGCTCCCGGCCGTCGACGTCACCGGTCTGCCCGACGCTCCGGAGACCGAGCTGGCCCGCTGGGGCGTACCGCTGGTGCCGGTGATCGGGCTCGCGGACAGCGACCGGCGCCTGGTGGCGCACGGCGCGGCGGCGCGGGGCCACGCCCACCGGGCGGTGGTCCGCCTGCGGGTCGGCCAGGACCGGGCCGGCCCGGACGCCACCACGGCGGCGGTGGAGCGCGTCTGGCGCCTCACGCGCCTCGTCCCCGAGCAGTGTGACCTGCTCCTCGACGCCGGAGACGTGTGCTGCGCGGCCGACGTGCGGCTCGCCGAGCCGCGGCTGCGCCGGTTGCTGGAGTGGGCACGCCGGCACGCCTGGCGGTCGGTGAGCGTGGCGGCCGGCGGGATGCCGCCCGCGGTGTCCCGCCTCCCCACCGACGAGCCGGTACGCCTCGACCGCTGGGACTGGCGGCTCTGGCAGCGGCTGGCGGACCTCGGCGTCGGGTACGGCGACTACGGTGTCGGCTCGGCGGTGCCCGGTGCCGACCAGCCGGGCGACCGGCTGCCCACCGTGCGCTACACCACCGACGACGCCTGGTGGGTGTACCGCTGGTCGCGGCGGGGTGGGCGGGGCGACGACAGGTTCGCGGACCTGTGCCGCGCGCTGGTCTCGGCGCCGCACTGGCCGGCCGCCGGGGCCGCCTTCTCCTGGGGCGACCACGAGATAGTCCGGCGCGCCCGGCGGGGCGCCGGTGCGGGCTCGGCCAGCAACTGGGCGGCGTGGAGCACGTCGCACCACCTGGCGCACGTGCTGGCGACGCTGGCGCGCCCCGGGCGGGAGGCCCGGCCGGGGCCGTGGCGCTCCGGTCAGCCGGCCGCCGAGCGGGGTCGACCCGCCCGGCCGCACCGGGGCGGGGAGACCCGCCGGGCCGGCTGACCCGCTACCTCAGCGCCGGCGACCCCGCACGGGGCGCGTCACTACTTCTCGGTGAACCCGAACTGCACGATGCCCTCGTCGTCGACGGTCGCGTCCACCGAGGCGTCGCCGAGCAGCTCGGCGGCGTCGGAGTCCAGGAAGATCCGGGCGCCCTGGTTGTCGACCACGTGGTCGCCCTTGACCGGTTCGGCGACCAGCTCGACGGTGAGCGAGCCCGCCTGGGTGTCGGCGGCGATCCGCACCCCGCCGTCCTCGGCGACGCCCTGCTGGTTGGCGAGATCTCGGATCACCATCACGGCGTTGTCGGTCATGGTGAGCATGGCGAACTCCTCGTGGATTCTCGGATACGCGGTGCGGACCGGGATTCGGCCCGCGCACGAGCGCACGTGGGAGGCGATCGAAAGGGCGACACGCACGTCGCCGTCGCAGGTCGGGGCAGGTGAGGGCCCCTCCACGGCCTACGGTGCCCCCTGCCGGGGGATCCGTCAAATAGATCGGGGTCAGTGCCTGGCGCCGGCCGGGGCGAGCAGTGCCCGGATCTCGCGTGCCGCCGCGCGGCCGGCCCGGTTGGCGCCGACGGTGCTCGCCGACGGTCCGTACCCGATCAGGTGGATCCGCTCGTCGGCGACCACCCGGGTGCCGTCCATCGTGATACCGCCGCCCGGCGCGCGCAGCCGCAGCGGCGCGAGGTGGTCCAGCGCGGCCCGAAAGCCGGTGCACCAGAGGATCACGTCCGCGGGCACGAACCTGCCGTCGTCCCAGGCCACGCCGTCGGGCGTGATCCGGTCGAAGACGGGTAACCGGTCCAGCACGCCGCGCTCGCGGAGCCGGCGCAGCTCGGGCGTGAGCGGCAGCCCGGTCACCCCGACCACGCTGGCCGGCGGGCGGCCGGCGCGGACCGCCGCGTCGACCAGGGCCACCGCCGCCCGCCCCCGTTCGGGGGTGAACTCCTCGTCGCGGAAGTCGGGCGGGCGCCGGGTCACCCAGGTGGTGCCGGCCGCGACGGCGGAAACCTCGGCGAGCAGTTGGACGGCGGACGTCCCACCGCCGACCACCACGACCCGCCGGCCGGCGAACTCCGCCGGACCCCGGTAGTCGGCGGTGTGCAGCTGGCGGCCCCGGAAGCCCGACCGGCCCGGGTAGTGCGGCCAGAACGGCCGGGTCCAGGTGCCGGTGGCGTTGACCAGGGCCCGGGTGGACCAGGCACCCCCGTCGGTCAGCACGTCCAGCCGGCCGTCGGGCCGGTCGCGCACCTCGCGGACCCGCACCGGGCGCCGTACCGGCAGGGCGAACTCGCGCTCGTACGCGGCGAAGTAGGCGCTCACCACCTCGGCCGCCGGCCGGTCGGGATCCGCCGCCGGGAACGGCAGGCCGGGCAGGTCGTGGAAGCCGTGCACCCGGTCGAGCCGCAGCGTCGGCCAGCGGTGTCGCCACGCCCCGCCGGGCCCGTCGTCCCCGTCGAGGATCACGAAGCCGTCACCGGGGGCGAAACCGGCGCGGCGCAGGTGGTAGCCGGCGGAGAGGCCGGCCTGGCCGGCCCCGACCACCAGCACGTCGACGGAGCGCTCGTCCATGTCGGGTACAACAACGCACGCCCGGTCCGACTGCCCGCCGGGTGGCGTCTCGCCGCTCACACGGCCCGCCGCGCCGCCGGCGTCGTGACGTCCCGGCCCGGGTAGGAACCGGGCCGCCTCGCCCGGAGTCTGATCGGCGTACGGGCCGGGCTCGGGCGGGAGGCGGAATGGGTGGACGGCGGGGATGGCGGGCGCTGCTGCCGGCGGCGGCGCTGGGCGTGCTGTTGAGCGGCTGCACGGGCGTCGGGGTGGCCGAGGCGCCGACCGAGGGCACGGCGTCGTACGAGGCGTGGGGGCTCAACGAGGCGTCGAGCGACCTGAGCGGCGGGGACCGGACGGTGGTGCTCAACGGCGACCTGGAGCACGACAGCAAGGCGTTCTTCAGCGTCGACGGGCGGTGGCGGGCCGACGGGTTCGTGCTGGACGACGCCTCGGCCGAGAAGGTGCGCGCCCTGGCCGGTCGACTCCCCGACCGGACCGGCGACCCCGAGTGCCGGCGGCTGGTGCTGGTGGCGGAGGGGCTGGTCGACCGGGCGGTCGCCGTCCTCACCCCGGAGGCGTCCGGCGGGCCGGTCACCGCCGCGCCACTCGAGGGCTGAACGGAAGTTTTCTTTCGCTCGGCGGTCTTCTCTGGCGAATACCTCCGTGGCAGCATCAGCGCATGCATCGTCGTCTCTTCCCCCGGACGCTCGCGCTGGCGGCGCTGGTGGCCGCCGCCGCCACGGCCGGCGCCCCGACCGCCACCGCCGAGTCGCCGACCCCCGCGGCGACCCGCCTGAACGCCACCATCGACGCGATCCTCGCCGACTCCCGGCTGGCCGGGGCGCAGGCATCGGTGGTCGTGAAGGACGCGGCCACCGGCGAGACCGTCTACCACCGCAACGGCGACCGCCGCCTCGTGCCCGCCTCCAACACGAAGCTGCTGACCTCGGCCGCGGCGCTGGAACTGCTCGGGCCCGGGCACCGCTTCGCCACCGAGGTGCGCACCACCGGCACCCGGCGCGCGGGCCTGGTCTCCGGCGACCTCTACCTGCGCGGCGGCGGCGACCCGACCATGCTCGCCGCCGACTACGACGCGCTGGCCGCGCAGGTCGCCGCCAAGGGCGTCCGGGTCGTCACCGGCAACCTGGTCGCCGACGACACCCGCTACGACAGCACCCGCCTCGGCCCCGACTGGACCTGGGACGACGAGCCCTACTACTACGCGGCGCAGGTCTCCGCCCTGACCGTGGCTCCCGACACCGACTACGACGCGGGCACCGTCATCGTGCAGGCCGCACCCGGCGCGAGCGCCGGCGCCCGCCCGGTCGTCACCACGACCCCGGCCACCGGGTATCTGAAGATCGACAACCGGGCCCAGACGGTCGCCGACGGGGAGACGTCGATCTCCTTCGAGCGGGCGCACGGCGGCAACACGGTCGTGGTCACCGGACAGATCGCGCTCGGCGACGCGCCGGAGAGCGACTGGGTCACCGTCTGGGAGCCGACCGGCTACGCCGCCGACGTCTTCCGCTCCGCGCTGCGCAAGCACGGCGTGCGGGTGCTCGGCCGCACCGTGCTGGGCCAGGCCACCCCGGAGGAGGCGGCCGAGGTGGGGCGGCACGAGTCGATGCCGCTGGCCCAGTTGATGGTGCCGTTCCTCAAGCTGTCCAACAACGGGCACGCCGAGGTGCTGACCAAGGAGATCGGCCGGGTGCTCTCCGGCACCGGCACCTGGACGGCCGGGCTGACGGCGATCAGCGAGTACGTCGCCGACGCGGGGATGGACACCGGCACGCTGCGCCAGCGGGACGGCTCGGGGCTCTCCCGGCGCAACCTGATCCCCGCCGACGAGTTCGTGGACCTGCTCACGGCCGTCCGGGCCGAGCCCTGGTTCGACACGTGGTACGCCGCCCTGCCGGTCGCCGGCGACGCGGACCGCTTCGTCGGCGGAACGCTGCGCAGCCGGATGCGCGGCACCCCGGCGGCGGGCAACGTGCACGCCAAGACCGGCAGCCTGACGGGCGTCTCCGGCCTCTCCGGCTACGTCACCGACGCCGACGGGCGGGTGCTCGCGTTCTCCATCCTGCTCAACAACTACCTGGCCTCGTCGGTGAAGGGGCTGGAGGACCAGATCGCGATCGCGCTCGCCTCGTACACCGAGAAGGGTGCCGCCGCGGCGCGGGTCGCGCCCCCGACGGCGCCCGACGCCCCCCGGGTCCCCGAGGGCCGGGAGTGCTCCTGGGTGAAACCCGTCGCCTGCTGACGGGCCGGCGGGGCTCGGGCCGGGCCCCGCCGACGGGCCGGCGGGGCCGGGTGCGAGGGCCCCGCCGGTGCTCAGGCGCCCGGGCGCTGCGGCGGCTCGGCGGTCGGGTCGCCGCGCGCGATCAGCGCGGCGATGTCGGCGGGGCGCAGGCCGCGCTGCGCCAGCACCCGGACGCCCCAGCGGTGCAGCCGGCACGGGTGCGGGCTGGCGTCGTTGCGGCAGACCGTCCCGCCGGACCAGCTTCGGGGCGCGTGC
This sequence comes from Micromonospora sp. NPDC047620, assembly GCF_043205005.1. Lineage (NCBI taxonomy): Bacteria > Bacillati > Actinomycetota > Actinomycetes > Micromonosporales > Micromonosporaceae > Micromonospora > Micromonospora sp. NPDC047620. Next base: position 292,346 of record NZ_JBIDDG010000004.1, on the reverse strand, counting down.
ACCACCACCGCCCGGACGGCGAACTGCGCGTCCTCGGCGGTGACGTACGGCGGCAGCGGGATCTCCCGGAGCACCTCCCCGGACGGCTCTCCGGCGCCGCGTGGGGCGGGCGGACGGACGGTGCGGGCGGCGGTGCTGCTCATCGGTCGAGCCTCCACAGAGGATTGTCGGACGTGGACAGCAGAAAGTTACGACACGGCGAACGCAGCGCGACGGACAAACTGTCCCGGAGTCAGATGGCGGGGCCGGTGTCGGCAGCGTGGTGGTCACGCCGCCAGGCTGCCGTCGTACGCGGCGCGACGGTTCCCCGGCGGGGGGTGGACCGGCTCCCCCGCCCAAGGGATCAGCGGGCGGCGCGCTCCCGCAGCCGGGCCGCCGTGCGGCGGGCGTCGTAGTCGGGGGCGACCCCGTCGACGATCAGCGTCGCGCCCGGGATGTGCCGGGTGCGCAGCGCGATGATCTCCTGGTAGGCCGGCGAGTCGTACCAGGCCCGGGCGCGCTCCAGGTCGGGGAACTCCACGATGACCACGGTGCCGGGCCAGTCGCCCTCCTTGACCTCCACCTCGGCGCCGTGCACCCGGAACCGGCCGCCGAACGGGTCCAGCGTGGCCTGGATCCGCTCGATGTAGGTCAGGACGTCCTCGTTGATCTGCGGTGCGTACAGGTGGGCGAGCGCGAACGCGGGCATGGTCCCTCCCCGTGGGCCGTCCGCCCGGCCGGTCGCCGGTGCGGTACGCCGAGTCTCCCGCCGGCGCCCGCCCGGCGTCGATTACCCACGAGGTAACGGCGGCCTGCCGCCGGTGCTCAGAGGCGGTCGAGCACGACTACCGGGATGTCGCGGTCGGTCCTCGCCTGGTACTCGTCGTACGACGGCCGGATGGCGGCCATCATGGACCACATCCGCGGCCCCTGTGGGCGTCGCGCAGGAGCTCAGTGTCGCCGCCGGCGGTGCAGCCCGCGGCCGGGGTGCCAGCTCTCGATGACCAGGTGGTCCGGCGGATCGCCCACCCGGGTCAGGACCACCTCGGTCAGCTCGATCCGGAACCGGTGCGAGCCGTCGTCGCCGGGCGGCTCCTCGTGCGCCCGACCGGCGATCTTCGCGTCGCCGCCCCAGGACCGCGGATCGTCCTCGGGAGCGTCCTCCGTCGGGCAGTGCAGCGCCACCCGTGGGTCACGGCGCAGGTCGAGGGCCTTGAGCGCGCCGGCCATGCTGCCCAGCCGCAGGTGCTCGGGGCCGAAGTCGAACTCCGTGCCGCTGATCCGGGGCGAGCCGTCCCGGCGCAGCGTCGCCATCGTGCCGTGCTTGCGTACCGCGAAGCGGGCACGCACCCGCTCGGCGAACTCGGGTTCCTCGCGCAGGAGGTCGGACCACCATGTCATGGGGCCCAGCGTGGCAGCCAATCCGGACAACCCGTGGCGGCTTTCCTCAGCGGATCTCGAACCCGAGCGCCTGCGCGATCACCACGGTCTGCTCCGGGTCGACGATCGCCCCGGCCCGCTCCACGACCGTCGGGTCGAGCGCGGTCAGGTCGCTGCCGCGCAGGTCGGCGCCGGACAGCCGGGAGCTGTGCAGTTGCGCGGCCGAGAGGTCCACGCCGGTGACCGTGGCGCCGGTCAGGTTGGCCCCGGTGAGGTCGACCTCCCGCATCCGGACGTCGGTGATCCGCACGCCGCGCAGGTCGGCGCCGGGCAGCGCGACGAACGACCAGTCGCCGCCGGAGACCGTCAACGGCCGCAGGTCGCACTGCGCGAACGTGCTGCCCACCAGCTTGCAGCCGATGAACTCGGCCTCGAAGAAGTTGCACCGCTGGAAGGTGCACCGGGTGAAGGCCGAGTCGGTGTGCCGGGAGGCGTTGAACCGCACGTTGCCGAAGGTGCACCCGTCGAAGACCGCGCCCTGGCTGACCGCCTCGGTCAGGTCGACGTGGAAGAACGAGCAGCCGACGAAGTGCCGGTCCACCAGTTCCTCGCCGTACCAGTCCTCGTTGCGGAAGGTCGCGTCCTCGGTCAGCTCGGGCATCGGGCCAGGCTACCGATATGCGGGCCAGTGCTCCGCCCCTTCCGGTGTGCGGTACCGGCTAGTAGGTTCGGCGGCGTGAGTGTGGCACGCAGCATCGACCCGGACCAGATCGGCTTCGACCCGGCGCGCCTGGCGCGGATCGACGAGCACTTCGGCAGGTACGTCGACGACGGCCGGATCGCCGGCTGGCAGGTGGTGGTCACCCGGCGCGGCGAGATCGCCCACTCGTCGACGTACGGGCTGCGCGACATCGAGGCGGGGGCGCCCGTCGAGGCGGACACGCTCTGGCGGATCTACTCGATGACCAAGCCGGTCACCTCGGTCGCCGCGATGATGCTCTGGGAGGAGGGCCGCTTCGAGCTGACCGACGAGATCAGCCGCTGGCTGCCCGAGTTCGCCGACCTGCGGGTCTACAGCAAGGGCTCGGCCCTCAAGCCGTACACGGTGCCGGCGATCGAGCCGATCCGGGTCTGGCACCTGCTCACCCACACCGCCGGCCTGACGTACGGCTTCATGCAGACCTCGGTGGTCGACGGCCTCTACCGGGCCGCCGGCTACGACATCTATCCGCCTGCGGACGTCGACCTGGCGACCGCCTGCCAGGCGTTCGGGGAGCTGCCCCTGCTGTTCCAGCCCGGCACCGCCTGGGGCTACTCCGTCGCCACCGACGTGCTCGGCCGGCTGGTCGAGGTGGTCTCCGGGCAGAGCCTGGACGCCTTCTTCGCCGACCGGATCTTCCGCCCGTTGGGCATGACCGACACCCACTGGTGGGCCGACGGCGACCCCGCGGACCGGCTCGCCGCGCTCTACGCGCCGGACCCGCGCACCGGCCGCGCGTTCCGCTACGACAAGCTGGGCGCCCTGGCATACGAGAAGCCGCTGCTGCTCTCCGGCGGCGGCGGCCTGATCTCCTCCGCCGCCGACTACCACCGGTTCACCCAGATGCTGCTGCGCGGCGGCGAGCTGGACGGGGCGCGCCTGCTGGCGCCGCGCACGGTGCGCTTCATGGCCCGCAACCACCTGCCCGGCGGGCAGGACCTGGGGACCCTCTCCACCGGCGGCTTCGCCGAGACCACCTTCGACGGGATCGGCTTCGGGCTGGGTTTCGCGGTGGTGGAGGACCCGATCCCGAGCCGGGTGCCGAGCAGCGTCGGCGAGTACTACTGGGGCGGGGTGGCGAGCACGGCGTTCTGGGTCGACCCCGCCGAGGAGGTCACCGCGCTGCTCTTCACCCAGCTCCTGCCGTCGAGCACCTACCCGCTGCGGCCCCAGCTGCGCCAGCTCGTCTACTCCGCCCTGGTCGACTGAGCCGGCCGGGCACGGTCGGATCGCCGGTTACCGCACCGGCCGGGCCACCCGCTCCATAACCTGGGAGGCGGACGGCAACCCGGCGGGCGGGCAGGCAGACGGTCACCGCCCCGGCCGGACGGGGGCGGGAGGCGGTCATGAGCAACATCGTCGTGTTCGGGGCGGGCGGCACCGCGGGCTCGCGGATCACCGCCGAGGCGGTCGGCCGGGGGCACCGGGTCACCGCCGCGGTGCGCCGCCCGGAGGCCACCTCGTACCTGCCGCCGTCGGTCAAGCTGGTCACCGGCGACGCCACCAGCGGGCGGAGCGTGCGGGAGCTGGCGCCCGACACCGACGCGATGGTGGTGGCGATCGGCGGCGGGGAGCGCGGCCTCTGGCTCAACGCGGCGCGGACCCTGGTCGGCACGCTGCGGGACCTGCCGGCCGCGCCCCGGATCATCCACGTGGGCGGCGGGTCGACGCTGCTCACCCCGAAGGGCACCCGCTACCTCGACGAGCCGGACTTCCCCGACGAGTACCGCGACGCCGCGCAGGGCCAGGCCGACGCCCTGGACTTCTACCGCTCGTCGGCCGACGGGGTGACCTGGACGTACGTCTCCCCGCCGCCGCTGGAGTTCCATCCAGGCGAGCGGACCGGGCACTACCGCACCGGCGGCGAGCAGCCGGTCACCGACGACGAGGGCCGCTCGGTGCTCAGCTACGAGGACCTGGCGGTGGCGATCGTCGACGAGATCGAGACCCCGCGCCACACGAACGAGCGGTTCACCGCCGCGTACTGAGGGTGCCGTCGGCTTCCCGGGTGCCGGTGCGTCTGCCGTTCCAGTCGTCGGCGAGCACGCACGCGGAGACCCGGGGTCGCGGCGGATGGTGGCGACCACCCGCTTCTCTCAGTCGGTCAGCGCGGGCGGGGCGCGGCGCGGCCGGCGGCGGGCTGGGCGGGGACCCGGGGGCGGACCGAGGGTCGCCAGGCGCGGCCGTTGGCGTAGATGATCCGGAAACCGAGGTACGACGTGAGGGGCGCCCAGTGCGCCGAGCCCATCCGCAGCTCGGCGGCGTTGTGCCGCTGCCCGTTGGCCAGCACGTCGAGTAGTACGGTTTCGAAGGCGGCCGATTCCACCCAGTCCACTTCCCGGGTGAAACCGCAGATCAGCGCCGCTCCCGTGGCGGCCAGGAAGTCCCGCAGCGCGGCGTCGGAGGCGCGCAGCACGGAACAGCTGCCGAAATAGAGCCGCCGGCCCTCGCAACGACCGGCCATCAGTTCGGCGACGTCGGCGAGTTCGACGGATTCCCAGTCGGTGAGGCAGAGCCGGCTCGGTTCGCCGTGCATCGCGAAGAAGCCCACCCGGTGGTCGGCGTACTGCTTGAGCAACCAACGGTCGACGAAGTAGAAGAGTTCGTCGCGGGTCGCCGCGTCCTTGTGGATGAAGCGGATCTTCCCGAGCCGTTCGAGCAGTTCGAGGGTGGGCAGGACGGAGCCGCGCTCGTTGAGGTCCCGGTGCCACTGGCCCTCGACGCAGAAGACGCCACCGCGCGCCACGCCGCCACCTCCCCCGTTCCCGCCGGCGCTGACGTTACCGCGTCGAACCGCCCGCAGAACATCACCCACGGTGTCGCCTATTGCGACGCCGCGTGCTGTTCGCGGTTCCTGCGACCGCTTCGCAGCGATTGGGCGTTTCGCAAATGGGCCCGATGCCCGGGCAGGACCCAGGAACAGCCAATCGTGAGGACAATTCTCGTTAATTGCCGCCAAAGGGCCGCCCAGGTGTCAGGGTGGAAACACGGGACGCCCCGGTCGAAGTCCCGAACGCCACCCCAATCGCACTCCTATCGGGAGGACTTCTGTGCGCGTTAACACCCTGAAGCGGGCGCTTGTCGCATTCGCCCTGGCGGTGCCGGGAGCCGCGATCGCCACGGTGGTCGCCGCGCCGGCGGCCCATGCCGACGCCTGCTACACGTGGAACCGCAACCTCTACCAGGGGCGCTCCGGCGAGGACGTCCGCCAGCTGCAGATCCGGGTCGCCGGCTGGGCCGGCAACCGGGACATCGTCGAACTCGACGGCCGCTTCGGGCCGAAGACCGCCGCCGCGGTCCGGCGGTTCCAGTCCGCGTACGGGCTGCGGGTCGACGGCGTCGCCGGGCCGCAGACGTACGCCAAGCTCTACGAGCTGCAGGACAACGACTGCACCCCGCGGCACTTCAGCTTCGCGGAGATGGACGACGGCTGCGGCCGCGGCGGGTGGACCGGTGGCCCGCTGTCGCCCGCCCAGACCCGGCAGAACGCCCTGCAGACGATGTGGAAGCTGGAGGCGCTGCGGCACAGCCTCGGCGACAAGCCGCTCTACGTGAGCAGCGGCTTCCGCAGCCGCGCCTGCAACGACCAGGTCGGCGGGGCCTCGGACAGCCAGCACCTCTACGGCAACGCCGCCGACGTGGTCTCCCGCACCAGCTCGCTGTGCGACGTCGCCCGGGACGCCCGCAACCGGGGCTTCAGCGGGATCTACGGCCCGGGCTACCCGGACCACGACGACCACGTGCACGTGGACTCGCGGCGGGAGAACAACAGCGACCGCACGCCGAACACCACCAGTTGGTCCGCGCCGGACTGCGGAATCGGCACCGGCGCCACCCGAGCCGGCCAGGAACCGGCGGATCGGTAGGACGGTCACAGCGACGCCGGCCGGAGCGCGGGTGGGAAGTCCCCGCACCCCGGCCGGCGTCGTCCCGCCCCGGGTCGCCGCGATCGGGCGTAGCTCCGCTCAGCAGGGCAGGCCTCCCGCCCTCCGGCAACGGGGCGGCCGACCCGCCGCGCCGCATCCTCGGCAACGGCTCCGGAAGGTCAATCCCGATAGGCGGCGAGCAGGTCTTCCGCTGACAACGCCCGCACTCCCTCGACGGTCGTCCCGCTGCGGGACACCGCGACCAGCGGCACCTGCTCGTCGGCCCCGGGCAGCCGGGACCGGTGCAGCAGCAGGCGATTCAGATCGTGCACGTCGAAGGGACGATTCTCCAGCCACTTCACCGATCCGACGACCGTGATCCGCTTTGCGATCGGCTCACGATCGGCTCCGACCAGATCGATCTCCGGATCGTTCGTCCGCGTCCAGTAGCCGCCCACCACCGCGGTGCCCTCGGGCAGGTAGCCGTCGGGCAGCCGTCGCAGCGCCTCCCGCACGACTGGTTCGATCGCCCGCCCCCGCCAGGACGTCCAGGACGAGGTGATCCTGGCCAGGGTGAGATCGCCACGGCCGCGCTCAATCTCCGGCAGATGGGGGCCCAGGAAGGACAGCCAGAACCGCAGGTACGGATCGGCGATCGCGTACCTGGTCTCTCTGGACGGCTTCGTCGACAGCGGAAGGGATGCGTCGACGATCCGTTTGTCGGTCAGCAGACGGAGGGCCCTGGTCAGGGATGCCTGGGGAAGGTCGCCAGCCGCTCGGGCGATCGACGAGAAGGTTCGCTCCCCGGAGCCAATCGCCCGCAACACCACGCCGGCCTGCGTCGGTGCGGGAAACTCCGCCGCCAACGCCCGCTCTCCACTGACGAGCAGCGCGGAGGTCGGATCGATCACCGCGTCTGCGAGATAGTCGCGCAACGATGCGCCGACGGGCCATTCGTCGAGGATCAGTGGTAACCCGCCGGAGACCAGGAAGGCGTCGAACGCCTCGGCGGCCGACAGACCGACCATGGCCTGGACGTCAGTCGGGCTGAGCGGCGGAATGACCATCTCGGTTGCCCGCTGGTGAAACGGTCGGCCGTAGTCGTTCAGCGCCTCCATCATCGCCAGATCCGAGCCGATGCAGATCAGCAGCACCGGTCGACGGGACAGCTCCCGGTCGAAGACCTTCTGCAGGGTCCCCTCGAAGCCGGGGTCGGTGGCGATCAGGTAAGGCATCTCGTCCAGGACGACCACGCTGGGTCGGTCCGTCGGCAGCGCGGCCGCGAGCAGGGTGAGTGCCGCGTCCCAGGTCCGTGGTTGCTGCGCTGCGAAGAGGGATGCGTCGGGCAGTGTGGAGCCCACCACCGCCTCGCCGAACAAGGCGAGGTCAGCCGCCGCCGTGGGCTGCGCCGATGCCGTGAAGAACAGATGAGGCACGCCCGCCCGCTCGACGAACTCCTCGACAAGCCGCGACTTGCCGACCCGTCGCCGGCCGCGCATCAGCAGAGCGCGTCCCGGGCGGCCGGCACGCCCACCGTCGCTCACCCGGCCCAGCATCCGGCTCAGCTGAGCGAGTTCCCGGTCACGCCCGACGAATCCGTCCATGCAACCATCCTTGATAGTTCCAAGGGTGAAACCCTCACGGATGAGTGTATCCGCTGGGAGTGGGTCGCGGCACCGGGACGCGTACCGGTGGTGGTGCGGGACGAGCGCAAACGGCAGTACTGGCGGCTGACCCGGTCGGCCGTGCGTCCCTGGCCGGAGGACGCGACTTCTCCTGAGCCGGAGGTCGACGGACGGTAGCGTTGCGTTCGACGGGGCCCTGGGCACGGGGAGCGCGCGATGACCGAGCAGCAGCCGTACCGGGTGGTGACCCGGCACCCCGGCTTCGAGCTGCGCCGCTATCCGCCGTACCTGGTCGCCGAGGTGCAGGTCGAGGGAACGTTCGAGCAGGCCGCCCGGGACGGCTTCCGGCCGCTGGCCGCGTACGTCGGGGGTGCCAACCGGCCCCGCGCCGCGGGCGGGAACGCGGCGCGGCAGGCGGGCCCGGAGACGATCGCGATGACCGTGCCGTACCTCCAGGAGGAGGCCGACCGGCCGGGCTGCTGGCTGCTGCGGTTGGTGCTGCCGGCAGCCTGCGCCCCCGACACGCTGCCCGAGCCGACGGACCCCCGCGTCCGCACCCGGCAGGTCCCCGCGCAGCTCGCCGCCGCGGCCCGGTTCCGGGGCCGGTGGACGGCGCGGGCGTTCGACCGGCGGGCGACCGCGCTCGGCCGGGCGGTCACCGCGGCCGGGCTGCGCCCCACCGACGCGGTCCGGTACGCGCGCTTCGACCCGCCGTGGACGCCCTGGTTCCTGCGCCGCAACGAGGTGGTGCTGCCGGTCGCCGAGTGAGCCCGTGCCGCACCCCGGCACGGACGTCCTCGTTGGAGATTTACCCGCGTCGTTCGCGGGTACCGGCAGGAACGCGCGGGTGACCGCCCGGGCGGGTTCGGAAGGGGGACCACGATGACCTCCGCGGGAAGCGCTGCGGGCGGCGGCACGGGCATCTTCCGCCGCAAGCCGGTCGAGGAGATCGCCGACGAGCGCGACAGCGGGCTGGCCCGATCCCTCGGCCTCTGGCAGCTCACCGCCATCGGCGTGGGCGGCATCATCGGCGCCGGCATCTTCGCCCTGGCCGGGGCGGTGGCGAGCGAGACCGCCGGCCCGGCCGTGCTGATCTCGTTCCTGATCGCCGGGCTCGCCAGCGCGGCCGCCGCCCTGTCGTACGCGGAGTTCGCCGGCATGATCCCGAAGGCCGGCTCGGCCTACACCTACGGGTACGCGGTGCTCGGCGAGGCGGTGGGCTGGTTCATCGGCTGGGACCTGCTGCTGGAGTACACGGCGATCGTGGCCGTGGTGGCCATCGGCATCTCCGGCTACTTCTCGTTCCTCGTGACCGAACTGGGGGCGGAGCTGCCGGCCTGGATGCTGGGCGCCCCGGGCACCGGCGACGGGCACGTGGTGGACCTCTTCGCGATGATCCTCTGCCTGTTCATCGCGTTCCTGCTGAACCTCGGCATCAAGTCCGCCGCCCGCTTCGAGACGTTCGTCGTCGTGTTGAAGGTCGCCGTGGTGCTGCTGGTCATCGTGGTCGGCTTCTTCCACGTCCACACCGCGAACTACTCGCCGTTCTTCCCGTTCGGGCTGAGCGGGGCGTTCACCGGCGCCGCCACGGTCTTCTTCGCGGTCTTCGGCTACGACGCGATGAGCACCGCCGCCGAGGAGTCCAAGGACGCCCGCCGGCACATGCCCAAGGCGATCCTCTACTCGCTGGCCATCTCGATGGCCCTCTACGTGCTGGCCACCCTGGTGCTGACGGGCATGCAGAACTACCGCGACATCGACCCGGAGAGCGGCTTCTCCTCCGCGTTCGCCTCCGTCGGCCTGTCGGGCCTGGCCAGCGTGATCGCCGTCGGCGCGATCATCGGCATCCTGACCGTGATGTTCACCTTCATGCTCGGCGTCACCCGGGTGTGGTTCGCGATGAGTCGGGACGGCCTGCTGCCGGGCTGGTTCGCCAAGGTGCACCCGGTCCGCCGGGTGCCGAGCCGGGTCACCTGGATCGTCGGCGTCGGCTCGGCCCTGATCGCGGGCCTCCTGCCGATCCGGGAGGCCGCCGAGCTGACCAACATCGGCATCCTGCTGGCCTTCGTGGTGGTCTGCGTGGCGGTGATCGTGCTGCGTTACCGCCGCCCCGACGCGCCACGCACGTTCCGGCTGCCGGGCATGCCGGTGGTGCCGGCGCTCGGTGCCCTCTTCTCCCTCTGGCTGATCACCTTCCTCGCCCCGGTGACGTGGCTGCGCTTCGCGGTCTGGTTCGTGCTCGGCGCGCTGATCTACGCCTTCTACGGCTACCGCCGCTCGAAGCTCGCCCGGCGGGGCTGAGGACGGGCCACCGACGCCAGCAGTTCGTCGAGGGCGTCGACCTCCGCCCAGCCGTTCACGGCGATCCCGCCGGCGGCGTCGACGGTGACCTCGATCCGGTCCGGGCTGCCCGACACCGCATCGAGCAGGCCCGGGAAGCGGTCGCCGAGCAGCACGAACTCCTGGTTGGTGGAGCCCACCCAGGGTCGCCGGGTGTCGAGCCGGTCGGCCAGGAACGGCCCGGCGACGAGGAGGTCGGTCGCCGCGAGCAGCGCCGCGACGTCGTCCCGGCCGGCGTCGACCGCCCGGTCCAGCTGTGCTCTGGTGTAGCCGGTGAAGGTCATCACCGAGCGCCCGGCGGCGCGTACGCCGGCGGCGACCGCCGCCAGCGGGGCCGCCTGGTCGAAGGGCTCGCCGCCCAGCAGCGTCAGCCCCTCGGTGCCGGCGTCGAGCACCCGCCGCACCAGGTCGGCCGGGGCAACCCGCTCGCCGCCCCGGAAGCTCCACAGGTGCGGGTTGAAGCAGCCGGGGCAGCGGATGGCGCAGCCCTGCACCCAGACGGCGGTGCGCTCGCCCGGCCCCTCGGCCCGGGTGGCGCCGAGGAACCGGGCCACGGCGACGGTCTCCGCCCCGCCCGCCGCGCGGGGCGCCGGGCCGAGCACCGGCTCGGGTACCGCGCCGGATGCCGGGCCGAGCGCCGGCTCGGGTACCACGCCGGATGCCGGGGAACTCTCAGACATCGAGGACCCGGCCGAGCGGCGGTTGGTGCCCCGGCGCCGGGCCGGCGAGCGGGGCGCAGACCAGGACGTCCCGCAGGCGCGCGTACTCGTGGGGGGCCAGGTTGGCGGCGGCGGCGAACTCGGCGAGGCTGCCGAAGCCGCCCCGCCGGTCCCGCTCGGCCAGCACCTGCTGGGCGCGGTGCGGGTCGAAGCCCGGCAGCGCGGCGAGGTCGTCATGGCCGGCCGCGTTGACGTCCACCGGCCCGCCGGACGGCCGGCCCGTGACCGGTTCGCCGGGCCGGGACACGGGAGCCGCGGCCGGCCCGGTCCCGTAGTAGTCGACGGGCTGGTGCGGCACCATCGTCGGGTCGGCCGGCGGCGACCCCGTCGGCATGAGCGGGTAGGTCGGTGCGGAAGGCGGGTACGCCGGCGCCGACGGATACCCGGGCGACCCCGGCGGGAAGGCCGGCGACGCGGGCGGGTACGCGGACGACGCGGGCGCGTGGACCGGCGACCCGGGCGGGTAGGGCCCGGTGGCGGGCGTGAACGCACCGGCGGGGGCCGACCCGGGAGGCGGGGCCAGCGGGCCGGGCGGGTACGGGCCGCCGGGCCACGGCGCCGCCGGCTGCGGGGCGTACCAGGGGCGGTGGCCGGCCCGCCAACGCAGCCACGCCGAATTGATCAGCGCGGCGTGCAGGATGCCGGCGGCCGTGACGGCCAACAGCGCGCCGACGGCCCAGTCGCTGGCGGCGGCCTCCTTGTCGGTCTCGCCGACGACGACGAAGGACGTCCAGCCCACCACCGTGTAGACGATGCCGGGGATCCACCAGGCCGGCCGCCCGGCGCGGAGCCCCACGTAGATGAACCCGAAGCCGCCGAGGCAGCTACACCCGAACAGCGGCAGCAGCAGCCACCAACTGTGCAGCACCCGCCACTTCAGACTCCCCACCGGCCCGGCCGGGCCCGGGGCGGCCGGTTGCGGCCAACCTGGGCTAGGCGCGCTCGACATCGCGCTGCTCCTGGCGTGCCGTCACGGCGACCCGGGCGTGGTCGGCGGTGTACGCGCTGCTCACCGTCTGCGCCGCCAGCAGGTCCTCCAGCACGGCGACGTAGTCGAGACAGCGGTCGCCGAGCACGTCCCGGGTCTCGGCGCTCACCACGCCCTCGCTGGAGACGGTGACCACGATCCGCGGCTGCCCACTCATCAGGACCTGCCCTCCACGGCGAACACCAGGCGGACGCTCGCGTCCTCGGTGACCTGCTCGGACTCCAGGCGCAGGCCGGCGGCCGGGGCCTGCTCGCGCAGCCGGGCCAGCACGGCCCGCTGGACCTGCCGCCCGTAGGCGGCGTCGATCGCCCGGACCGCCTCGACGGCCCGCTGCTCGTCGACCTCGCCGGTGAAGTGCGCCGCCCAGACGCCGTCCTCGCCGCGCCGGAAGCTCGCCCGCACGCCGGCCCACTCCGCGGTGATCGCGTCCCCGTCGGTGCCGACCACCGCATCCGTGTCGCGCAGCGCCGCGGCGAGCAGCGTCTCGTCCCGCATCCGGGTCTGCACCTGGCAGACGACGCGGCCCTCCCGGTCCCGGCCCGCGGTGGCGCCGTGGGTCGCGGCGACGGCGGCGACGGCCAGCGGCAGGAGTATCAGTGAGACGCTCATCAGGCCCCTCTCCTTCCAGTCGAGGCACACACTAGAACTCGACCGCTCGTCCGCCCTGCCCCCGCTGTGGGGGTGGGCCGGGGCGGGAGCCGCGCGGGCCACCGGGACGGCCGCCGAGGTCCCAGTCCTCGGCCGCGGTGGCGGCGACGGCACGGGTGTCGGCCCAGGAGCGTACGGAGTCGATCCGTTCCGCCTGGGTGACGCTGAGCGGCACCATGCTGACCAGCGCCCGGACCAGGTCGTCGCGGCGCAGCGGACGCCGCTCGGCGAACGCGTCGAAGAGCCCGCCGACGACGGCCTGCTCGATCTCGGCCCCCGAGTAGCCCTCGCTGAGCCCGGCCAACTCGCCGAGCAGGGCGTCGTCGAGGGCCAGGCCGCCGGCGACGGCCGGGTTGCGCAGCCGCCGGGCCAGGTGGACCCGCCAGATCGACGCCCGCTCCGCGCGGGTCGGCAGGTCGACGAAGAAGATCTCGTCGAAGCGGCCCTTGCGGAGCAGCTCCGGGGGCAGCCCCTCGAAGTCGTTGGCGGTCGCGATGACGAAGACGGGCCGCGTCTTCTCCTGCATCCAGGTCAGGAAGGAGCCGAAGACCCGGGCGGAGGTGCCGGAGTCGCCGGCGCCACCGGCGAAGCCCTTCTCGATCTCGTCCACCCACAGCACGCACGGCGCGGTCGCCTCGGCCGTCCGGATGGCGGTGCGCATGTTCTGTTCGCTCGACCCGACGAGCCCGGCGAAGACCCGGCCGACGTCCAACCGCAGCAGCGGCAGGCCCCAGGCCGCGGCGATCGCCTTCGCGGTCAGCGACTTGCCGCAGCCGGGCACGCCGGTGATCAGGACACCCCGGGGCGCGGGCAGCCCGTACGCCGCCGCCTCGGCCAGCCAGGAACCGTCCCGCCGGGCCAGCCACCGCTTCAGGTTCTCCAGCCCGCCGACGTCGGCGAGGTCGACGGTGACGTCGACGAACTCCAGCAGCCCCGACTTGCGTACGGTCTGCCGCTTCTCCTCGTGCACCACGGCGAGGTCGCCGTCGTCGAGCACCCCGTCGTTGACCATGGCGCGGGCGAACGCGTTCTCCGCCTCGTGCAGGGTGAGCCCGAGCGCGGCCTTGGCGAACCGTTCCCGGCCGAGGTCGTCCAGGCCCATCCGGATCCGGCCGCTGGCCGAGTTGGCGGCGATCATCCCGTCCAGCACCCGCCGGATTTCCGCCTCGGTGGGCAGCGGGAAGTCGACGATGGTCACGTCCTTCTCCAGCTCCACCGGGATGTGCAGCACCGGCGAGACGAGGACGAGGGTGCGCGGCACCGGCCCGGCCTTGAAGGCCGCCGCCAGGTCCCGCAGCCGGCGGACCACCCCGGGGCCGCCCCGCTGGTCGCCGCCGCCGTGCGCGGGGTGCAGGTCCTTGAAGATCAGTACGCTCGGGTGGTCGACCCGCAGCGCCGCGTCGAGCGCGTCCTCGGGGTCGGTCGTGCCCTTGCGGGCGACGCCGTCGGGCTGCACGAGCCCCGTCGTCTGCGACCAGGTCCACACCGCGCGGGGCGTGCGGACCGCCATGGCGTCCTGGGCGACCGCGCAGACCTCGGCGACAACCCGTTGTTCCTCGAACGACTCGACGTAGAGGATCGGGAAGCGCGCCTTCAGCAGTTGCGACAGCGCGACCCGGAACGGCACCACCGTCGATCCCTCCCCACACCGCGCACTTGAGCAGCGCAGACTCTAACAGCCGGAGAGATCAGCACCCGGCGGCCGATCGAGCGCGGAATCTCTGGTCCCCGGCCGCGTCGACTGCCCTGCCCGTTCGGTGCCCGCCTGGGCCGGAGCGGGCTCCGCACGAAGATCGCCCGCCCGCTACCGTTCCCGGTCGGGGAGGTGCCGCCGATGTACGTGGTGTCCGTGATCAACTACAAGGGCGGGGTCGGTAAGACCACCGTCACCGCCAACCTCGGGGCCGAACTGGCCAACCGGGGCATGAAGGTGCTGCTCGTCGACCTCGACCCGCAGGCCAGCCTGACGTTCGGCTTCTACGAACCCGACGACTGGCGGGAGCGGCTGCGCGACGGCCGGACGGTGAAGCGCTGGTACGACGGGCTGCGCGGGGACACCCCGGCGGTGACCCTGGGCGAGCTGGTCGTCTCCCCCGGCCCGGCCAACGCGCGGCTCACCGGCGCCGGCCGCCTCGACCTGATCGCGTCCCACCTTCAACTCGTCGACATCGACCTGACCCTGGCTCGGGGCGTGGCCGACGGCGAGGAGTACGACGCCGAGCTGTTCCGGGTGCGCGGCTCCCTCGCCGAGGGGCTGCACGACGACGCGCTGGGCGGCTACGACCTGGTGCTCATCGACTGCCCGCCGAACTTCAACGTGGTCACTCAGTCGGCCATCATCGCCAGCGACCACCTGCTCATCCCCGCGAAGGCGGACTACCTCTCCACGCTGGGCATCGACTACCTGCACGGCAACGTCCGGGAGCTGGTCGACCACTACAACGCCGACGCCCGCCGGTTCGCCACCACCCGCCGGCACCACAAGGTCGCCCCCGGCGTGGCCGGGGTGGTGTTCACGATGATCCAGCTCATGGCGCAGCGGCCGATCGCCGCGCACCAGGGCTACATGGACCAGGTCCGCGCGCTCGGCCTGCCGGTCTTCCCCACCGCCCTGCGGGAGAACGTCACGGCGTTCGCCACGAACACCCCGCGTGGCGTGCCGGTGGTGCTGCGCGACCGGATCACCACCCCGGTGGTCCGCGACGAACTTCGTCAGCTCGCCACGGAGTTCCTCGAACACCTCCAGCCCGAGCGGGTCGTGGCGTGACCGGGCCGGGCCGCGACATCACCGACCTGCTGACCGCGCTGCTGCGGGACCTGCCGGCCGCCGACCTCGCCGCCCTCGTCGAGGGGCGCGCCCGACTCGCGGTGGTGCCGCTCGACGGGGCCCCGGCCGGTCCGCCCACCGCCGCGCGCCCGGCGCCCCCCGCCCGTCGGACCGCCGCACCCGCGCGTCCGGCCGGCCCACAGGCGGGCCGGTCCGGCCCACCCGCGGATCCGGCGGGCCCGGCCGCGCGGCCCGCCCGGCGGGCGGTGCCGGCGGCCGACCCGGCCCGCGCCCGCGCCGCGCTGGCGGCCATGTCCCGCCGCGCCGACGGTACGGCGTACCTCTCCGGCTGGACCGCCCGCGACCTGCGGGCGCTGGCCGCGGGCCTGGAGCTGCGGGGCGTCGCCGGGCTGCGCAAGGCGGACCTGGTCGACCGGATCGTGGACCGCACCATCGGCTTCCGCCTCGACTCCACCGCCATCCGCCGCCGCTGATCCGGCGCGCGAGCCGACCGGCGGGCCGCCGGCCCCTAGGCTGGCCCGTACCAGGGGTCGAGGAGGTCGCATGGGCAGGTGGGTGGCGCTGTTGCGCGGGGTCAACGTCGGCGGCGCGAAGGTCGGCATGGCCGACCTGCGCCGGCTGGTCGCCGGCCTCGGGCACGACGACGTGAAGACCTACCTCCAGAGCGGGAACGTGGTCTTCGGCAGCACCGTGCGCGACGCCGACGCGTTGGCGCGGGGCATCGAGCGGGCGATCGCCGACGAGCTGGGGCTGACGGTGCCGGTGCTGGTGCGCAGCGGCCGGGAGCTGGCGGCGGTGGCCGGCGGCAACCCGTACGCCGACGGGGAGGACGACCCGACGCGGCTGCTGGTCGCCTTCCTCGCGACCGCGCCTGGGAAGTCCACCGTGGACGCCCTGACCGTGCCCGGCGGCGAGAACGTCGCGTTCACGGTCACCGGGCGCGAGGTCTACCTGCACTACCCCGACGGCGGCTACGGCCGGTCGAAGTTCACGAACAACTACCTGGAGAAGAAGCTCGGCGTGGTGGCGACCACCCGCAACTGGCGGTCGGTGCGCGCCCTCGCCGAGCTGGCGACGCCCTGAGCCGGCCGAGCAAGGTCGGGGCGCGCCGCCCCCTGTCAGCGGCGCGCCCCGAGCGTGTGCCGGGCGACCGGTCAGCTCAGGTCGACCCGGATCAGGTTGGTGCCCCGGATGGTGAAGAGGGCGCGCACGCCGTCGGTGACCACCTCGGGGGCGCCGAACCAGGACTGGTTCAGCCCGTCCGCCAGGACGGTCGGCGCCGGCCGGCGGCGGCCCACCCGCACCGTCCAGAGGCGGGTGCCGTCGACGCCGAAGACCCGGTCGTCGATGACGGCCAGCTTGCCGCCGGCCGCGCCGACGTCGACCCGCCAGAGCACCTCGCGGGTACGCGAATCCAGCGCGAAGAGTTCGCCCTCGCTGGTGACGCCGGCCAGCACCCGGCCGATCAGCTTCAGGTCCACGATGACGCCGCCCGAGGTCGGCTCGACGAGCCAGGCCAGACGCTCGGTGCGGTAGTCGAAGTAGCCGAGCCTGGCCCGGCTGGTTGTCGGGGTGGTGCCGTAGCCGTTGCGGATGCTGCCGCCGAGGAAGACGCCGTGCGGGTCGGGGCAGAGCGACTGCACGGTCTGGTCCGGCAGGATGCCCCGCCAGCTGCGGATCCGCTGCCCGTCGTAGATGTTGAGCGCGCCCTCCCAGCGACCGTAGTCCGGCTCGGTGGACATCAGCACCAGGCCGCGGCGCCGGTCGACGGTCAGCGACGTCGGCCGGGTCTGTTCCTGCCCGGCGTCGACCCGGGCCACCTCGGTGGCGGCCCGTCCGTCGACGGGCAGGGTGAGGTAGCGGGCCAGCGTGTAGACGCCCATGTGCACCACGCCCCCGTACGTCTCCATGTCCTTCGCCTCGCCGCCGAACGGCACGCGGAAGGTGTCGAAGGCCGCGGTGGCCTCGGTGGAGACGACCTGCACGCCGAGGGTGCCGCCGACCACGATCCGGTCGCCCGCGTGGCAGAGGGACATCGGCCGTTCGGGGGTGGGGGCGAGGTCCGGCGAACTCATGTCCAGCGCTTCGGTGGTGCGGCTGTCGAGGTCGTAGAGGATGCCGCCGGCCCCCTGCACGGCCCAGAGCCGGCCGTCGTCGAGGAAGCCGATCCGGACGTTCGACGCCTCCGCGATCGGGACGCCGACCAGGGTGGGCGCGGTGTCGCCGAGCCGGAACCGGTAGAGCGAGCCGCTCGGGCGGGTGGTGTAGAAGATCTCGTCGCCGCGGCTGGTGATGCCGACGACGAACGAGTCGTTCGGGGTCTTGAGGATCTGGTGGCGGCTGTGGTCGCGGGTGTCCACGACGAGGATCTCGGCCGTGGGCGAGATGCCGACGACGAGGTGGTCGCCGGCGAGGTGGCAGACCGCGCCGAAGGTGCGGTCGCGCAGTTCGGCGGGGAGGATGTCGGTGCGGGTGCCGGTGGCCCGGTCGTAGGCGACGAGTCCGGCGTGGGATCCGATGCCGCAGTAGACGGTGGTGTCGGTGGCGACCAGGTCGCGGACGTAGGTGTCGTCGGGGTCCATCCGACCGTGGTCGGTGGCCCGGTCGGTCGCCGGGTCGTACTCCCAGAGCTTCGCCGAGGGGTAGGTGCCGACGAAGACCCTGCCGTCCGGGGACGCCTTGACGGTCCAGCCGACCTCCTGGTTCAGGTCGAGCACCCGGGTCACCTCCAGGGTGACGGTGTCCACCTTGAACAGCAGGCCCGGGGAGTACGAGGAGACGAAGAGGTCGGTGCCGACCGCGTCGATGCCCCACAGGCCGGGTACGCCGGGGATGAGGGCGGTCTTGGTGATCCGCCGCTGGGTCAGGTCGTACGCGGCGACCCGGGTGGGCAGGATCTGCCGGGTGGCGAACCAGATCTCGTCGCCGACGCGGACGCCGTTGCCGAAGTTGAGCACCCGGGAGGCCGCGCCGAGGTCGGTGATGGCGACGTCGAACGTCTCGCCGAGTTCGCCGTCCGGGGCGGCGATGGCCGCCCGAGGAGATACGGCTGCCGCCGTTACCGCGCCGAGCCCGGCGAGTAGTGCCCGCCGCGAGAGATTTCCCGACATTGTGCGCCCTTCCGGCTGGGTTCGTCCTGAGCCGACCAAAGCCTTCACAGTTACGGCCCTGACCGTTAAGCGGGAACCCTAGGACCGGAAGAGCCGGTCGTCAACGGGTGACGGACCGGTCGTGCGGTCGCGGCCCGGGGCCGCGACCGCACCGTCCCCTCAGAAGTGGTACGCGGTGTGGTACTCGGGCACGACCACCCGGCTGCGCGGGGACACCCGCCGCACCGCCGCGACGAACCCGTCGAGCCGCTCCCGGTCCTTCGGCGCCACGGGCACCGGGTTGCGCAGCTCCGTCTCGAAGTTGTCGAAGTGCACCGGCACCACGACCTTCGGCCGGTCCAGCGCGTCGAGCAGCCGCTCGGCGTAGTCGGCGGTGGCGGTGCTGCTCGGCAGCGCCACCATGGCCACGTCGGGGGCGAGGCCGGTCAGGTTCCGCGCGACGAAGTCGCTCGCACCCATGAAGAACACCGACGGTCCGTCGGCCACCCGCACCTGGTACGCCAGCGTGTCCCCCTCGGGCAGGTCCGCGATGGTGGCCGGCTTCGCCGGCTGGCTGACCCGTACGCCGGGGAACGCCATCGAGTACGACGCGTTGCGGCTGTGCAGCGAGCTGACCACCTCCACGGTGTACGCACCGAAGTCCAGCACCTCCCCGCCCCGGACCGGGCTGAGCTTCCCCGACGGCAGCCCGTACGCCAGCCCGAGGTGGTAGGCGGTCAGCGTGCCGACGACCCGGGCGCCGGTGCGGCCGGCGATGTGCGGCACGTCCATGTAGTGGTCCCAGTGGGTGTGCGTGACGAGCACCGTCTCGGCCCGGTCCACGAGAGAGTCCACCACGTCGGTGCGGACCTCCAGCGGCGCGGTCGTGTCGAAGGCGCCCCTGAACAACCCGGTGTCGATGCGGCTGAGGAAGGGGTCGACCAGGACGGTGCGGTCGCCGATGTCGATGCGCCAGGCCGTCGTACCCCACCAGCGGAAGCTGACCGGGCCGCGGCGGCGGGAAGCCGGTGCGGCGGCGACCGGGGCGGTGGCGACCGGGGCGGCCTGCGCCGGACCGGCCAGGGCGGTGCCGGCGAGCCCGCCGGCGGAGACCAGCGCGGTGCTGGCGGCGGCGTCGCGGAGGAAGCGGCGGCGGTCGAGGTTGGGCATGCGGAACTCTCCCCGTCGTGGTGCTGATCGGTCGGTGCCGAGCCAACCAGCACGCCCCCCGCCGGGTCCAAGATCCACGACCGGAACGGCCGATACCCGCCGGCATATCGGACCAGCTCAGCGGGGCCGGGCGCGGCTCGCCCCGGCCGGAAATCAGCGGGCGCGCAGCGCCTCGACGGCGGTGCGGGCCGCCTCGCCCATCGCCAGGTCGACGTCGATGCGGCGGGTGGCGAGGTGGGCGGCGCGGGCGAAGACGGCGATCGCGTACCGGCCGCCGTCGGGGTACTCGGCCACCCCGGCCTCCAGGTGCAGCCCCGGCAGGCTGCCGGTCTTGCCGGCCACCCGCACCCCGGGCGGGAAGCCGGCGGCCAGCCGGGTCCAGAAGAGCTGCCGGGCCATCCAGCCCCGGACCATCGCGCACGCCTCGGGCGGGCCGGCCTCGTCCCGCCAGACCAGGCCCAGCAGCCGGGTGATCTCGCGGGCGGTGCTCGACGTGGTGTGCGCGGGGTCGAACACCCGCATCGCGCGGACCCGCTCGGCGGACAGCGTGGGGAAGATCCGGGCGAAGTCCGCCTCGGTGCGCGCGCCGACGTCGGCGAGCATCATCTCCACCAGGTGCCGGGGGCCGCCGACGATCCGGGTGCGCGGCAGCCCCAGCTCGGCGGCGAGCATCGGCAGCACGTCCGCCCCGACCCGGCGCAGCAGCAGGTCGGCGGCGGTGTTGTCGCTGACCGACATGGCGAAGTAGGCCAGGTCCCGCAGCGACACCTCGGCGTCGTCGGCGCAGCCGGCGATCCCCCACCCGCCGAGCCGGTCGGCGGCGGTGACCAGCACCCGCTCCTGCGGGTCGAGCTGGCCGGCGACGACCTGCCGCGCGAACTCCAGCACCAGCAGGATCTTGAAGATCGAGGCGATCACCACCTGCTCGTCGGCCCGGACCGCCACCTCCCGCCGGCCGCCGGGCCGCCCCGCGCCGTCGTCGGCCGCGTCGAGGTCGACCACGTGCAGGCAGCCGGTGACCCCGACCCGTTCGAAGATCTCCGCGATCCGCTCCGTCACCACGCTGCGCACGCTAGCCGCCCGCGTCGGGGCGCTGGCGTAGGGTCCGGCCGTGGACCTGCTCCGGCACCTACGGCACTTCGTGGTGGTCGCCCGCGAGCTGCACTTCGGCCGGGCCGCCGAGCTGCTCGGCATGGCCCAGCCGCCGCTGAGCCAGTCGGTGCAACGCCTGGAGCGGGAGCTGGCGGTGGAGCTGTTCGACCGGTCCCGCCGCCAGGTGCGCCTGACCACCGCCGGTCAGCTGCTGCTCGGCGAAGCCGAGGACCTGCTCGCCGGGGAGGGCCGGCTGCGCAACCTGATGCGCCAGGTGCGCGAGGGGGTGTCCGGGGTGCTCCGGGCGGGGGTGCCCCCGGAGACGCCCGCGGTGACCCTGCGCGAGCTGCTCGACCGGCTGGCCGACCGGGCGCCCGGGCTCGACGTGGACCTGCACGAGCTGACCAGCGGCGAGCAGGAGCGGATGCTGGCCGAGGGGCGGCTGGACGTCGGCCTGCTCCACCATCCCGTCACCGACGAGGGGCTGCGCCTCGGCGCCGCCGTCGACGTACCGCTGGGGGTGCTGCTGCCGCGGGCGTCGCCGCTGGCCCGGGACCGGGAGGTGGAGCTGGCGGCGCTGGCCGGCCTGGACCTGGTCACCGCGCCCCGGGCCACCGCGCCCGGCTGGCACGACCACCTGCTCGACGTCTGCCGCCGGCACGGGTTCGCGCCGGCGCGGGTCCGCCCGGCGCGCAACCCCGAGTTCCTCTTCGGGCTGGTGCTGGCCGGCGGCGGGGTCGCCGTCGAGCCCGCGGCGACGGCCCGCCGGGAACCCCGGATCGCCTGGCGGCCGATCGCCGGGTCGCCGCTGGTCAAGCGCACCTCCGCGGCCTGGCCGCGCCGGGGCGCGCACCCGGCCGCGCCGATGTTCGGGCAGCTCGCGGCGGAGGTGCTGGCCGACGGGTCCGCGCCCCCGGCGCCGCCGCCCGTGCCGGCGCCCCGGCCCTGGCCGGTGCTCTTCGACGAGCCGGCCTGAGGCCGGGATCACCGGTTGGAACACCTCGGATCAGGGGTACGCCAGGGGATGGCCCGCCGGGCGTGGAAGCGCTTCCGCGCACCCGGCTTCGTGACGACCGGCGAAGGAGCCCCGATGGTGAGCGCGATCCCCATCATCTCCCTGAACGACGGCAACACCATCCCGCAGTTCGGCTTCGGGGTGTTCCAGATCGATCCGAAGGACACCGTCGCGGCGGTCCGCAAGGCCCTGGAGGCCGGCTACCGGCACATCGACACCGCCGAGATGTACGGCAACGAGGCGGAGGTGGGCCAGGCGGTCCGCGAGTCGGGGCTGGACCGCGACGAGGTCTTCGTGACCAGCAAACTGAGCAACGCCTTCCACCGGCCCGACGACGCCCGCAAGGCGTTCGAGTCGACGCTGGCCGCGCTGAAGATGGACCACATCGACCTGTTCCTGATCCACTGGCCGCTGCCCACCCGCTACGACGGCGACTTCGTCTCGACGTGGAAGGCGCTGGAGGAGTTCCAGCGCGACGGCCGGGCCCGCTCGATCGGGGTGTCGAACTTCCAGGTGCCGCACCTGGAGCGGCTGGCCGCCGAGGCGGACGTGGTGCCGGCGGTCAACCAGGTCGAGGTCCACCCGTACTTCGGCAACGAGGAGGTGCGCGCGTACGGCCACCGGCACAACATCCTCACCGAGGCGTGGTCGCCCATCGCGCAGGGCAAGGTGCTGGGCGACCCGACGGTGGTCGACGTCGCCGACATGGTCGGCCGGACCCCGGCCCAGGTGGTGCTGCGCTGGCACGTGCAGCGCGGCGACATCGTCTTCCCGAAGTCGACCACCCCGGAGCGGATCGAGGAGAACGTCCGCATCTTCGACTTCGAGCTGGACGACGCGGCGATGGAGCGGATCACCGGGCTGGACCGGGGCGAGGCCGGCCGGCAGGGCGGGCATCCGGACACCTTCGACTACGTGCCCGCGTAACGCGACACGGCGGGACGGCGCAGATAGAAGGGGGCCGGACGGCCCTCTCCCACCGTACGAAAGGACAGCGCCGCCGCGATGATGCGCCGCACTCCTCTGGTCCTGCTCTCGTTGCTGGCCCTGGCCGGGTCCGCCGCCTGCGCCCCCAGCCGGGCCGCCGACGCCCCCCGCTGGTCCGCGCCGGCGTCGTCGGCCTCGCCGACCGCGTCGCCGCCGCGCCCCGCCCCGACCTCCACCGCCGAGGTACGCAGCCGGGTCACGGCGGCGATGCTGACGCTGGGCACGGAGTTCCACCCGGAGACGGCGGAGCACACCGAGGAGAACAGCGACGCGTGGAAGCTGATCTCGCTGTGCCGGGACGCCCTGCCCACGGACCGCAGGCGCACCGCCCACCGGGAGCGGATCTGGGACGGCGAGACCGTGTGGATCCGGCAGTACGTGGTCGGCTACCTCAAGGCGCCCGGCCGCAAGCTCGCCGACGAACTGCGAACCGTCCTGAAGACGTGCGAGAAGTACGAGGTGCCGGACGACGGCCGCACGTCGATGATCGTGCGGCCGTCACCCCCGCCGGTGCCGAACGGCCCGGACGTCGTCACGTTCTGCGAGAAGCTGATCGGCCAAGCCACGCGCCACCAGTGCACGCTGTTGCTGGCCCGGGGCAACTTTGTGGTCCAGGTGGACGTCTCGGCGGCCGACGGTGACCTGGCCGCCGGCGCCGCGCTGCTCGCCAAGGTGGCCCCGCTGGCGACCGCCGCGCTGGAGAAGGCCGCCTGAGCCTCCGCCGCGCCGCAGCAGGCCACCCGAGCCTCCGCCGCGCGGCGGCAGGCCACCCGAGCACCCGCCGCGGGGCGGGCGCGGCAGCGACCGCGCCCGCCCCTCCCCCCGACCCCCCCGGGTCAGATCCGGCCCACGGAGTCCTGGTTCTGCAACACCAGCCACCGGCCGTGCTCGTAGGTGAAGCTGACCCCGATCAGCAGCGGCACCCGGGTGCCGGTCGCGGGCACCGCGTAGACGGAGTCGAACAGCACGAACCCGGTGCGGCAGCCCACCACGGTCCGCTTCGCGACGCTGAACGACTGGGTCCAGGAGTCGTCGGCGAAGAACCCGCGCAGCCAGTCCACGGTGGCCTGCTTGCCGTCCAGGACCTCCCCGTCGGAGGCGAAGACCGAGGTGACGTCGGGGTGCAGCAGGGCCGCGAAGCCGTCCAGGTCACGCCGCGCGGTGGTGTCCACGTACGCCTGGACGGCACGGTCGAAGGCGCGCTCGCAGCCGTGGGCGCTGGCGTCGCCGTCCCCGGCCGTCGCATCGTCGGGGGCCGCCGACACGGCCGCGGGGACTGCGGCGAGCAGGCCGGCGGCGAGCCCGACCAGGGCGAGCGTGCGGCCGAGCCGGCCGGCGGTACGGGCGGAGACGGGTGGGCGCATCGCATGCTCCTCGGCGACGAGTGGGTCGGTCGGGTGGCAGCCAACCCCGCTCACGGCGCACCCGGCCACTGATTCGACCCTGGTCGAATGCCAGACACCACACCGACGACGCCGCCGGTAGGATCCGCCTGTGCTGGTCGCGCATCTGGACGGCCCGACTCTCGCCCGGCTCCGCCTGGCGACCTCGCCGGCGGCGGAGGTGACATCCTGGCTCCAGGCCGCGCTGTCGCCGTTCGGGCACCCGGTGCACGGCGATCCCGGCCCGGCCGCGCGGGCCGCCCTGCGGCACCCCGACGTGGCCCTGGTCGCGCAGCTGGTCACGCCGCCCGGCCGGGGCGGCTACACACCGGACCTGCTCACCCCGAAGCCGCCGCTGGGCCCGCCCGACGCCGTGTTCGAGGAGCAGTTGGCGGCGGCCGAGGCGACGTCGGCCGGCGAGGTGGCCGTGCAGGTGCACGAACGTTTCCCGGCCGGCCGGATGCCGGTGTGCGTCCGCGCGGCGGTCGACGACGGCACCCTCGCTCGGCGGGTCGCCGACGGGCTCCGGCACTTCTGGCGGGCCGCGCTGGCCGACCAGTGGCCGGCGCTGCGCGCCATGCTGGAGGCGGAGCTGGCCCTGCAGGCCACCACGATGGCGACCACCGGGGTGGGCAGCGTGCTGAACAGCCTGCACCCGAGGCTGGCCTGGACCGGCCGGGCGCTGACCATCGACAGCTCGTACCGGATCACCACGGCGCTCGCCGGGGCGGAGCTGGTGCTCGCGCCGTCGGTGCTGGCCTGGCCGCACATCTCGACGCAGCTCTGCGACGCCGGCAACGCGGTGCTGGTCTACCCGCTCGGCGCCAGGCAGGCCGGCCAGCGCCGGGGCGGGCTCGGTGAGCTGGTCGGCGCGAGCCGGGCCGCGATCCTGGCGGACCTGGACGTGCCCCGCTCCACCCGGCAGCTCAGCGAACGGCACCAGCTGGCCCCGGCCACCGTCTCCTACCACCTGGGGGTGCTGCTGCGGTCCGGTCTGGTGCTCCGGAGCCGCGACCGGCACAGCGTGCTCTACCGGCGCTCGGCGGACGGGGAGGAGCTGGTGGGCCGCCGGCCGGGTCAGGAGCCGACGCGCTCGGCGAGCCGACGGAAGACCGCCTGGGTGGGCGAGCCGGGCTCGGGGACGTAGACGATCAGCCGCTGCCCGGTCTCCGGCACGTGCAGCACCCGGCACTCGAACTCCAGCGGCCCGGTCTCCGGGTGCGTCACCCGCTTGACCACCGGGCGGCGCTCCTCGACGTCGTGCTCGGCCCAGAACTGCGCGAACCGGGGTGCGGTGCCGAGCAGCTCCGTGACCAGCTCCGCGAGGCCCCGGTCGGCGGGGTGGCGGCCGTAGGCGGCGCGCAGGTCGGCAACCGTGCTGCGGACGAAGCACAGGGTGTCCGGGTCGGACCAGTGCGGGTCGTCGGCGGGGCGCCGGAACATCCAGCGGACCATGTTGCGGTCGGCGCCGGGCACCGTGGACAACCCGCCGAAGAAGTACTCGGCCAGCCGGTTCCAGGCCAGCACGTCGTACCGGGCGTCGACGACGTACGCCGGGGTCTCGGTCATCGCGTCGATCAGGTGGCGCAGTCCCGGGTCCACCTCGCGGCTCGGCCCGGCCGTGGGCGGCGGGCTCTGGCCGGCGATCCGGAACAGGTACGCGCGCTCGTCGCGGGTGAGCAGCAGCGCCCGCGCCAGCGCGGCCAGCACCTGCCCGGACGGGTGCGGGCCGCGGCCCTGCTCCAGGCGGATGTAGTAGTCGACCGACATCCCGGCGAGCTGGGCCACCTCCTGCCGGCGCAGGCCGGGGGTGCGGCGGCGTACCCCGTCGGGGAGGCCGACCTCGGCGGGGCGCAGCCGGGCGCGGCGGGTGCGCAGGAAGGCCGCGAGCTCGTCGCGGCGCAGCCCGGTCGTCGTCATGTCTCCAGCCTGCCGTACGCGGGGGCGGCGAGGGTGGTACCGCCGGTCCCAGCCTCGGCCGGTCTCTCCCCGCCGCCCGGCCCGGTCAGCAGGGTCGACGGCATGACGACGAACATGATCGCCCTGGTCACCGGGGCCAACAAGGGAATCGGTTTCGCCACCGCTTGGCAGCTCGGCGCACGCGGGATGACCGTGCTGGTCGGCGCCCGGGACGCCGAGCGGGGCCTGGCCGCCGAACGGGAGCTGCGCGACGGCGGGGTCGACGCCCGCCACGTGCCGCTGGACGTGACCGACGCCGAGTCCGTGGCGCGGGCCGCCAAACTGGTCGACGATGAGTACGGCCAGCTCGACGTGCTCATCAACAACGCCGGCATCGTGCTCGGCGACGGCCAGCGGGGGCTGCCCAGCGAGACCACCGTCGCCACGCTGCGCCGGGTCTTCGAGACGAACGTGTTCGGCGTGGTGGCGGTGACCAACGCGCTGCTGCCGCTGCTGCGCCGGGCAACGGCCGCGCGGATCGTGAACGTCTCCAGCGAGGTCGGTTCCATCACGACGATGACCGATCCGCAGGGGTCCTTCTTCGCGTTGACCGGGGTGCCGTACCCGTCGTCGAAGGCGGCGCTGAACATGACCACCGCGATGTACGCCAAGGAGCTGCGGGACACCCCGATCAAGGTCAACGCGGCCAACCCCGGCTACTGCGCCACCGACCTGAACGGGCACGGCGGCTTCCGCACGGCGGAGCAGGGCGCGGAGGTGAGCGTGCACCTGGCGACGCTGCCCGCGGACGGGCCGACGGGGCTGCTCTGGGGCCACCAGATGGACGCCGGCGGGGGCTACGGCGTGCTGCCCTGGTGACCGCTCGCACCGGCTCGCCAGTGTGGTGGCGTCATAGTGAGCGAGGCTCACTATGAAGGCAGGTAACGATGGCCGGTGCGGAACGGTGGACGGCGGCGCTCGACCGGGTCCTCGAACTGGTCGTGGTGATCGGTGACGACATGACGCGGGGCCTGGCCCGGGACGGGCTCACCACGTCCCGGGCCACCCTGCTCTACGAGCTGCGCCGCAGCGGGCCGGTGACCCAGCGGGAGCTGGCCCGGGCGCTCGGCGTCAGCGCCCGCACCATCACCGGCCTGGTCGACGGCCTGGTGGTCGGCGGCTTCGTCACCCGCGAGCCGCACCCCACCGACCGGCGGGCGTTCCTGGTCACCTTCACCGAGCACGGCACGCGGACGGTCGAGGCGTTGGAGCAGGGCCAGCGGCAGTTCGCCGAACTGCTCTTCGGCGACCAGCCCGACGAGCGGCTGGACGAGTTCGTCGCCGGGCTGGAGCACGTCCTCGGCCGGCTACGCGAGCAGGGAATCTCCCCCGAGATCCGCGAGGAGGACCGGTGAACACGGTGCTGCGACTGCTGCGGGTGGCCGTCCGCTACGAGATCGGGTTGTGGCGCAGCCTCTACCGGTGGGTCTTCCGCCGGCCGGAGGCGCTGCGCCCCGGCGACGAGACGTTCGGCTACACCGGCGCGGTGATGACGCTGATGTGGATCTTCATCATCCTCTCCGCGGTGGAGATCCCGATCTTCGAGATGATCCTGCCGTGGGAGCTCGTGGCAGACATCGTGCTGGCCCTCGGCGTCTACGGCCTGTTCTGGATGTTCGGCCTGCTGGCCAGCCTGAAAGTGCACCCGCACGTGGTCGGCGAGGACGGCATCCGCATCCGCAACGGCATCACGCTCGACCTCACCGTGCCCTGGTCGGCCGTCGACACGCTGCGGGTCAACCGGCGCTCGCTGCCACCCGAGGGCAGCGTCCAGGTGGAGCACGCCGGCGACGACGTCACGGTGAGCCTCGGCATGGCCAACCAGACCAGCGTGGATCTGCTGCTGCGCGAGCCGATCACCGTACCGACGCGCAAGGCACGCGGCGAGCAGGTGACGGGGCTGCGCTTCCACGCCGACGACCCGGAGGCCCTGGTGGCGGCCGCCCGGGCGCGGCTGGCCGCGTACCGCGCCGGCTTCCCCGACCCGGCGATCCACTGATCCGTCCCCATCCGGTGCGGTCCGTCCGCCCCGGGACTATGCGGTCAGGTCGAGGCGCCAGTCGTTCGAGCGCATCAGGTGCCCGGGCGGGAACTCGAACTCGGTCTCGCCGAGCAGCGTGAAGCCCGCCTTGCGGCAGACCGCGTTGGACGGGGCGTTGGCGACCGACGGGTACGCGTGCGCGAAGCGGTAGGTCCGCCGGGCGCGGGCCACCGCCACCGCCGCGCGCACCGCCGCCGTCGCCAGCCCCCGGCCCTGGTGCCCCGACAGGATCGCCCAGCCCAGCTCGTAGACCCGCTGGTCGCGCCACTCCCGCTCCCAGTAGCCGACGCTGCCCACCCGGGCCCCGTCGGGCAGCACCACGGCATACATGCAGCCCTGACCGGTGCCGCCGAAGCGCACGTAGCGCCCGTGCCGGGCGAGCACCTGCTCGTCGGTCTCCGGGCCGCCGGTGTGCGCCCGGATCTCCGGCGCGTTGAGCCGCCGCAGCAGGTCCAGGTCGCCCTCGCTCCACGGCTCGATGCGCACGTCGGTCATCGCGCCCCCCTCTTCTCCGCCGGTGCAGTCAAACAGCCACCACCGACGAGCCGCGGTCCCGACCGGCCCCGAGCGGGTCCGGCCGGCAGACCCGCGGCCACCTGGGCGCCCGGACCTGGCCGCGTCTCGCGGGGCCGCTAGATCTGATCTGGCGGACCGCCGGCCACCGTCTCGCGCCTGACAGGTGGGACCGGAGCGGCCGGGAGGAGGAACCGTGGACCCACTGCGACTCGCCGTGATCATCGGCAGCACCCGGGAGGGGCGGGTGGGCGACCGGGTGGCCCACTGGTTCGTCGACCGGGCGGACGCACACGACGGGCTGGCGGTCACCGTGGTCGACCTGGCCGACTACGACTTCCCCGCCGGCTACCCGGCGGAGCCGACCCCGGCGATGCGCGCGTTCGCCGAGCAGGTGGGCCGGGCGGAGGCGTTCGTCGTGGTCACCCCGGAGTACAACCACAGCTTCCCCGCGTCGTTGAAACAGGCGATCGACTACGCGTACGACGAGTGGCAGGCGAAGCCGGTCGGTTTCGTGTCGTACGGGTGTGGTTCGGTCGGCCTGCACGCCGTCGACCAGCTCCGGACGGTCTTCACCGCCCTGCACGCCGTCACGATGCGTGACATCGTCGGCGTGGACCTGCTCTGCGGCGAGCCGACACCGCTGGCCACCGACCAGCTTCGCCGGGCCGCCCGCGTCCTGCTCGACCAGCTGTGCTGGTGGGGCCTGGCCCTGCGCGACGGCCGCGCCGCTCGCCCGTACGTCTCCTGACAGTTCGCGAAGGAAGGTAGGGATCATGAATAGACGCAGCACCGGCCTGGCCATCGAGGCCGAGGGGCTGACCCGCTCGTTCGGGGACACCCGGGCGCTGGACGGCCTGGACCTCGCGGTGCCCGCCGGCACCGTCTACGGGGTGCTCGGCCCGAACGGCGCCGGCAAGACCACCGCCGTGCGCGTGCTGGCCACGCTGCTGCGCCCGGACGGCGGGCGGGCGCGGGTGTTCGGCCACGACGTCGTCCACGAGGCCGACGCCGTCCGGACCCGGGTCAGCCTCACCGGCCAGTACGCCTCGGTGGACGAGGACCTGACCGGGTTGGAGAACCTGATCCTGCTCGGTCGGCTGCTCGGGCACGGCAAGTCGGCCGCGCGGCAGCGGGCGGACGGGCTGCTCGCCGCGTTCGGGCTGACCGAGGCGGCCGACCGGCAGGTCAAGAAGTACTCGGGCGGCATGCGGCGACGCATCGACATCGCCGCGAGCATCCTCAACACCCCGGACCTGCTGTTCCTGGACGAGCCGACGACGGGGCTGGACCCGCGCAGCCGCAACCAGGTGTGGGAGATCGTCCGGGCCGTGGTGGCGCACGGCACCACGGTGCTGCTGACCACGCAGTACCTGGACGAGGCCGACCAGTTGGCCGGCCGGATCGCGGTGGTGGACCACGGCCGGGTGATCGCGGAGGGCACCCCGGGCGAGCTGAAGTCCTCGGTCGGTTCCGGCACCGTCCACCTGCGACTGCGTGACGCGCACCAGCGGCCCGAGGCGGAACGGCTGCTGCGCGCGGTGCTGGACGTGCCGGTGCAGCTCGAACCCGACCCGGTGGCGCTGACCGCCCGGGTCGGCGGCGAGGGCGGCGACCTCGACGCCAGCGAGCAGGCCGCCCGGGTGCTCGGCGACCTGGCCCGCGCCGGCATCGTCGTCGACAACTTCTCCCTCGGCCAGCCGAGCCTGGACGAGGTCTTCCTGGCCCTGACCGACCATCCCGCCGTGCCGGCCGACGAGCGTGACGAGCAGCTGGAGGCAGCCCGATGAGCAGCAACGCCACCACCACGACCGGGCCGGCCCCGTCGGTCTACGTACCGTCGGCGGAGGCGCTGGCGACCGTCCTCGCGCCCGGCGCCCGGCCGCCCCGACCCAGCCCGCTGTCGGCGTCGCTGACGTTCGGCTGGCGGGCCATGTTGAAGATCAAGCACGTGCCGGAGCAGCTGTTCGACGTGACGGCGTTCCCGATCATCATGGTGCTGATGTTCACGTACCTGTTCGGCGGTGCCCTCGCCGACAGCCCACGGGACTACCTGCAGTTCTTCCTGCCCGGCATCATGGTCACCAGCGTCGTGATGATCACCATGTACACCGGCGTCGGCCTCAACACCGACATCGAGAAGGGCGTCTTCGACCGGTTCCGGACGCTGCCGGTCTGGCGGCCCGCCGCGCTGGTCGGCATGATCTTCGGCGACGTGCTGCGGTACGTGCTGGCCGCCGTGGTCATCCTCGGCGTCGGGCTGGTGCTGGGCTTCCGCCCCGACGGCGGGCTGCTCGGCGTGCTGGGCGGCATCGGCCTGCTGGTGGTCTTCTCGTTCGCGTTCTCCTGGGTCTGGACGTTCTTCGGCCTCGTGCTGCGCAGCGAGAAGTCGGTGATGGGGGTCAGCATGATGGTGCTGTTCCCGCTGACCTTCCTGAGCAACGTCTTCGTCGAGCCGGCCACCATGCCGGGCTGGTTGCAGGCGTTCGTGAAGGTCAACCCGATCACCCAACTGGTGGCGTCCGTGCGGGGCGTGATGTCGGGTACGCCCGACGCGTCGAGCACGATGTGGACGCTGGTGTGGAGCGCCGGCTTCCTGGTGGTCTTCGGCGTCCTGACGATGTACCGCTACAACCGCCGCTGATCCTCGCCGGCGACGGGCACCAGCACGGACGTGTGGTGGTGCCCGTCGCCGATTCGATGGCCGGCTAGCGGCCGACGGGAACGGTGAGGACCTCGCCGCCGGCGGCGGTGACGCGCACTTCGGTGGCGTCGGCGGGTAGCAGCGCCGCGTCCCGCCCGGCGTCCTGCCACCGTCCGGAGCCGATCCGGTAGCTCAAACCCGCACCCTCGGCGGCGACGAGAACACCCTGCCCGTCCGGCAGCCGCAGCCGCACCGGCAGCGGGGCCTGCCAGTCGACGAACCCGCTGGCCGCCGCCTGGAAGGGGGCGCCGTCGCGGGCGAGCAGGGCGATCACGCGGGCCGGGTCGTCGTCGTACTGGATGGTCTGGAGCAGCAGCCGCCGACCGTCGGGCGTGGCCCCGTAGAGGGTGAACAGGGGCGAATCCCCCCCTCGGTGGTTGCCGCCGGCGTCGATGTAGGCGGCGAGCGGGTCCGCGTAGTGAGCCGCCGGGTCAGCCTGCCCGGCGGGGTTGGGGCCCCAGGCCCGTTCCGCGCCGGGCAACGTGTGGATGAGCTGGCGCGGTTGAGGGCTTTCCTGCCCGTCGGGGAAGAGGATCTGGCTCGCGTTGCTGATGTGCACGGTGTTCTCCACGCTGACCGGCGGCCGCGACAGGGCGACGGTCACCTTGTGGCGCTGCGACGGCACCGGCAGGACAGCGGCCCCGTCCCGGAACGTCACCCGCTGGAAGGTGCGCTCGATCCGGCCGTCGGCGGCGTACCGGAACGTCGGTGAGAACTCCACCTGTGCTCCGGCGTCGAGCACGACCAGCACGTCCCGCTGTGGCCCGACCAGCGCGGCCTGGGAGTTGCCCTCCGTTCCGGCGTCGGTGAGGGTCTCGACCGTCATGACCCGCGGCCCGTCGACGGTGGGCTCGACGAACCCGCCCAGACCGATCATGCGGTCGCCGGACGGCTCGGACACCACCGGGTTCCTGAGGGTCCGCTGGGCGACGTAGGCCGCGGGGCCGGCCGGGGTGTTGCCCGCCCAGATCACGTGCGGATCGCCCCGGAGGTAGGTGCCGGTCGCCCGCGCCCGCTGCCGCCACGCCTCCCGCGCCTGCCGCAGGTACCTTTCGTCGCCGGCCAGGTCGCCGCGGGTGGGCTCGTCGAACAGCGGCGAGGCGACCTCGACCGTGGCCCCGCGGTCCGTGAGGTGCAGCGCACCTCCCACGGGTACGGCCAACACGGCCGCGCACGCCGCGGCCAGCACCACCCGACGTCGCAGCAGCCGGCGACGCCCACCCCGCCGTACGTCGTCCAGCAGCGTCGGCGGGCCGGTGAGGTCATCGGTCACCCGGTGCAGGACGGCCCGGACGTCACTCTCGTTGATGGTCATCGCGAACTCCTGGTGCCGGTCGGAAGGGGCAGGACGAGACTCGATCCGGCCAGCGCCTCCCGGAGGCGGGCCAGCCCGCGGGAGGCGTGGCTCTTCACCGCCCCCTCCGAGCAGCGCAGCGTCGCGGCGACGTCGGCGACCGACAGGTCCTCCAGGTAGCGGAGCACGACGGCGGCGCGCTGCCGGGGCGGCAGGGTACGCAGCGCCGCGACGACCGCCTGGCGGAGCGCGATGTCGTCGGCGTGATCCCGGGCGACCCCGTCGTTGTCACCCAACGCCTGCTCCGGCCGCCGGGCGCGCCACCGCCACCGGTTGATCGACCGGTTCACCAACGCCCGCCGGGCGTACGCCTCCGGCGACGCCTGCACCCGACGCCAGCGCACGTACACCTGCTCCAGCACCTCCTGAAGCAGGTCCTCGGCCGCGTGCCGGTCACCGGTCAGCAGGTAGGCGACCCGCAGCAGCGCCACCGACCGGGTACGGACGAAGTCGTCGAACTCCGCGCCACGCGCGTCTCGCATCTGGCCTCCTGGTCTCGTCAGTCAGCAAGACACCGCAGCGGGCCGCGAGGTTTACCTGCCCTCCAAGTCGACAGTTGACGCCGGATCTAGAGGCGCCAGGGCAGCGGCTCGGGCGGGAGGTAGCGGCAGGTGCCGCCGGTGGAGACGGTGTCGCGCAGGTGGGCGGCGAGCGCCGGGTGCCGGTCGTCGAGCTTGCGCAGCACGTCCCGGATGCGGGCGGTCACCGTCTTGCGGGCGCGCTCGGCCTCGTCGCCGAGGCGGCGGCTGCGGCCGGCCAGCCCGGCGGCGGCCCGCAGCTCGGCGAGCAGGGCCGCCCGCTCGGCGTCGAGGGCGGCCACCTTCGCCTCGTCGCCGCGCCCGGCGGCCCGGTCGATCTCGGCGTCCAGCCGCTCCAGGTGCCGGCGGTAGCGGGCCTTCGCCTCGTCGTCGAGGACCGGGTCGCCGCCCATCCGGCGGGCGGCGACGAGTTCCGGCCCGGCCGCCGGGTCGAGCAGCTCGACCGCTGGGACGTCGACGCCGGGTCGGGCCAGCAGCAGGTGCAGGTCGTGCAGGCCCTTCGCGTCGGGCAGGTGCACGACCATGTTG
This sequence comes from Micromonospora sp. NPDC047620, assembly GCF_043205005.1. Lineage (NCBI taxonomy): Bacteria > Bacillati > Actinomycetota > Actinomycetes > Micromonosporales > Micromonosporaceae > Micromonospora > Micromonospora sp. NPDC047620. The sequence continues at coordinate 258,880 of NZ_JBIDDG010000004.1, read as the reverse complement.
GCGTAGCCGAGCTGCCAGACCGGGCCGTCTCGGCGGAACTCGTACGCCTCGACCGACGGCTGCCCGACGACGGGCCCGGCGGACGGAGCCCGCCCCTGCGGCCCCGGGACCGCCGGCACGGGCGCGACAGCCGGCACGGGCGCGGCGACCCCGTGCTGCCGCCCATCCGCGATGGTCGGGGGCTGCCGCGCCGCCGGGAGCGGCGTGGGCGCCCCGGTCGGCTGGCCGGCCACCTGGCGCATGCCGAGCGCGGCGGCGTCCCGGGCGGCGGCGGCGCGCAGCGCGGTGGCGGCGGTCGCGTCGCCGGGGCGGTCTCGCCCGGTCAGCGCGTCCGCCAGGGCGGCGCGGGCCAGCACCGACCAGGGGCGGGCACCCATCCGGTCGGCGGTGTCGCGGGCCACGGCGAACCCGGCCACCGCGTCGTCCCAGCGCTGCTCCGCCGCGTCGACGGCGGCGAGCCAGTGGTCGACCGGGCCGCTGACGTCGCAGCCGAACAACGCCGTCATCCACTGCCCACGGTGCGGCCGCAGCGCGTCCCGGGCCTCGGCGCAGCGCCCGGGGTCGCGGGTGGCGGCGGCGACCTGGGCGCGCAGCCGCAGCCACAGCGGCGCCACCATCCGGCTGTACGTGGTGCCGTCGGCCTCGATTCCGGCGGTCAGCCGCAGCGCTGTCGCGCCGTCGCCGCGCTCGGCCGCGGTGATGGCCCGGACGACCTGTAGGTAGGGGTGGTCGCCGGGGTCCAGCCCGTCGAGCAGGGCGTCGGCCTCGTCGTGCCGGCCCTGGAGCAGCAGCCACGACCAGCGCAGGTGGTGGCCCATGAAGGCGGTCTCGGAGTGGCCCCACTCGGACAGCTCGTCCAGCTCGGTGAGCAGCTCGCCGGCGCGGGTGAAGTCGCCCCGGAACCCGGCGATGATGCCGTCGTCGATGGTCGCGCCGATCCGGTGCCGGGCGTCGCCCTCGCGGGCTCCGGTGACGAACGTGGTGAGTTCGTCGTGGTATCGCGGGTCGCCGAGTTCCAGCAGTGCCACCCAGCGCAGCGAGGTCGCCCAGAGCTGGGTCTCGCGGTCGCCGGTCCGGCGCGCCACCTCGCGGATCTCGGCGGTGATCGCGGCCCGGTCGGTGGCCGTGCCGAGCCCCCAGGTGGTGTCGTGCCGGGCCCACAGGCTGAAGGTGAGCGCCTCGTCGTCCCGGCCGCGCCGGGCGAGCGACTCGGTGGCGGTGATCAGGTCGGTGACGAGCGTGCCGGCCGCGAGGTTGGCCGCCGGCTCGCCGATCAGCCGCCGGTACGCCTCCCGCAGCAGGCCGTCCGCGTCGGTGGTGCGCGCGGAGCCGGACTGGTGGCGGTGACGGTGGACGGTGAGGGCGACGCGGGCGAGCACCACCGGGTCGTCGACCGTCAGCGCCAGCGTGGCGGCCTCGGCGACGAGGTGCCGTGCCTCGGCGCTGTCGCCGCAGTGGTGCAGCAACTGGCCCAGCTCGACCATGATCTTCACTCGCCGGGTCGGGTCGTCGGCGACCTCCAGCGCCCGGCGGAAGTGGACGATCGACTCGTCCACGGCCAGCCGGCCGCTCGCGTCCCGGGCCGCGGCCACCAGCAGGTCGGTCGCGCGGGACGGGTCGAGCGCGTCGCCGGCCAGGTGGGCGTGGCGGGCCAGGTCGGCCGGGATCAGCCGCTCGGCGAGCGCAGCCGCCCCGTCGACGGCCCGGACCACGGCGGCGTGCCGGGCCCGCCGGTCGTCGTCGGCGAGCCCGTCGTAGAGGGTCTCCCGGACCAGGTCGTGGGCGAAGGCGAAGCGACCGCCGTTGCGGGCCAGCACGAGCCGGGCGGTCACCGCCCGGTCGAGGAGCCGGTCGACCTGCGCCGCCGGGGCGCCCGCAACGGCGGCGAGGACCTGTCGGTGGAACTCGCGGCCCAGCACCGCGGCGACGGTGAGCAGGTCGGCCACCGGCACGGGCAGTTGGGCGAGCCGCCGCCGCACCGCCTCCCGTACGCCGGGCGCGATCGTGCTCACCTGGCCGTCGGCGCGCCACAGCCGGGCGGTCTGCTCCACGAAGAACGGGTTGCCGCCGGTGCGCCGGTGCACCTCGTCGACGAGGTCGACGTCCGGCTCGCGGCCGGCGGTGCGGGCCATCAGCGCGCCCACCTCGTCGCGGGACAGGCCGGTGAGGGTGATGCTGGTCGCCTTCGCCACGAGCGGCATCAGCAGCGGGCGCAGCGGGTGGTCGGCGGCCTCCACCTCGGCGTCGCGGTAGGTGCCGACCAGCAGCAGCCGTTCGAACCAGGTGTGCTGGGCGGCGAACTGGAGCAGCCGCATCGACGCCGGGTCGGCCCAGTGCAGGTCGTCGAGGACGACCACGACCGGCCGGCGCTGGGAGACCGCGACGAGCGCGCCGGTCACCGCGTCGTAGAGGTCGAATTCCTCCCGGTCGGCCTGGTCGTCCCCGCTGCCGCCGGCCGGGCCGCCGATCGCCTCGCGGATCGTCTCGCGGATGGCCCGGTCGGCCGCCGTGCCGGTCGTCTCGCCGAGCAGGGCGGCCAGGCCCGGCTCGGCGGCCTCCCGCGCCACCGACCAGTCGTCGGGTGAGCGGCGCAGCCCGCGCAGCACCTGCACCCACGGCCAGTAGCCGGGCGCGCTGTCGGAATCCCAGCAGGCCGCGCCGAGCACCAGGGCGCCGTGCTGGCGGGCCTCCCTGGCGGCGGCGGTGACCAGGGTGGTCTTGCCGATTCCGGGCTCGCCGGCGACCAGGACGAGGCCGCCGTGGCTGGCGGCCGCCCGGTCGACCTCGGCGCGCAGCAGGCCCGCGGGGTGCTCCCGCCCGATGACGACCTCGCCGAACCGCGGCTCCATGACGCCCCGACCGTAGCGGAACCGTCGGACATCCCGCCGCCTCCGACCCGCCGCCGGCGGGCTGCTGCTCGGTTACGCGCGCCCCGCCGGCTGAGGGACTGGTGCGGGGGCGGCGGCCGGCTCCGACCGCTCGGCAGCCGCGGCGCCGGTCGCGGCGAGGACCGCGCAGCCGGCCGCCAGCAGGTACGCCGGCGCCGGCAGCCACGCCGCCGCGGTCATCGTCCCCCCCACCCCCGGCCCGGCGAGAATCGCGACGTTGACCAGGTGGAAGGCGGTGAAGGCGAGCAGCAGCGCCACCACGAACCCGTGGTACGCCTGGCGCAGCCCGGCCGCCAGGGTGCCGGCGGCGGCCAGCAGCAGCACCGCCAGCGCGACGGTCACCAGCGCGAACATCTGGTAGCGACGCACCTCGGCCGGCTCCCAGTAGTCCTCGACGCGGGTGAGCGGCACGGCCGCCGCCGCCACGGTCATCGCGGCGGCCAGCACGACGACCACCACCGCGACGATCCGCGCCCACCTCCGCCGCACCGCCACGGTGAACGCGAGAAACAGAGTGACGAACGCCGGCAGCTGCGTCATCTCCAGGAAGTACTGCGTCAACGGGTTCGGGGTGCCGGGCAGCTCGGACTCGACGTAGCCCACGTCCAGGCCGATGATCACGTCCCCGTTGTCGCCTTTGAACCACGGCAGCATGAAAAGCCCGAACGCCGCGAGGGCGAACAGCACGAAACCCAGCCGACCGGCGCGGCGCAGCATCATCCCCGTCACCGCACCGACAGTAATAAAGCGCGGCGCATCCCGTTGGCCCCCCCCGTCCGGAGTGGACACGGGGCACGACCCCCTCCACTCCCCCGGTCCTGCCGATTGCAGCCTGCGCAGCACGTCCCGGGATGCGGGCGGTCACCGTCCTGCGACGCGCTCGGCCTCGTCGCCGAGGCGGCGGCTGCGGCCGGCCAGCCCGCGGCGGCGCGCAGCTCGGCGTACCACCGGCAGGCGCTCCGGCTGGTCTGGCGTGGCGTTTCTGCGGCGTGATCGGGGGAACTCGCCGTGCCGCCCGCTTTGTCGTGCGGTCGTGCCGACCTGCGCCGAGAGCGGCGAACGGAGGGAGACGCCATGTTCGAGATATCCGCCCAGGATGACTTGAAGATCGACTGGGCGCAGATGCCCACCTACAACACGATCATGGCGCTCGCCGCGGGCGTCGGCCTGCTGCTGGTCGTGGCCCTCGGTTGGCAGATGATGAAGGACAGGCCGCTCGCCACCGAAGGGTGGGCGATCGCCTTCGCGATCCTGGGTACGATCCTCACCGTCACGGGCCTGCACATGACGCTGACCTGGCCGCTGGCACCCGGGGGTTTCGCCTTCGACAACATCATCTTCGGCGAGCCGTCCCTGGGCTTCGGGGTGCTGATGCTCGGGGCGGCCATCATCCTGTGGCGGCGGGGTGAGATCTTCGCCGAGGCGTCGCTGGAGAACGGCGGCCTCCGGACGGAGCAGGCGCGGCGACTGTTGTGGCCGATCTCGATCTTCGTGTTCGCGCTCGGCCTGGCCTGTTTCGGCATCGCGGCAGCCGGCTGGACGTACACGCTCTTCGCGGCGCCGCCGCAGGAGCCGATCTCGGGGGAGTTCGCGGAGTACCCGGAGGTCGAGGCGGCCTTCATCTCCGGTCTGTACGTCCTGGTGGGGATCGGCTCCGTTCTCGCCCCGTTCGCCCTGCTCAAGCTGAACCGCGTGCTGCTGGGAATCATCGGCGTGGTGTGGGCGATCGCCGGCGCCATCTTCACTCTCTTCGGAGCGTTGAACTACTTCACCCACATCGGCTTGATCGTCAACACAATGTGAGGCCACACCGTCATCACGACGCGGCGGACGACGACCCCGGGGACGTCGCCCACGGCGGCGGTCAGCGGGCGTCGGTGACCACATGGGAGCAGGCTGCGCAGGCCGCGCGGGCCTGCTCGGCGTACCACCGGCAGCTCCGTCGGATCGCGCAGCGCGGCAGGTCGGCCTCGGCCGGGCCGGCGGTGTCGCGGTACGAGGCGGCGACCCGTTCGCCGAGGCCGCAGTGCTCGCCGGTCCAGAAGCCGCACTTCGCGGTGACGCACGGGCCGGCGAGCCGGTAGCGGGACTCGACCGGCGCGTCCGTGCCGGCCTGGGCGAGGGCGACCTCGGCCGGGAGCGGCGGCGTGACGTATGCGACCCGACCCGCCGGAGTGATCATGCCGAGGAACACCGTGGCGTTGGCCGCGGGGGTGCTCGGGCACATCCGCTCCGGCGGATCCGGCCGGTGGACGGGGTCCGTCACCGCTGCATCCAGAAGCCGAGGTCGTTGATCTTCTGGCCGAGCTCCTCGGCGAACGGGCCGTCGATGAGCCAGAGCCCGTACCACTCGGGACGGAGCTTGATGTTGGCGTGCCCGACGGCGAGCGGGTTGGCCAGCTTGCTGCCGGCGACGGAGAGCGCGTTGAGGCCCGCCTTCTGGATCTCACCGGCGATGAGGCTCTGCTGTTCGGTGGTCAACTCGACGCCGTCGACGACGAACCGGAATTCGCTGCGTGCCATGTCCTTACCTCCACAGATCAGTACGATTCGGTCCGCAGCCCGCGCCGCAGACTCGCCCTGGTGAATGCCGCCCAGCCGGAACGGGAGGCGGGATCGGCCCCGTGCCCGGCCTGACTCACGCGCTTCCGCCAGTTGGTCGCGTCGGCGGCGCGCAGCCCCCACAGCTCGCGGCAGGCGGTGACGGCGAACGCGACCTGCTCGGCCGAGCCGGTCCAGCCGGCGGGGCCGTCGGTGACCCGCAACGCGCCGCCGGCCTGAACGCGGACCGACGGGAAGTGGTGGTGCAGGCTGGCGAGGGTGGCCAGGTGGGCCGCGTCCACCCGCCCGGCGGCGAAGGCGTCCCGCGTCTCGTCGTCGCGGCTGATCCGGATCGCGTGCAGCGTGAACTCGTCGCCGGCCGCGCTCACCGTGCCCTCGACCTCCGCCGGCGTGCTCCAGCTCCGGGGCGAGTTGGCCGACCAGAAGGCCAGCCAGGCGTCGAGGCGTTCGTGGAAGTCGGCCTGGAAGCGGGCCGGCCCGCCGGCCAGCCGTGCGGTGGCGATCCGGTCCCGGGCCACGAGGGGCTGGGCCGGCCGCGCCGGGGGCGCCGCCCCGGCGGGTGGTGCGGTGGGTGGTGCGGCGTGCGCGGCGCTCGCCCCGGTGACGGTGACCGCCGAGGCCACGGCGGCGCCGAGCAGGATCCGCCGCCGGGACGGTGAGGTGATGGGATTTGTCATGGCCCGCCTTTCATGGACGGCCTTTCCCGTCACGCTATCGACCGGCATTGATCAGATGAATCGTCGTTCTATCGGTAGGCCGACATGAATTCCGGTGATCGACGGCGGCGCGGATCCGGGTCTTGTGCCCTCGGTCGGCTTTCCGCCCGGACGGGGTCGGATGCCCGCTTCTCGCGCGCTGTCGGCCGACCGCGCGGCGAGGACTAGCCACCGGCGGACCGGGTACGCGCGGCGCATGGGTAGCCACAAGGAGAACAAGCACGATCCCGGCGGCGAGTCGGCGCGCGGCCGGCGACATCCCGGCAGCGGCGCGCCCGGCCACCAGGGCTCCTCCACCGAGCACTCGCCGAAGGCCCGTCACCTGCGCACCGCCAGCGGATCGTCCGGCAGCGAACGCGACCAGGGACGGGCCAAGGTCGAGGGCGCACAGCGGGTCCAACGACAGGGATCGAGCTGATCCCTGGGCGACGATTTTCGGGGAGGTGATGGCGGCGTGGCCAAGTTCCTGTTGAAGTCGACCTACACGATCGACGGAATCAAGGGGCTCACCGCCGACGGCGGCACCAGACGCGCCGAGGTCGTCCGGAAGACGATCGAAGGCGCCGGCGGGCGGATGGAGTCGATGCACTTCGGGTTCGGCGCGGACGACACCTACGTGGTGTGCGATCTGCCCGACCACAAGACCGCCGCCGCGGTCGCCATCGACATCCGGGCGGCGGGCGGGGTGGACACCCGGGTCACCCCGGTGCTGACCCCGGAGGAGATCGACGAGGCGGCCCGGGAGCGGGTCGAATACCAGCCCCCGGGCCGGTGACGGCTGGTTCGGTCAGCGGATCAGGTGGTTGACGAGGTCGTTCGCGTCGCCGCCGCCTCCTGCCACCCGGGCCTACGACGCCGGCCCCTCGACGGCCGGTCTACCGCGGTGCGCCGGCGGCTCGACCTTCGACGGCGTCCAGCGCCGGGGCGATGACCGCGAAGGCCCGGTCGGTGAGGTCGGCCGGGTCTTCGGCGCCGTCGCTGTCGCTCCAGCGTTGCAGCACGGCGTCGAAGGCGCTCAGCGCCATCCCGACGGCCAACTGTGGGTACAGGTCGGTGTCCGGGTCGAGCCCCAGGCGGCTTCCCAGCACCGCCGCCAGGTTGTCGCGCCACTGCGCCTGACGCTCCAGGAAGCGGGCGAGCAGGGCGGGGGTACGCAGGATCAACTGGACCACGCGCAGCGCCCTGTCCGGATGGTCGGCGCAGGCGGCGATCGGCACCCAGACGGCGTGCCGCAGCGCGCCGGAGGGCGACTCCTGGGCAGGTCGTGCCGCCAGTTCCGCTTGGATGTCGGCGCCCATGCCGGTGAGGAACTGGACGACGACGTCTTCCTTGGATGCGAAGTAGCGGAAGAACGTACGCCGGGACACGCCGGCGGTGGCCGCGATCTCGTCGATGGTGACGGCGTCGAACCCCTTGAGCGCCAACAGCTGCAGCGCCGCTTCGGTCAGCTCGTCCGACACGAGCTGGCGCTTGCGCTGCGCCATGGTCACTTCCGGCTGGATGCTCACCGCTTCATGCTAGGCGATGCCACGCACGGCACCCTGACACCTCATTGACACTAAGTGCCACACACGACATGCTATGCCGCATGATGCGGAATCGCTGGACCGCCGAACGGATTTCGGACCAGACCGGCCGGGTGTTCGTGGTCACCGGAGCCAACAGCGGCCTTGGCCTGGCCACCACCCGGGCGCTAGCCCGCCGGGGCGGACACGTGATCCTCGCGGTACGCGACGAAAAGAAGGGCCGCCGAGCGGTCGCGGAGATCACCGCCGAGCACCCCGACGCGAGCCTCGAGGTACGCCGCCTCGACCTGGCCGACCTCGACTCGGTCCGCGCCTTCGCCGCCCGGCTGCGCGCCGACCATCCGCGCCTGGACGTGCTCGTCAACAACGCCGGCGTGATGGCGCCGCCGCGGTCGCTGAGCGCACAGGGCCACGAACTGCAGTTCGCCTGCAACCACCTCGGCCACTTCGCACTCACCGGGTTGCTGCTCGACCTGCTGACCGCCGGACGCGACCCCCGCGTGGTCACGGTTAGCTCGATCAACCACCGACAGGGGCGGCTCCGGTTCGACGACCTCACCGGCGAACGCCGCTACTCCCCCATGGGCTTCTACAACCAGTCCAAGCTGGCCAACGCCATCTTCGGGTGGGAACTCCACCGCAGGCTGACCGCCGCGGCCAGCCCGGTACGCAGCGTGCTCGCCCACCCCGGCTACACCGCCACCAACCTGCAATCCAGCGCGCCGGTCGGCCTGTGGCGGGTGGTGCTCGGCCGCATCGGCAACCCGATCCTTGCCCAGACCCCGACCGACGGCGCGCTGCCGCAGTTGTATGCGGCTACCGACCCGGACGTGCGGGCCGGCCAGTTCATCGGGCCGGACGGCCTCGCCGAGCTGCGCGGCGGACCGACGCCGGTGCGGTTGTCCCCCACGGCGACCGACGCCGAGACCGCTCGCCGCCTGTGGCACCTGTCCGAACAGTTGACCGGCGTACGGTACGAGTTGCCCACCACGGCCTAGCGGGATCTGCGGCTCCGTTACCCGTTACGGAGCTCCGCCGGATTTCCGAGGCCGGCCAGGAGCGCCAGGATCGTCTGGTTCGCCTCCCAGCCGTCCGGGAACTTCACCGGCACGTCGAGGTGCACGATCTCGGTGGACGGGTGGGCGTCCAGCAGTTCGCCGATCCCGGCGCGCGCCACCACGATGCACGCGTGCCGGTGCCGGGACGTCAGCACGCAGAGCCGCCCCGACTCCAGGTGGAACGCCGTCGCGTCCCGCCGCCCCGACAGCGGGTGCAGCACGATCGTCACGTCGTACTCCCGGCCCTGGAGGCGGTTGGCGGTGTCGACGGTGATGCCGGCTCCCGCCTCGCCCAGGTGCGCGCGGATGGCCGCGACCTGGTCGCGGTGGGCGGCCCCGACGGCGATCCGGTCCGCGGTGACCGGCGCGCCCGCCGGCGCGTGCTCGGAGACGGCGACCGCGCCCCGCCGCAACACGCGCAGCGCCAGCGCCGCACAGGCCGAGGCGGCCTCCGCATCGGTACGCAGCGTGTGCCGGGCCGGCAGCTCGTGCAGCGCCCAGCCGGTCGACGCCGCCAGGTCCACCACCCGGTCCAGCGCGTCCCCCGGCCCGCACTCTGTGAAGGACAGGGCCCGGTCGGGCGCGGACGTGCCGGCGCGGAACCCGGTGAACGGGTAGAACGCCGCCGCCACCACCGGGGCAGCCGAGGCGGGCAGCCGCCACGACACCGGCAGCCGGTGCACCGGCAGCTCCGGGTTGTGCCGCAGCAGCACCGCCACCGCCGATTGCATCGGATCCCAGGTCAGCCCCGTCCACCGCGACGTCTCCACCGTCGAGAACGGGTCGAGCTGACCGGGGTCGCCGACGAACAGCGCCCGCTCGAACCTGCCGGCCACGCGCAGCAGCGCGTCCGACCGCATCTGGTACGCCTCGTCCACGATCGCCCACGGCCAGGTGCCCTCCGCGACCGTGGCCCATTTGGCGGCCGTACCGATGATGACGGCCGGGCCGCCGAGGTCGGCGACCTTCGCGGCGACCCGGACCGTCTCGTGGCCCCTGACCCGCTCGGACGGTTTGTAGTCGGCGGCGGAGAGGCGGCCGATGCGCAGCTCGGGTGCCTTGCGGGCGAGGCGGTCGATGAGGTCGTCGACCTGCTCGTTGGTCTGCGCGACGATGATCAGCGGCTCGCCGGCGGCGGCCAGCTCGACGGCGGCCCGCACCACGAGGGTCGACTTGCCGGCCCCGGGCGGGGAGTCGACCACGACGCCCCGGTGCTCGCCCGAACGCAGGTCGGCCAGCACGGCCCTGATGACCCGCTCCGCCTCGACCGCGGGCGGCATCTCCAACCCGGCACGCATCGTCTGCACCTCCCCCAATGAGGTCTACGGGACCTTACGCCAGAAGACCGACGGCGGGCGAGGACCGGGGCCGAAGGGCCGGCGCGGGAATGCCGGAACCGGGCACTGGCCTGCGGCGACGGCACTAGCGTTGGCGTGGGGTGGAGGGCAGGCACCGCCGTCCGGTAGCCGACCATGTCGATCATGGGGGTGTCCATGCACGGGCCGAAACGTGGTCCGGTCTGGGCGGCCCAGCTGTGGTTGCGCCAGCGGCGGCGTCGGTGGCGCACCCGACGGGAACGCCAGGCGGAACGGAACCGCCGCCGGCGCACGGACGAGCGCGGCGACCGCCGGATGAGCTGGCGGCATCACCGCGGGCTGCGGTGGGCGATCATCGCCATTGCCGGGGCGTTCCTGGCGTGGACCGCCCTCTCCCTGGTCCTGATGATCCTCGACACCGAGCCCGGCTTCCTCCGGGTGTCGGCGTGGTGCGCGGGCGAACCGCCGAGGTCGTACTACTGCGGCCAGGTGGAAGGCTTCGTCAAGCCCCCCATGGTCGCGGCGCTGGGCCTGGCGCTCTTCCTCTTCTGGCGGTACGTGCCGGTCCGTCGCTGGTACCGGCGCAACGTCCTGCGCAACAGCCGCATGCTGCTGCCCACCGCCGAACGGGACCTCGACCCGAGCAGCGTCGTCGGCCGCGACGAGCTGTGCGAACTGATGATGCAGCGGCTCCGCGACGAGACGACCCGGCGCCCACTGCTGCTGGTGGGCGGCATCGGCACCGGAAAGACGGCCACCCTGGCACGCCTCGCGGAGATGCTGATGGCCACCGACGTCGTGCCGATCGGGATCGACCTGCGGACGGTCACCGATCCGGAGAAGCTGAACTTCCACCAGCTCGCCCTCGAACAGTTCCAACGCACCATCGACACCCAGCTCCACGCCGCCGGCGAGGCGGACCGGATGTGGCGGCGGCTCTGGCTGGACAACCGCATCGTGGTGCTCGCCGACGGCCTGGAGGAGGTCCTCGCCGACGCCACCCAGCCCGCCGACCGGGACAGCGTGCTCCGGGAGGCCGTCCGGGGCGCGGTCCGCGAGCGCCTCCCCCTGGTGGTCGCGTCGCGGCCCGACGATCCGCTGCGCGGCCTGGACGCGCTGCTGCTGCAACTGGAACCGCTCTCCCAGGGCGCCGCCCTCGAGTACGTGCGGGCCCACAGCCGCCGCTCGGACACCGGGCACCGGTGGGACCGCATCACCGGGCTGGTCAAGGCCGCCGACGTCGCCGACTCACCGTTCTACCTGCGGGTCATCGGCCAGCTGCACGAGGTCGACCGCCTCGACCGGGTCGAGCCGGCAGGCCCCGGCAGGTCGGCGCTGCGCTGGAGCCTGCTGGAGGAGTGGTGTGACGCCACCGTCGCCGGCGACCTGTACGAGGACTACGGCATGCCGCAGACCGAACGGTCCGACGCGATCGAGGTGCTCTCCGCCCTCGCCTGCATCGGGCTGCGCAACAACCGGCTGTCGGTGCGTACGACGGAACTCACCGGCGGCGACGCCGCGACCGACGCCGGCCAGTCGTGGATCCTGACCGAGCTGCGCGCCCGGCTGCACAAGCTCAGCGCCGACAACCCGCAGGACATCGGGCTCGCCGAGACCACCGGGGACGCGCTGAACATCGTGGTGAAGCGGCAGGACGGGGTGCGTTTCCAGCACGGGGTGATCCAGGCGTACCTCGGCTCGCGCTTTCTCACCGCCGCCATGCGCGACGACGACTTCCTCGCGCACGCCTTCACCCGCAACCACGGCCCCGGGCGGGAACTGCTGTCCGCCCTCACCCTGCACACCCGCAGCGCGGGCGCGTTCGAACGACTGGACGGGCGGCGCAGCCACCCCTTCCGGCGGGCCGACCTGACCCGTCTCGCCGACACCGCCCGGCGGACGGTCGGCCTGCCCACCAGCGGCCGGGACGAAAAGGCCACCCGGCACCGGTCGATCGCGCTCGTACACCGGCTAAGTGACGAGGCCGCCGCGACGCGCAACCGCACCCGGGCACTGGAGATGTTCGCGGTCGCCCTGGAGATGGACGCCGCCACCGGGCACACCGCGCACCGGCAACTGGCCGACGCCATCCGCCACGCCTGGCCCCGCTACCAGGGGGACGGGTCGGTCACCGACCGCCCCCTCGAAGACGCCAAGATCGCCCTCGTGCACCGGTACGGCGACGCCGCCCGGCAACTCGCGGACCGGCCACCCGAACCCACCGGCCTCCGGTCGCGGCAGCCCACGCCGCAGTACCGGCAGTTGTTCCAGATGATGGCCGACGAGACGTCGTACCTCCCCCGGCTCGCCGCGGCCCGCGAGATCGCCAGCGGCGGCAACACGGCCGTCCGCGCGCTACGCGACCTGCTCGACGAGCCGCCGCAAACGGCCGACCCCACAGGCCGGGAACGCCTGGAGGAGCTGCGCACCTGGATCGCGCCGTCGCTGTTCCTCTACGCCGACAGCGCGCACGACCCCGGCGAACCAGACTGGCAGCACGTCGCCCGGGAGACCCTGCGCCGCTGGGTGCACCGCCTGGCCACCGACGCCTCCGACGGGGCCCGCGTCTACGAGCTCACCCTCGCCCAGGGGTTCCGGCTCGCCGCCAACTGCCGCACGTACCCGGCGCACCGCAGCCTGCTCGTCGAGGAGGCCGAGAAGGCGCTGCGGCACTCCCGGTTCTGGTACTCCCACCTGGTGCTCATCCAGGCACTCACCCTGCTGGCCCTGCCCCGCGACCCCGGCGAGACACTGCACGAACGGGGCCACGGCTCGGACCCGCGCGGGCTGGTCGCCTTCTGGACCTCGATCGCGGGCGGCGGGCACCGCGCCCCGCAGCCCGGCAGCGGTACGGCCCACCCGCTCGTCCTCGAGGTGGCGGACCTGTGCGTCGACGCGCTCATCGACCGCCACCCCGAGCGCCACTGCTGGGTGGACGAGCGGGAGATCGTCGGCCGGGTGGGGGCGGTCAGCCCACAGCCGGGCATCCGCCGGCTCCAGGATTCCTGGCTGCCGCCCTCGCACGGCTGGGCCGTCCTGGAACCGCGGGCCCAACGGCTGCTGGCCGACGTGATGCTGCTGCTCAACCTCGCCGACCGGGGCCGGGACAACGACGAGCGGGCGCGCCGGCTCAGCCGGGCCAGCCGCGCCGACCTGCCCCCGTGCCTCACCATCGACCGCACCGCCATGCGGGTCACCCTCAGCCGCCGCCAGGCCCACGACGTCCAACCCGGCTCCACCTGCATCGACGACTGCCCGTTCCGGCTGTGCCCGCTGCCGCCGAAGGGCGACGAGCTGCCGTACCAGATGGACGAGGCGTTCTGCGCCCACCAGATCGACCTCGTGGGGCGCTGGTTCCGCTCGCCGGGGCGGGCGGACTGGCAGGCGGTCAACCGGGACGACCTGCGGAGCTTCTGGCGCGAGATGTCCGAACGGATGGCCCCCGCCTGGCGAAAATGAGCAGAGGCGCGGCAGGCGCAGGTGGCCATGAACTCCGGGTGGCGTACCGAGCTGCGGTCAAACGCGCGAACGGGCGCTGGCCTGACTCGCCTTACGCGCCTCGATCTCTTCCATCGTGGTGGCCTGGTACCGGCGTCGGCCCGGACGCGCCTCGGGCACTGCGAACAGCGCCTCGAACGGAGCCGCGTGCTCCGCGCAGCGGTCGGTTTCGGCGGTCCGGCCATCCGACACGACCCCGTACGTCTTGGCCTCACGCTGCCTGTCCTGACACACGTCACACACGGTGATGGTGACTTTCACAACCGTTCCTGTTCATGTCGCCGATGCTGCACCGCAGCCTACTGACAGTGGAGCATTTCATCGCGATAGCCCTGGTCAGGGGCGGGGAAGGACATGTCGTCACAGGACTGTCTGGTTTCTGGTGACCCTCGGGTGCATCCGGTGGAGAACGACCTGGCAGACTGGTGAGCCCGGCTCACCAATCCGTCCGGAAGCAAGGGGAGCGCGATGGAGAGGCACGAGATCGAGGCGTTCCTCGTCCTCGCCGAAGAGCTGCACTTTCGCCGCGCGGCGGAGCGTCTCGGCCTGTCGCAAGGGCGCACGAGCCAGATCGTCAAGAAACTCGAACGCCGGTTCGGCACCCCGCTGTTCGAGCGCACCAGCCGACGGGTCAGCCTGACCCCGGTGGGGCGGCGGTTGCGCGACGGGATCGAGCCGGCATGGCGCCAGATCGAGCGGGAGATCGCGGAGGCCGTGGCGGCGGGACGCGGGACGACGGGGGCCCTGCGGCTGGGATTCATGGGTCCGGCTACCGCGGAGGTGCTGAACCGGGTCATCGATGCCTTCCATGTCCGCCACCCCGAGTGCGCGGCCCAGATCCTGCTCGAGACCGAGATCGACGACCATCTCGCGCCCCTGCGGAACGACACCGTCGACGTCCTGGCCGCACTGTTGCCCGTCAACGAGCCGGACCTCACGGTCGGCCCAGTGCTCGTGCGTGAACCGTGGGTGCTGACGGTGTCCGCCCGGCATCCGCTGGCCCGACGTGCCTCGGCATCGCTCGACGAGCTGGCCGGTCAGACGGTGCTCACGGTCGAGAACGCACCGGACTACTGGATCGACCAGCACCTTCCGCCCCGGACCGCCACCGGAGAACCGGTGGTCCGCGGCCCGTCGGCGGCCACGTTTCAGGCGGCCCTCGCCCTCATCGCCGCCGGACGGGGCATCCTCCCGGTCACGGCGCAGGTCGCCCGCTTCTACGCGCGGCCCGACATCGCGTACGTGCCGATCACCGACGCGCGTGACGCGGAGTTCGCGCTGGTCTGGAAGTCCTCGCGGGAGAGCGCCCGGATCCGCGCCTTCGCCGAGGTCGCCGCCGGGATCGGCACTCGCGTCACCTCAGCACGGACCGCGTCGTCATGCGGCGGCAGTACCACCACAAGGCGAGACTGACCACGGCCACACCGGCGGCCCACAACGCGGTGAACGCCCCCAGGGCCTCCCAGCGGTCCCTGAAGGCCAGAGTGATCCCCATGAGAAGGATCTGAGTCAGGCCGGCGATCAGGGCGAAGACTCCACCGAGGTGGAACAGCGGCGCCGCCACACCGTGTGTGAAAAGTATGAATTCTCGAACGATGTCACCGGCCGCCGGTCGGGTGGTCGGTGCAGAGACATGCTGCCTGACCAGCGGCCCGCCAGGATTGGTGAGCCTGGCTCACCGCCGGTGTCGCAGATCGTCATTGGTCCGGTCCTTGCGGCCGGACATTCTTTGTCCGCACCGCCTCATCCGATTTCGACAGAGAGGTAGAAGGACATGCAGGAGCGCTTCCTCACCCCCTTGACCACGGACAACGCCGCCCTTCTGCTGGTGGACCACCAGATCGCGCTGTTCACCGGAGTCCGCGACATCACCGTTGACGAGCTGAAGCACAACGTCGTCGGTCTGGCCAAGGCCGCGCTGCGCCTGGAGTTGCCGGTCGTCGTCACCACCACCGCGGCCGACAGCATGTGGGGTCCGCTCATTCCGGAGCTGCGGGCCGTGCTGCCCGCCGGGCTCGACGTGATCGACCGCAGCTCGGTGAACGCCTGGGAGGACGAGCGTGTCCGCGCGGCCGTCGAGGCGACCGGGCGTAACAAGGTCATCGTCGCGGGGATCTCGCTCGAGGTGTGCGCTGCCTTCGCCGCGATCTCCGCGACGGCGGCAGGGTACGACGCGTATGTCGCCGTCGACGCCTGCGGAACGTTCTCGCAGGCCAAGAGGGAGGCCGGCCTGCTGCGGCTGCAGCAAGCGGGTGTGATCCCGAGCGACTACGCCACGCTCATGGTGGAAGTGCTGGCCGACAACGCGCATCCCAAGGCCGGCGACGTCTACGGCGACCTCGACATGCCCTTCGCCACGCTTGTCGGACAGCTTTCGGCCGCCTACGGCCGCTGAAGCCGTGCGGACCGGACGCACAGACTGAGAAAGCCACGAGATGACCGGCGTAGTTCTACTCCACGCGTTCGAATCCAGTCAGCGCGTTTGGCAGCCGCAGCGCGGTGCGCTCGGCGAGCGGCACCGGGTGCCGAGCCCCGATCTTCCGGGCCACGGCGCCGCTGCGGGACCGTTCTCGCTGGAGCGGGCCGTCGAGTCGGTCCTCGATGCGTGCGGGGCGAGGACGAGCCAGTCCATCTCGTGGCCATCTCGGGCTCGGTGAGCGTGGCGCTGCTCGCGGCGCTCATCGAGCCGAACCGGGCGGCAAGCATGGCACCGTGTCACCGTCAGGCGACCCAGGGACAGCGTCGCGGTCAGGCGGCGAAGCCGCGCCGGCCCTGGGACACGTCACCCGGCAGCGGCAGGTCCTCGACGTGCTGCCACTCCCGCCTCCCGACCGAGTTGCTCGTCGAGCCACCGGCCGACGTTCTTGTGCAGCGCCGACGAGCCCCGGTTGCCGGTCAGGTGCTGGCGCAGCCGGTCGCGCAGCGGCTGCTTCGTGGTGTTGCCGACATACACGATCTCGTCGCCGTCGAGGACCACGTGCACGCCGAGCGTCCGGGGTCCCTCGGCGGCCACCTCCCTGGTGTACGGCTGGGCAGGGCTGAAACCGGCGAGCAGGTCATCGGGAGGGCTGTCGGCCATCCCCGGACGCTACCGGCCACCGTGCCGCCCCGCCGTCCTCCGAAACGTCGGCCGCTCATCGAGCGGCTTGCCGGGCCCGCGACCGCTCATCGGCGTGCTGGCCCTGCCAGGTGCGGAGCGCCTCCTTGATGCGGTGGTTCTCCGCGCGGGTGAGGTCTAGCTGGCGGGTGCGGTCGCGCAGCTCGTGGGCGAGGCGGTGCAGCAGGGCGTCGACCTCGTCGACCCGGTAGCCGCGCCGGCAGAGCGACGTGCGCGGCAACGCGACGCCGAGGATCCGGTCCGGCGTCAGCGGGCCGGGCTGGGCATGCCGGCTGCGGTAGACGGCCATCAGGGCACCATCTCCGACGGCAGGTGGATGCGGTTGGCGGGCACCCCGACGGCGAGCAGCCGCAGCCGTGCGCCGGCGAGCATCGGCGGCGGGCCGCAGACGTACACGTCGTGGTCGGGACGATGGTGGTCGAGGGCGATGGTGAGGGCGTCGCCCTGCTCGGCCGGCTCGGCGCAGAGGTCGTGGCTGAAGGCGGGCACGACGGTCAGCCAGTCGTGGGCACGCTGGAGCCGGTCGAGGGTGATCGCGTCGTAGAGGTCGGTGAAGCTGCGGACGCCGACGACGAGGGTCACCCGCCGGCCCTCGGGCGCGGCGGCGACCTGCTCGATCAGGGCGCGCAGCGGCGCCAGGCCGGTGCCACCGGCGACGAGCAGCAGGTCTCTCCGCAGGGGCAGGTCCAGGGACAGGCCGGCGTCGCGCGGTGGGCCGAGCCAGAGCGGCTCACCGGGGCGTACGTCGTGGACGAGGCTGTGGGAGACGGTGCCGGCGGCGAGGGCGCGGACGTGCAGCTCGACGGTGCCGTCGGGGCGCGGGGCGTTGGCCGGGGAGAGCCATCGCCAGCAGCCGGGCCGGCGCGGCGTGCAGACCGGAACCGCCTGGCCGGGCCGGTGGGGCAGGCGACGCCAGGGGCGTACGGTCAGGATCGCGACGGTGTCGCACGGCCGGTCGTGGTCGATCACCTCGGCGGGCCACCACGCCGGGCCGTCGCCGGCGCGGGCGGCGGCGTCGCGCACGGCCTCGGCGGCGCGGCGGCCGGCACGCTCCCAGGCGTCGGCGAGCGGCGGCGTCCACAGTGGGCGAGCCTGCCGGGCGACAGCGGCCAGCAGCGCCTCGCCGATGGCGGCCTCGTGCGGCAGCAGGTCGTGTCGGCGGTACGCGCGGCCGAGCACCGTCAGCAGCGCCGCCCGTCCGGCGGGGTCGTCGCCGCCGCTGGTCAGGCGGCCGAGCGCGGCGAAGAGCAGCGGCGCGTCCCGTTCGGGGAGCAGCCCGGGGCGGCCGTCCTCCAGCGTGCACCAGAAGTCGTCGGCGCCCTTGTCGACGGCCGCCTCCCACGCGGCGGTGAGGTTCACGCGCCCACCTCGCCACCGAAGACCCGCCGGGCACGGGAGACCTGGTCGTCCGGCAGGTCCAGCGCCCACAGGACGCCGGCCAGGTAGTCCATGATCCGCCGGTGCTGCGCCTCCGACAGGCCGAGCCCGCGCCACGGGTCCAGGGTCGGCTGGCCTTCGAGGGCTGCGGCGAGGCTCGCCGCCAGGTGCGCGCCGAGCCGGTCCAGGTCGACCCCGATGAGGTACGGCCACAGCTCGGCGTCCGCCACCACCAGCCGCAGCCACTGGCCGACCGCCTCCTGAACGGTCATGCCCAGCCACCCTGCTCGGCCTGGGCTTCGGTGAGGCCGGCGGCTTCCAGGGTGGCCCGGCCCCAGCGGGCGAGGCGGCAGGGGTACGGGACGCGTTCGCTGCGGCACAGCTCGCCCTCCGGCCAGCTCTCCGGCACATGGGTGCGCACGGCCCGTACGGCGATGGCGACGTCCTCGTCGGTGACGGGGGTGAGGATCGGGAAGTCGTCGAGCAGGGTGGGCATGCCGGCTCCGAACGTGTAAGGAGGGTGCCCTTGTTAACGGATCCGGTAGAGGAAGGGCCCCCTGTTAACGGGTGGAGTGGCGCCGGGGCGGGCGGGAGCGGAGCTGCGTCGTTCGGGTCGACGCAGTTCCGGAGCCAGCACCCGCCCCGGGCCATGCGCTTCAGCTTTGTTGCCCGGCTGATCAGGGACTACAGCGTTCGGGGGGCCGAAGTGACGCATAAGTGAGGCATGCGCGTACCCGCTCTATCGACCGACTGTTACTACAGTGGCGGCATACGGAGGGAGAACCGTTGTGGCCCTGAAGCGACACCGGCTGTGCCAGCGACGGAAGGCGCTCGGTTTCAGTCAGGAGCGACTGGCCGAAACGCTCGGTGTGGAGAGGTCGACCGTCGTCCGCTGGGAAAGCGCCGAGACAGACCCACAGCCATGGCATCGGAGCCGGATTGCTTCGGCACTGCGAATTACCCTCGAACAGCTCGACGAGATGCTCGTCGACGTGTCAGTGGCAAACTGCCGAGGAAAGATGATGGGAGAGGATATCCGCAGTCCCGCATCGGCAGCGGCCCGTTCAGAGCTCCTCACCGGCCTACGTGCGTTCCTCGCCAGCTACATACCTGGCCGGTCGGCTGAGCCGCTACGGTCCCCCGTGGAGGTGCGTCGGAGCGTGGGTCGGGTCCACAGCCTCTACCAGCGTGCAAGCTACAGCTCCACGGCTCGACTGCTGCCGGATGTGCTCAGCCGGGCCACCGACCTGGCGGGGCAGGCGTCCGGGGCCCAGCGCTCCAGCGCGTTCCGGGTGCTGGCTGCTGCCTACATCGCGGCCTCGAAGCTCGCGGTCAAGGTGGGAGACGGCGACACCGCATTGTTGGCGGCCGACCGGGCATCGACGTCCGCAGGACTCGCTGGCGATCGCGCTTTGGCGGCAGTCGCCGCTTACCAGGCGGCTTGCGGGCTCCTGCGCCTGCCAGGGAGGAGAGACGAAGCCGAGCAGGTCGTGCGGACCAGCATCACGCAACTCGCTCCCGACACGCGGACTGCCGCCCCTGACCTTCTCTCCGCGCACGGCGCACTGCTGCTCCTGGCTGCCCTGACTGCCGCCGGCCGTGGTAAGCCGAAGGAGGCGGCACGAGACCTCGCCGGAGCCGATGAGCTGGCCGAGAAGCTCGGGGCGGACCGCAACTGCTTGTGGACGGGTTTCGGCCCCACCAACGTCGCCATCCACACCGTCTCGGCGGCGGTTCGTGCTGGCAACGTAGGCCATGCTGTCGAAGTCGGAGTCCGGCTCGACACCTCACACCTACCAACGGTGCTTGTCGGCCGGCGGGCTCAGGTGCATGTCGACCTGGCCGCAGCAGCGATGATGGGGTCGCCGGACAAATCCGCCGCTGTGCTCCACCTGCTCGAAGCCGAGCGGGTAGCCGCAGAGGTGGTACACACCAACATCCAGGCCCGCGAGCTCCTGCTCGACCTGCTGTCCAAGGAGCGGCGGGCTGCTACGCCAGGGCTCCGACCGCTGGCTGCGCGGGCAGGGCTACTGGTATGAGCACGTATCCGGTATTGGCCCTCGTTGTCTGTGCCGCCCCGCCGGCGCTGCGGATCGGTGAACTCATCGACCTGCTGACGGATGAAGGCTGGACTGTCTGCGTGACCGCTACGCCGACCGCAGCAACCTGGATCGATCGGGACGCCATAGTTCGACAAACTGGATACCCGGTTCGGGTTGAGTGGCGACTACCCGGCGAACCCGAGCCTCACCCCGTGGCTGACGTGACTGTCGTCGCGCCAGCCACGTTCAACGTCATAAACAAATGGGCACTCGGCATCAACGACACTCTTGCTCTCGGCATTCTCAACCAAGCACTCGGTGCCCGCTTGCCCGTCTACGCCTTTCCAAACGTCAAGGCAGAACTCGCCGCGCATCCGGCCTATGAGGCAAGCCTGCGGCAGCTTGATGCCGCTGGCGTCTCCATCACTCACTTGGCTCCCGACTTGGACTGGTGCCTAGTCATCAGCAGGACCAACGAAGCGCTCGGTCCTCGATGATCCCCAAGCGCGCGAACCATGATGGCAACGCTGGAGGCCGACCGACACGACGTCCGGGCGACGGCCGTCCAAACAACTTCCTAACACGCTGATCCGTCGATATCTGCAGCCCAACTACCTTCACCTTCTCTATTTCTACCTCCTCCCATCCTGGTCACAACAGGCAACTGCTATGCTCGACGACTAGAGATCAACAACCGGCGGCCGTATCCCGCCTATCCGACACTTTGACTCGGTCGAGTCCTCTCGGCACGGCACTCCAACGATCGCTTACATAGGGCGAGAGCCTGAGTCGTGGACTCTAATCCATAGAATTTCTCTTTCGCAGGTAGACGACCAGACACTTGAGCTACGGGTACGCCGCGACCCGCAATCCATGGTGGACTCGGGGTGCTCGTCGGTTGCTCGTTTGTTTATGTGCAAGCTTGCCTGCAACCTGCATGACAAGCGGAGCGCGGTACGGGTTGATCCCGATGCTCTGTCATGGAAAATCCTGACCAAGCTACGCTGCTGCCCCGCCGCGCCACCCCGATCGTGCCGGCCATCCTCGTCCTTCAATCCACCGAATACGCCCGATACCCACGATAAATGACTCATTCACAGACCGACTGCGCCTGCGCTCAGCCGGGTTGCGTCACCCTTCCGTGCCGGATCGCTCGGCGATAGTGGCCCGTACCAGCTTCGCTGCCTCCTCGGTGGCCGTATGCTCCCAGAGCCGGACCACCTGCCAGCCGGACTCGCGAAGCGCCTGGTCAACCGCGCTGTCGCGCCCTTGATTCCGGGCAATTTTTTGATGCCAGTAGCCGCTTGGATCGCTTGGCATGCGCCCATGCTCGGGGCATCCGTGCCAGAAACAACCGTCGACGAACACGGCCACGCGTGTCCGGGTGAAGACGACGTCCGGACGGACGGTCCGGCCCGGGACTCTCACCTTCAGATTCACGCGATAGCGCAGGCCGGCTGCGAACAGCGCCCGCCGCAGCGCGAGCTCTGGCTTGGTTCCGCTGCTGCGGTTGGCCTTCATCGTCTTGGTGGCCGACGACGGCGGTGGGGTGGGCGGCAGCGGCACCGGAAGGCTAGCCTTCGTCGGTCGTCTCGGGGGTGAGGACGGGGATTAGGTAGTGCTGTCCGATCCACCGCACAACATCGACCACGACCGCGTCGCCGAAGCCGAACAGCTGCTGATTAGGGGTGCCCGCTACCAATTTGTAATTGCCGGCACCCATGAGCCGCGCGTACTCCTTAGGTGTCATCCAGCGCACCCGGGGCTCGCGACGCATGCCGACCTCGACGAGCGCCTGCTTGCTGGAGCCTCCGCCGGTCGTACGCAGGCATCCCGCGATGGCGTCGCGACGCAGCTCCCACATGGAGACGCCCTGCCGGGTACGGCGGTAGGCGGACCGGTAGGAAATGGTGTTCCCGTCGCGCAGCGCCTCGAATCGGACGCGTTGTCCATGGCTGAGCGAGCCGACAAAGGCCTCCACCCGCTTAGCATCCCACCACGCGCTCGCCGGCACGTCATGGTCTATCACCCCGCTGAGGTCCTTGGGGCCCTCTGGGAGCGGCGGCAGATCCAGGTAGTGCATGTCGTAGGTGCTGCTATGCCGCTCGTGCAGGGCGGTCACCCAGGTCGGGCGCACGTCGCTAGGGGCCGGGACGCCGACGTGGGAGTTCTTCGGCAGCTTGTCCTTGGAAATGCCGACGATGAACATGCGCGGCCGCGACTGCGGGACGAAATGCATGGCGTCGATCGCGAGCACGTCGAGGGAATAGCCCAGCTGGGAAAGCTTCTCGAAGGCGCGTTCGATATCTTTGCCACCGTGGCTGGTGGCGAATCCGCGCACGTTCTCCAGAAGCACGACCGACGGGCGCCGTGACATACCTTCTAAGATCCGCGCGAACTCGAAGAACATCCCCGACTGGGCACCGGCCAGGCCAAGCCGATTGCCCGCCAGCGACAGGTCGATGCAAGGAAAGCTGCTTGTTGCCAGATCTATTCCGGGTGGCAGGTCCGTCGCTTCGACCTTGCGGATGTCAACAACCTTGAAGTGCGTGTCAGCGTCTGGGTAGTTCTCGCGGTAGGTGTTGAACTTGGCCTGCTTGATGTCGTTAGCCCAGACGACCTGGACGCCCAGCGGCTCGAGGGCGGTTCGCACCAGCCCGATGCCGGCGAAGAACTCCGCCGCCCGGATGGCGGTACCTTCCACGCGTCCTCCTCGGTCGATCGTCGCTGGGCAGCCTATAGGGGCGCGCGGTTGACGATGCGCGACACCCCGGTGGGAGGTTCGATCATCCGTTCTACCGAGCCAGACGTCTGGGCGGCGGAGGTGTCCACTCGAATCGGGTATTGATGATCAGCTCATGGTGCCGCCGACGATTCCCTGATGTCCGAATCGCGGCGAAATACCCCGTGATCTATTCTCCTGACGAGGGACCTGCCGAATGTCGCTACCATCCACAAAAACGGGCCTTCGCGAACCGTCATTGTTCGGAGCGTGGTCCTTCCCTTACACTTCGAGACCTGATTTCGCCCGACACGGAAGCGGCAGCTGGTCAGCACATGCAACCTCAGCCGGTAGATCGATGGAAGATCTACAGCGCCTTCAACCAAGCCATTGCGGACGTGTTCTTCACCCAGGACATGGCGGGACTCCCGGTCTACCTGGATTTCGACGAGGACGCCCTCGCTCGCATCGGGCATCGGCTGAAACTGCCCATTGACAAGGTGTGGGACTCCCTGGCGCGCTCGGTCATCGGTGTGCTGTCGCTGCGCACGCGCTACAGCGACATCTTCGGCCTGCCCCTGCAGCGCACCCGCGAATGGCTGCGCCAGTGGCAGCAGACCACACGCGGCGAGCGGATGGACCTGCCGGCCCCGCCTGTGTTGACCCTCCTGGCGGTCTTCAGCATGGCCGCGGAGCGCATGGGCAGCGACGTCACCATGGCGGCGAGCAACTACTTCGGCCCCCTGTCTCAGCTGCTGCGGCTGGAAGACCCCCAGCAGAAGGAGCGCCTGGCCACCCAGTACCGGCAGCACGTCGAGCTGTTCTGGAACGTGCTCGGGCTGTGGCTGACCGGCTTGGACGGCATGCTCGGGCTGCCCTCCGCGGTGGCCCTGTCGCACCGCTACGTCGGGTTGTCGATGTCGCAGGCCCTGGTCCGCGAGCACGACCGCAGCAAGCTGCCCCGGTTCTTCGCCACGTACGGCCTAGACCCCGGCCGAGAGGTGACGCCGCGCGAGATCGAGCCGTACCTCGACGACTGGATGAAGCGCACACCGCCGCCGATCAGCCGGAACCTGGCCACCCTCTGGGCCCGGCAGCCCGCCGCCCGCGAGCGGATCGCCAGCGTCGTCGCGCTCGAGCTGCAGACCTGGGACGGCAACGACCGGGACGCTGCGCCCCGATCGCAGGCCGCCGGTGCACGCGGCGGCGAAGCGCGGCTGGTCGCCCTCATCCGCTCCAACCTGCTCGGCCGCAATGTCGAGTTCAGCCTGGTGGTCAAGCTGCCCGGTCACGACGAGCCGCGGCGCCTGCAGGTCGCCAGCGCGGTTGGTGACCAGCAACCCGTCCTAAACTTCATGCCCGGCGTAAACGGCTGGCACCGCCTGCACCGCCCGGCGGACCTGGCCCAGACCTCCATCCTCGACGGCGTCCTGCGCCTGACCGACATCGACGGCGGAGCGCCCGTCGTGCGCCGTCCGCGCCAGGTGTTGCCGATGCGCAAGGACGAGGCGCTCGGGCAATTTCTCGAAGCCGAACGGCTGCAGCTCGCCGGCGACGGCATCGTCTTCGCCCTCGACGGGCTAGCCGATGAGGTTGACGACGTGCTCGCTAAGGTCGCCCGCCCCGGTTACCGACGAGTCCCGGGGGGCCAGGAAGGCGTGCCTCCGAGTTGGACATTGTTTGCCGACGTTCAGGTGCTGGGGCTGCTTCCGCCGGAAGCCCGCGCCAAGCTGCGTGACGACCTCAACGTGCTGCAGCCCTCGGTCTCGTCGCAACTCACCCTCGCCGAAGGGATGAAGCTGCCAGGACGGATGCGCAAGTACGCCGTCCAGGCGCCCCCGGAGCTGCGCGCCGTGGCCATGGCCGCCGAGCACATCAAGCTAGAGATCATCCGCAAGGACACCGGGGCGCTCGACGCCCTCGACGAGGCCACGCCGATCGCGCTCGACCAGATGGTCGCCGCCCGCGAGTCGGACGACGCTGCCCTCGTGTTCCCGCTCGCCGACGCAGACCTCCCCGAGGGCGACTACGAGGCCCTGCTCTTCGTCAACCGGTCGAAGGACGCCACCCAGCGGCTGCCCTTTTTCCTGCGCTCCGGCGACTACGTCGACCTAGCGCTGTGGGCGCGCGCGACCCGGCTCGCCTACCTGCCCGGGGCCCAGCACGGGCGGGGCGTGCTCAGCGCCGACGCGTACACCGAGGAGTCGGCGGGGGTGGTCGACGGCGTCATCGTCCTCGGCGAGGAGGCCGCTCCGCGCCGGCCGGCACCGCAGGTCGTCTGGTGGACGGAGCCGCGTCCGCAGGCCGGCGCGGCTCTGCCCGCGACGACGCTGACCGTGCCCGACCCGAACTCGTGCCTGGTCACCCCCGCGCACCACTGGGACCTGCCATACGCCGGGGACAAGGTGCTGGCCGTCGAGGGCACTTGCCGTCACTGCGGCCTGGTCAAGCGCTTCCTGAACACTCCGTGGGCGGCCGAAGCCAAGAAGAAGGCGCGCGACAAGCTCGAATCTTGCTACCACGTAGATGTCCACCGGGTCCCCCCCGTGCAGCCGAGCAAGCTGACCTGGGACATCGGCTTGGATGCGCTGATGCACGCCGGCGGCGGCGGATACTCGTCCTTCGAGCGAATCGCCCTGCAGATCGAGGGCTCGCTGCTGTTCGCCCACATCTTCGCCCGTACGCTGGAGTCCCTCGGCCACGTGCAGATCCGCCGCGACCCCAGGACCCTTGAGCCGCACGGCTGGGAGATCGCCCCGTCCGCGTTGGCCGAGCTCGTCGATGGCACGTACCTACTGGTCGGCTATTGGCCGGCCGGGTACGTCGCCGAGGCCGAGGACGCGATCGCCGGCACGCCGGGCCGCCTCGACGTGCAACCCGACCCGGAGGGCCCGAGCCGGCGGGTGCTGCGCGGGCTGACCGCCGAACGGGTCCACGAGCTGGCCGCCGAACTCGGGGTCACGGTCGCAGCCCGGCCGGCGACGGCGATCCTCGGCGCGACGCCCGGGCTCAGCGAGGTGCTGGCCGCGCTTCCTCGGGTGAACATGCCGGGGGCACGCACCCTACAGCAGTTCCATCTCGGCTCAGCCGCCTGGGTGACGCAGCCCCGGCCGGACGAGCCCGGCGCGTACGCGCTGGAGTCCTTCGGCAAGACGTACGTGTTCCGCGACGCTGAGGACGTCGCCGCCGGTACCGCACGCATCGGTGCCGCGAACCTGGTCAAGCACCTTGCCGCCCTGCAGGCCGGCCGCCCGCTGTTGGCCTACCGTGCCGAGGAACGTGCCCTCGACGTGCCGCTAGGCGCCGAGCTGCCGGGGCTGTACGGCCGGGCCGCGGTGCTTTGTAGCGGCCGCCCGCCCTATGGACTCGGCCCTCTGCGGGTGCTGCGCTATTCCGGCGTGCCCGCCGAGATCGCCGAGATGCTGACCGCCCTCCTCACCAGCTGAGCCACGGAACCGCACCGAGATGAGGACCGTCATGTCGCCACACGGCACCGACACGCCGAGGCCGCGTTTCCCGATGCCGACGCAGGTCTATCGGGAGCTGCAGGACGCGTACCTGCGATACTTCGACACAGCGTACTGGCTGCGCGACAAGCCGCTGCGCGATGAGCGTCGGCAGCTGCTGGAGGCACCTGGGCTGCTGTTCACGGACGTGCTGCTCGAACCGGTGGTCCCCTACGACGCCGATTACCCGCTGGCAGAGGCGGCGCAGCAGGCCGGCCTGGACCCGGCCGTGGCTCGCATCGTCGGCGAGGCGCTGTTCGGCGATTTCGTAGAACCGGGACGGCAGATGATGCTGCGCCGCCACCAGGCCGAGGCGCTTATCCGGTCGCTAAGCGCCGCTGATGGCGAGCCCCGCAACGTGGTCGTCACCTCTGGCACCGGCTCGGGTAAGACCGAGTCCTTCCTGCTGCCCGTGCTCGCCCGGCTGGTGCAGGAGGCGCTCACCTGGACCAAGCAGCCGGAGCCGGACCGCTGGTGGGAAGCCGCAGGAAACGTCTTGAACTGGCGACCGCTGCGCGCCCCGGAGACCCGGCCGGCGGCGCTGCGCACCGTCGTGCTTTACCCCACCAACGCGCTGGTCGAGGACCAGGTCTCCCGGCTGCGCCGCGCGCTGCGCCGGATCGCGGAGACCGGCGAGGTGCCGCCGCTGTGGTTCGGCCGCTATACCGGTGCCACCCCAGGATCCGGCGAGCTGCCCGGACCTAAGGACAAGGACAAGGTGCGCGAGGCCGCCGCCGAGATCAACAGCGCCGCTGAGGACTTCCTGCAGCTGGTCAAGGCGTCCGAGGACGACCCGGATCGCCGCGCCGTGGAGCAGATGCTCGCCCAGTTCGCCGATCCTCGGCAGGCGGAGATGACGACCCGCTGGGACATGGTTAAGTCGCCGCCCGACCTGATGGTCACCAACTACTCCATGCTGAACGCGATGCTGATGCGCGACATCGAACAGCCGATGTTCGGTTCCACCGCGGACTGGCTCGCCGCCGACGAGAACAATAGATTCACCATCGTCATCGACGAGATGCATTTGTACCGCGGCACGCAGGGCAGCGAAGTCGCGATGGTGGTCCGCAACCTGCTGTCGCGGCTGGGCCTGGACGCGGACTCCCCGCAGCTGCGCTGCCTGGCCACCAGCGCCTCGCTCACCGATGACGACAACGGCCGCGGTTACCTGGAGGAGTTTTTCGGCGTCGACCGGTCCAGCTTCTTCGTCACCGCCGGCACGCCCCGTATCATCCCCGACCGCAAGCCGCTGTCACGCGCCGCGTTCGAGGCGCACGCCAAGACCCTGCCCGCCCACGGGACTCACCGCGCGGCCGCGCTCAGCGCCCTGGCCGCCGAGCACCGGCTCTCCGAAGCCGTCGCCGCCGCGTGCCGCGCCGACGCCGGCGCGCCGATGCGCGCGAGCCGGCTGCCCGACATTGAGCGGCGCCTCTTCGACGAGCCGCCGGCCACCACCGATGGCGTCACAAGCGAGGCGTTCGACCTCGTGCTGGAAGCCGGAGCGGAAGCTTGGAGTGACTCGGCCACGATCCCGCTGCGCGCCCACATGTTTGTCCGCACGGCAAGCGGGCTGTGGGCCTGCGCCAACCGGGCCTGCACTGAGGTGCGGCCGGAGTACGCGTACGCGGATCGGAAGATTGGCCGGTTGTTTAGCCGGCCGGCCACGACATGCCCTTGCGGCGGGCGGGTTCTCGAGCTGCTCTACTGCTTTGACTGCGGCGAGGTCAGCCTCGGCGGCTACGTCATCGACCGCGTCGCCGACAGCGTCCCGCCGATGGTCGCCCTCGGCTCGCTGGCCGACAGAATCCCCTCGGACCAGACCCGCCCGGTCAACCGCCGCTCGCACGGCGAGTACATCTGGTACTGGCCAGAGCCGGAGAGGCCAGCCGAGGGCAAGCCGTGGAACCACAAGCTCGAGGGTCCGGGCACCATGGGACGCCAGATCAGCTTTTCGTTCGCCCAGGCGCGGCTGGACCCGACGTCGGGGCTGATCGTCGAGGACGCCCAGGAACCGACCGGTTACGTCCTGCGTGTCAGCCCGATGGGAGAGACCAGGGCCAAGGCACCCGCGCTGCCGGAGAAGTGTCCGCGCTGCGGTGCCCAGAACGTCAACAACGACTTGCAGAGGTTCTGGCGCGGCATCGTTCGGTCGCCGATCCGGGGACACCGCTCCGGGCAGTCGCAGTCGATCCAGCTCTACCTCGCTCAGCTGTTCCGCAGCATGGGCAAGACCGCCGCCGAGTCGCGCACCATCCTGTTCACCGACAGCCGCGACGACGCCGCCCGCACCGCGGCCGGCGTCGCTAAGAACCACCACCGCGACCTCGTGCGCCAGCTCATCCGGCACGAGCTGGAACAGCCCGAGGCCGACACGGTCGACGCCGTGCTGGGGATGCTCACCGGAGCGCCGACGCCGGAGGGGCAGGCGGCGTTCGTCACCATGCAGAGCGAACATCCCGAGCTGTTCCAGGCGCTGATGAAGAAGGCGGCGCTGGGCGTCGCCCCGCCCGAGACGGAGGCGCTGATTGGGGCGTACCGGGCGAGCAAGGCAACGGCTCAGCTGCCATGGTCGGTCGCGGCCACCCGGCTTGAGAAGGCCATGGTGCAGCGCGGCATCCACCCCGCCGGCCCCGGCACTTCGATGCAAAAGTGGCAGGGGGAGCCCTGGTACCGGGTGTACGACCCGCCGCAGCCGGGCCTTTGGACGCCCCTACACCCCGAGATCCAGATGAAGGGGTACGAGCGCTACCGGCGGGAGCTGGCCACAACGATGGCCGAGGCGGTGTTCGACCGCGCCGCCCGCGACCTGGAGTCCACCGGCCTAGTGGTGGTCGACCCGCGCAACCCGCGGCTGGACAACGCCGGCGTAGCCGAGGACTTCGCGCTGCAGATCCTTCGGTCGGTGATCAGGATCCTCGGCATTCAGGGCCGCTACGCCGGCAACAGGTATTTCTCGCCGGCGTTCGACATGCCGGCTTCGGTTAAGGGCTACCTAAAAGCGGTCGCCGGACGGCACGGGCTAGCCGGCTCGGGCATCCTGGAGACCTGGGTGACGCGCGAGATTGGCGGGCGGGTTGCCCCGGAGTGGGGACTGCGCGTCGACAGCGTGGAAGCGCCGTTCCTGCTGACCAAGGCCGGCGCGGAGGTCTGGGTCTGTCGCCGGTGCAGCTACCGACACCTGCACGCCTCGGCCGGGGTATGCGCCGCCCGCGGCTGCCACCACCCCGACCTTGAGCGGCGCGAAGCCGACCACCAGGAAGAGGACTATTACGCGTGGCTCGCCGAGCTTGAGCCGCGCCGGATGTCAGTCGCCGAGTTGACCGGCCAGACCAAGCCCCTTGCGGCACAGCGGCAGCGCCAACGCTGGTTTAAGGAGGCGCTGCTCAAGCCGCCGCTGGAGAATCCGCTGACGACGCCGCTGGACGTGCTCAGCGTTACCACCACTATGGAGGTCGGCGTCGACATTGGCTCGCTGCGCTCGACGGTCATGGCCAACGTGCCGCCGCAGCGGTTCAACTACCAGCAGCGCGTCGGCCGGGCCGGGCGTCAGGGACAGCCGTACTCGTACGCCCTCACTGTCGCCCGTTCCCGCACCCACGACGACTACTACTTCAACGCCACCGAGCGGATGACCGGCGACATCCCGCCGCAGCCGTTCCTCGACCTGGAACGGACCCGCATCGCCCGCCGCGTGGTGGCGGCCGAGCTGCTGCGCCGGGCCTTTGCATTGTGCCTGCCCAGGCCGGTGCGCACCCGCGAAAGCATCCACGGCATCTTCGGCGTCCGCGACCAGTGGGCCGACCCCTACCGGCCGCAGATCGAGTTGTGGCTCGACCAAGCGCCCGACGTGCCGGAGGTCATCGCCGCGTTGACCGTGCGCACCGGCGCGACGGTGGGGGAGCGCGCGGAGCTGGAACGCTGGGCTCGCCACGACCTCGTCACCGACATCGACACCGCCCTCGAAAACCCGTTCTACCAGCAGAACGAACTGAGCGAGGTGCTCGCTAACGCCGGCGTCCTGCCGATGTTCGGCTTCCCCACCCGCGTCCGCAACCTCTACAAGGGCTACCCGAAGGACAAACGCGACCTCACCGACCTGGTCGTGTCCGACAGGTCCCTGGACATGGCGGTGGCCAGCTTCGTGCCCGGCGCGGAGGTCGTCCGCGACGGCGAGATCCACACGGCCGTGGGCTTCGCCGCGTACGAGGTCAAGGGGCGGCGGGTGCTGCCCATCGACCCGCTTGGCAAGCCCATCGACATCACCAAGTGCCAGAACTGCGGCCGTACATCGGTCGGGGTGGACACCAGACCGTGCCCGGCCTGCCAGGGAGACGTCAACACGTTTGTAATGTTCCAGCCGCTCGGATTCCGCACCGACTACCACGCCCGCGACTACGACGTCGACGGCGAGACTGTGGCCGTCATGGGCTTCCCGGAGCTGAGCGTCGCCTCCAGCCCCCACCGTTCCGGGACGGTCGAGGGTCTGCGCGTCGACGTGTACGAGCTGGCCGACATCCTGCGCGTCAACGACAACCTGGGCCGGCTCTTCGCGATGGAGGAGGCGGCCGGCCGGTCAATCGTCGTCAATGACAGCTCCCTGTACGGCAACGACGTCAGATTGCCCAACAGCCAGGGGCACCGCATCGACGCCGCGATCGGCGAGGTCCGCAAGACCGACGTGCTGGTTGTGACCGCCGACCACCTGGACATCCCCAGCGGCGTCGTACCGACGGACCCTGCCGTGCTGCCCGCCGGCCTGCCGGCGATGTGGTCGTTCGCCGAGGTGCTGCGCCGCGGCGTGCAGGCCGAACTGGACATCGACCCGAACGAGCTGTCGGCGGGCCTGCACCCGGCCCGGATCGGCGACGACCAGGTGCACCGGGTGTTCCTGGCCGACACTCTCGAGAACGGTGCCGGGTACGCCACCCTGCTCGGCGACCCCCAATTCTTCGCCAAGGTGCTGGAAGGTGCCCTCGACGACCTGGGCGCGATGTGGCAGGGCCGGCACCACGCTATGGAGTGCACCGCATCATGCCCGGACTGCTTGCGCTCCTTCGACAACCAGCGAATCCACGGCGCTCTCGACTGGCGGCTGGCCCTGGACATGGCCGAGCTGGGGCTGGGTCGGCCGGTCAACTGGGAGCGCTGGCTGAGCCGCACCGGGCCGCTGGTCGCCGGCTTCATGAGCTCCTTCACGCCCGTGGGCATCAAGCACCACGAGGTCGAAGGAATCGCGGTGCTCGCCCACTCGGGCAGCGGCAAGGCCGTCATCCTGCGGCACCCGCTGTGGCGTCCCGAGCCGGAGCTGCGCACGCCGCGTCACGAGCGCGTGGCAATCTGGGTCACCGATGAGCTCGGCTACCGGATCGAGCAGGGCGACCTATTCGAACTGGACCGCAATCCGATGCGGATCGCCCAGCGGCTGCTGATGGACTGACCGGACCGCACACGAGGGGAGGGCTGGAGATAGTGTTGCCGGACGACGCTGCGCCATGTCGCCACGCGGGGGCACCCCCGCCGGATGTCGTGCACAAGGTGGACGACCTCATCCAGAAGCTCGTTACGGAGACCGACGTCCTGGCCCGGTACGGGTTGACCGCTGAGGAGTACCGCGATGCCCTGCCGGCGGCGATCGAAGCGGCACGCGGCAGAATGAGCGCGAGCAACGCCGGCCGCCGCCGGTTCCTGCTCGACATCCTAGAGGCGCTGCAGCAGGCAGGCCTGGTGGACAGCGTCACCAAGCCCCAGTACGGCGACGACACCGTGTACCGGCTCGCGGTCCCCGGGTTCGGCCACGTGGCGATCATCCAGAAGGGCTGCCCGGACGGGACGCACAGCAGCATCCGCTGGTCGGTGCCAGACTGGGCGCGGGAGACGTACCTCTGGTGGCTGTGCGACAGCATGAAGGCCGAGCCCGGCGAGCACGTCGCCAAGGGCATCCAGCGCATGCGCAGTCGCTTCCTCGACCCGGCCGACAGGACGGTGGACGGCGTGATCTTCCACAACCACCTCTGCGGCACGCCCAAGCGCCTCTGTCCGAAACAGGACCGAGCCGTGCAGATCGGCGCGCAACTGGTGCCGCCGCCCTGCGTCTACGTCACGCCTGACAGCGACATCCAGGCGACCGACCTGAACTGGGACGGCAGGCAGCAACGCGTCTTTCCCGGCATCCTGCTCAGCCTCTTCGGCATCGACGAGCAGGTCCTGCCGGCGTACGTCGGACACGTCGGATTCCAGCGCAAGCGCGGCGAAGTTCGCACCACCATATCGGCTAGATTCGGCGTCGGCCGTTCCACCACGTACAGGAGATGATTCGCTTGCCCAACCCGATGCTGGACCAGGACCGTGTGGCGATGCTGCAGGCCCGCAAGCCCGTCCGGCACGTGCTGGTTCCGGCCTGGCCACGCGAGCAGAAGGAGCTGCCGCAGGTCGAGGTCGAGGTCACATGGGTGTGCTTCTCCACGCTCAACCACCGCACCCAGGCTGAACAGCGCCGCGAGATCCACCTGGCCGGCCAACCAGACCTGTTCATCGCCGACCCGCTGGGCCCGGCCGCCCAGGACGCACAGTATCGCATCCTCACTGGCCAGGAGGGCTTTAAGGAGCTCAAGGAGGACCTGAGAGAGCGCGGCCAACAGGACCCAGCCATCATCACCGCCGAGGGCGTCCTGATCAACGGCAACCGACGCACCGCCGCCCTGCGCTCGCTATACCAGGACGACGACTGGCTCAAAGCGCGCTACGTCCAGTGTCTGGTCCTGCCGGACGACGCCCAGCCCGACGAGCTGGTCGACCTTGAGGCGGAGCTGCAGATCGCGCGCGACTTCAAGCAGGAGTACTCCTGGATCAACGAGGCGTTCCTCATCGAGGAGCTCTACGACCGCGAGGGCAAGGACTTCGGACGCGTCGCCCGTCGCATGCACAGCGACGTCGCAAAGGTGCGGGATCTGCACGAGAAGCTCCAGCAGGTGCACCAGCTGGTCGACCTGGCAAAGGGCGCGCGCCTGCACGTTGACTTCACCGACAACGAGTCGGCCTTCGCCGAGCTTGCCAGGCACATCCGGAACAAGCCGCCGGCCGAGGCCAACAGCGTGCGGTCGGCGTACTTCCTCGGCACCTTGGCCAACGTCGAGTACCGCAAGCTGCGGCACCTGCAACGCGCCGACGCGGCCGAGCTCATCCAGCGGGAGATCGAGCGCGACCCGGCGCTCAAGCCGGTGCTAGAAGCCGCTCAGTCTGCCCCGGTCCCCGCTCCCGGCGACGATTTGCTGGACGACCTGCTCGGCGAGGACCCGCCCGCGCAGCCGCTGAACGAGCTGTTGGGCCTGGTCGCCGCCCGGACACCTGATGAGAACCTGCCGCTCGGCGATGGCGATAAGGTCTCCGCTCGCCAGGTACTCAGCTCTCTGCGCAGCGCGATCACTGCCGTCGCCGACGAGGCCGCGGACGAGGCCGCGGACCAGTCGGCGGCCAAGGCACCACTGGTCCAGGCCGACAAGGCGATCAACGGCTTGAAGCGAATCCGTAACGATCTCCCGAAGGCCCGGGCCCAGGCCGAGTGGGACGAGCAGGCCTTCGCTCTCAAGATCGCCGAAATCGAGGGGCTGCTAGACGAGATCGAGGGCCGCCGGGCGTGATCGTCGCGGAGCTGTACCAGCGGGGCCGCCCGCTCGTCGTCGTCACACGCCAGGCCCCGGCCGTCGCCGGTGCCTGGGCCCGCCTGCAGGCCGCCATGTCCCGCGGCATCGTCGGCGGTTCTTTCGACCGCATGGACGTGCGCGTCGATGTGTTCCTCGCCGAGCTGTCGGCGCTGCGCGAGGTCCGGACGATCTTCCACGAGCAGCTCCAGCTCGGCTCGATGCTGCAGGAGCAGGTCCGCTCGCTCATCGGCGACCAGAAACGCCGCGAGGACGCTGTCGCCGGTGTCCGACCGACGACATCCGAAGCGCTAGCGGCCGAGCTCGCCGCCGCCGGCTTCCGCCGCGAGCTGCGCGGCTTCCAACTGGAAAACCTCGCGCTGATCCAGCAGCTGCCGCATGGCGCCGACTTCTCCGTGCCAGGTGCCGGCAAGACCACGGTTGCGCTGGCCAACCACACCCTGGCCCGCGCCCGTGGCGAGGTTGAGCAGCTCCTCGTCATCGCGCCCCTCGCCGCCTTCGAGGCATGGCGGGAGGACACCGCCGCCTGCTTCGAGCGCCCGCCGGCCATCACCGTCCACGCCGGTGTCGCGTCGATCGACAGCGATGTCGAGGTGCTGCTTACCAACTACAACCGCGTCGCCTCCGACTACGACCGCATCCGAGAGTACGTTGGCCGCCGCCCCACCCACGTCATCCTCGACGAAGCGCACCGGGTCAAACGCGGCGCGCAGGGCGTACACGGCCGAGCGGTGCTCGACCTCGCCTACGCCGCCCGACGCCGCGACATTCTGACCGGCACCCCCGCACCCCAGGGTGCCTTCGACCTGATCGCCCTCATGCGCTTCCTCTACCCCGGACAGGACCAGAAGATCCTGCCGGCCAGCGCCTACAACGAACGTGCGGGCCGCGACGATGACGTGCTGAGCGAGACCAGCAAAGCGATCCAGCGCTACTTCGTCCGCACACCCAAGTCGCGCCTCGGCCTGCCCGGCACCACCTTCGACGTCGTCACCCGGGCGATGAGCCCGATCCAGCAGGCCATTTACGACGCTCTGCTGGGCCGCTACCGCGGCGACTTTGAGCTGGACCGCCCGGCCCGCCGGCAGTTCGACCGTCTCGGCCGAGTCATCATGTACCTACTGGAGGCCGCGACCAATCCCATGCTGCTGGTCGCCGGCTCCGACGACGCCGACGAGCGCGGGTTCTTGCACCCGCCGCTTGCCCTGGACGGCAACGAGCCGCTCGCCGAGCTACTGACCCGCTACCGCGACTACGAGACGCCCTGGAAGTACGAGCACGTCAAGGCGATAGCCGAGCAGGCGCGCGACCGCGGGGAGAAAGTCATCGTCTGGTCCACCTTCGTGCGCAACATCCGGTCGCTCGCCACCTACCTGAACGGCTTCCAGCCAGCCATCGTGCACGGGGGAGTGCCGACGCAGGACAGCGCGCCGGCCGGGGCGCTGACCCGCGAGGCCGAGTTGGATCGCTTCCGACACGACCCGGAGTGTCATGTCCTGCTCGCCAACCCAGCTGCTTGCGGCGAGGGCGTCAGCTTGCACCACTGGTGCCACCATGCCATCTATCTCGACCGGACCTTCAACGCCGGCCACTTCCTGCAGAGCCAAGACCGCATCCACCGGCTCGGGCTCGGCAACGACGTGACAACCCGCTTCACGCTGCTGCTCAGCGAGGAGAGCATCGACGAGACCGTCAACGCCCGGCTGCGCGAGAAAATCATCGCGCTGTCCGCGCTGATGAACGACCGAGGTTTGGTGCGCGTCGCTCTTCCCGAGCCGGACGAGGGCACGGCCGAACAGCCGGCGGTGTCGGACGATATGCAGGCTGTCGTGTCACACATCAAGGCACGGCTCGATGCTGCCTAGGCGCGGCACGGCGTACGCGGTCCTGCTGCTCTGCCATGCCGCCCGCCTTGCGGCGCGCCGCGACGTCGTCGACTGGGTCCGCGCCGCGCGCGCCCACGGCGCCTTCGTCGCGGCCGCCACTGACCTGACCACCCCCGCCGAGCACCTGCTGGCCGCCGGGCTCGCCGAGCAGGCCGAGGCCATCGTGCTGGCACCCCCGCTGGCCGGGATCGCCGGCATCGCCGACGGCCCGACGCTGCGCCACATCGCCCGGGTGCTGCTGACCGCCGACCCGCCCGCCTGGCTACGTATCGCGGTGTCGCCCCAAGGTGTCGCCCGCCAGTACATCCCCACGGCCGATTTGCGCGCGCTGGAATGGCTCGACCCTGAGCTGGACGACATGCTCGTCGACGTGTGCCGCGCGGTGAGCCGCCCCCGCGACACCGAAGTCCGCAAACGCATCGGCGACGCCGCCGAGGCGGTGGTCCTGGCGGCGCTGCGAGCCGACGGCCGGCACCCGACCCATGTCGCGTCAATCTCCGACGCGTTCGGCTACGACATCGAGCTCGCCGGCCCTCCTAGGCTCCGCATTGAGGTCAAGGGGTGCAGCGCAAATAGCCGCGGCATCTTCCACCTGAGCCGCAACGAGTACGACAAGAGCCGGCTTTACGACGACGAATGGCTGCTGACCCAGGTTGTCTTCGCAAACAGCGCCTTCGTCGCGCCCTGCCTCGAGCCAGCGCACATAATCGGCATCTTCGAGGTCAGCGCCCGTGAGATTGCGTCGGCCGTACCGCCAGACACCACGGAGTTCGCCTGGACCGACTCGGCGGTGATCACCCCGCCGCCCGAAGCATGGCGGCCCGCACCGTACACCGTCGCCGACGTCATCCTGCCGGGCCTGCATGCTAACGCCGGGCAATTGCTTACGACAATGGCGTTGACGACGGGAGCGAACATGCCGACACGCAAGCCAGCGACAGCGGCTTGAGCTGCACGAGCTGCTCGGGCAAGGCGGAATGTCGCCAGGCCAGCGCTACATCCACCACGCCTCGCGCGGATCGACGGTGCACCTGTTCGTGCGGGAGACGCGGGTCGCCGACCGGGACCTGGGCGCTCCCGCCTACCTCTACGCCGGCCCGATGACCTACCAGGAGCACACCGGCGACCGGCCCATGCGGATCCTCTGGCGGCTGCACCACGCGCTGCCCGCCGACATGTACGCCGCCGCCCGAGCGATCGCCGCATGAGCACCCGGCAGGAGGTGTTGGACCGGCTGACCTCGCTGCGGCTGCACCAGCAGCGCGGGCGGCGCGCGCCGCACAAGCCGCTGCTGGTGCTGCTGGCGCTCGGGCAGCTCACCCGGGGCGGGTCGAGCGAGCTGCCGTGGTCGGCGGTGCAGGAGCGGCTGAGTGACCTGATCGCAGAGTTCGGGCCGGCGTCGAAGACCGGGCGGGCGCAGAGTGCCGCGTACCCGTTCACCCGGCTCCGCAGCGACGGCGTGTGGACGCTGAACCGGGACCATTTACGGCGTGTCGAACGGTTACGGTGTACCGGATGATCACCCCCGCGCAGACGACGAGCCGGCTGAACAAGGACATCGGCGCCGTTGTGCGACCGCTGGGCTTCCACGGCACTCGCGGGACCTGGTCGGTCGTCACGACCGATGGTGTCGCACAGGTCCATGTCGGACGGAGTGTGATGCGCAGCGTCGGCGGCGGCACGATCTTCGTCAGCGTGGGCATCGGTGTGGTGCCGGCTGCCTGGTGGGAGTACCTGAACTGGCGCGCCGCCCGCTGGGGCCAGCCTCCGATCCCGTTGGACAAGAACGCCACGTCCCACCGGATCGGGTTCGTCGAGACCCGCCAATGCCCGGAGGACAGCTACTACCACCTGCGCATGGCCCCTGACAGGTACCCGGCGACCGTGACGACGACCGAGGAACTCGACCACGCCGCGGCGCTGCTGGCCGGTGCGGCCGACAAGCTCGCCCACACCGC
Source organism: Micromonospora sp. NPDC047620 (assembly GCF_043205005.1). Taxonomy (NCBI): domain Bacteria; kingdom Bacillati; phylum Actinomycetota; class Actinomycetes; order Micromonosporales; family Micromonosporaceae; genus Micromonospora; species Micromonospora sp. NPDC047620. Next base: position 221,046 of record NZ_JBIDDG010000004.1, on the reverse strand, counting down.
GCTCGACCTGCTCCGGCCGGGTCGTTACCTCGAGGCGCTGCGCGGCATACCCGATCTCGGCGGCGCGATGTGGGAGCCGCTGGTGGTGCTGCTCGCCGAGGGCGGCCCGTCGGCCGAGCTCGATGCCGCGATCGAGGACATGCGTGCCGACTACGCCAACTACGGCTTCGGCCCACCCGACATGGAGGTCGAGTACGCCCGCATGCGGGCCGCGGCGGCGGTGTGAGCGAGCCCCGGTCACCGAAGCGTGGGTGCCGGGCCGAGCGCCTGCTTCAGGCAGGCGTCGACGTCTGTCGCGTGGTACACCCGCTCGCTGGCCTCGATCCCGTCGAGGAACATCGCGTACACGGCGGCCATGCGCAGCGCCGCGACCGGCCGCAGCAGCTCCACGGCCCGCTCCGGCTCGCACCCCGGCACGTCGGCCCGCCACCGCGCGCACCACTCCTCGTAGACCGACCGCGCAGCGGCGGCGTCGAGCCCCTCGGCCAGCCGCAACACGTCGAACGCCGGGTGTCCCACGAAGGCGTCGCCCCAGTCGATGACGACGTGCTGGCCAGCGCAGGCCCGGATGTTGCCGGGGTGCAGGTCCCCGTGCACCAGCGTCTCCGGCAGCCCGCACCGGGCCACCTCGTCCAGCCGCGGCTCCAGCCCAGCCAGCAAGGACTTCACCGAGGAGGTGTCGTGACCGGAAAGCCGGTCACGGATCCAGCCAGCGAGCTGTGGGGCACGCAGGTCCGGCACGCCCGCCGCCACCAGCTCCGCCACGTCCGGAATCGACCGTACCTGCACCGGGTGGAAGCCGGCGGCCATCGCCAGCCGTTCCTCGATCGGTGCCCCGTAGCGGTCCTCGCCCGGCACGTGGTCGAGCAGCATCCGGCCGTCGCCGTCGTCGGCGAGCAGCGTCGACGTCCTCCCCGGCACCGCCCGGCCGAGCCAGCGCAGCACGGCGGCCTCGTGCCGGAAGAACACCGGCACCTGCTTCAGCCAGGCCGTCCCGCCCGGCCCGTCGAGCCGCCACACCGCCGACAGGTTCCAGGTGCGCTGTTGGGCGACGGTCTCCGCCGGCCGGCCGAGCCGCCGCAACTCCCCCATCGCCCAGGCGACGCTGCGCGCCGGGCCACCCGCTTCGGCGTAGTGGGCGCGCAGCGGGTCCGCTGACAGGTCCACCTCCGCCGGGACGAGCAGCGTGGCGGGCGGGTCGCTGACCTGTCCGAGGTACGTCACCGCGCCGCCCACCGCCCGCGGCGCGTCGCCGGTCAGCAGCCGCAGGACGGCCACCTCGACCCCGTACCGCCGGCGGGCCTCGGCCACGACGGGGGCGACGTCCTGCCACCAGGGCGACGGCACGTCGAACGGCGGCAGGGCGCCCAGCGGCGCGCCGGCCGCGTCGAGCAGGGCGAGGGTCACGGTCCGGGACACGTCGGCACGCTACCGCCGGCCGCCGAACCTCCGCGACCGCTTAAGCCGGCACCGTGGGGGCGGCCGACATGCCCAGACGCCCGGTCGGGAGCACGCCGTCTCAGCGCGACAGGATGGCGACGATCTCGGCGTACCCGCGCCGGTGGGCGTGTTCCCGCGCGTCGACGCCGTCCCGGTCGGGCACGTCCACGTGCGCCCCGGCGCCCACCAGGATCTCCGCGATCTGCTGGTACGGCCGGCTGCCGTCGCCGAGGATCACGCACTCCAGCAGGGCCGTCCAGCCGAGGTCGTTGACGTGGTTCACGTCGATGCCGGTGTGGACCACGCGGCGGACGTACTCGACGTGGCCGCGTTCGCTGGCCGGGATGACGGAGATCCCGCCGAAGCGGTTCACGATCGTCAGGTCGGGGTCAGCGGGCAGCAGCACCTCCAGCATCGCCACGCTGCCGGTCACCCCGGTCACCAGCCACGGGGTGTCGTGCTGGTCGTCGAGCGCGTCCGGGTCCGCTCCCGCCTCGACGAGGATCCGGGCGACCTCGACGTGGTCGTTCGCGGCGGCCAGCAGCAGCGGCGTACGCCGTCGGGCGTCGCGGGTCTCGATGTCGGCGCCGGCGGCCAGCGCGGCGCGTACCGCCGTGGGATCGCCGGCGTCGGCGGCGGCGAGCAGGTCCTGGTCGGCGGGGCGGAGCATGGTGTCCTCCGGGGGTGGTGTCGGGGCGGGTCGGGCGCAGCCGGCAGCCGTGGCGAGGGTGAGGGCAAGCAGGGCGCGGCGCTTCACCGGCGGATCAGCTTCCGCTCGACGGCGGCGTGCACGGCCGCGGTCCGCGAGTCGACGCCGAGCTTGGCGTAGATGCGGACCAGGTGGGTCTTGACGGTGGCCTCGCTGATGAAGAGTTGACGGCTGATCTCCTTGTTGGCGAGGCCCCGGGCGAGCAGCGTGAGGATCTCCACCTCGCGGGCGCTGAGCGTGGGCTGCGGGCCGCGCATCCGGCCCATCAGCCGGGCGGCGACCGGCGGGGACAGCACGGTCTGCCCGGCCGCGGCGGCGTGCACGGCGCGGAAGAGCTCGTCGGGCGGGCAGTCCTTGAGCAGGTAGCCGGTCGCGCCGGCCTCGACGGCGCGCATGATGTCCTCGTCGCTGTCGTACGTGGTCAGGATCAGCACGCGCGGCGGCTCCGGCAGGGCGAGCAGGTTGGCGGTGGCCGCCGCGCCGTCGACGCCGTCGCCGAGTTGCAGGTCCATCAGCACCACGTCGGGGCGCAGCGCCGCGGCCTGTCGGAGCGCCTCCCCGGCGGTGGCCGCCTCGGCGACCACGGTCATGTCGGGCCGGCCGCCGAGCAGGGCCCGCAGTCCGGCGCGGACCACCGGGTGGTCGTCGACCAGGATCAGCCGCAGCGGGGTGCTCATCGGGCCTCCCGCAGCGGCAGGCTGACCGCGATCGCGGTGCCCTCGCCGGGTGCGCTCTCGACGGCGACGGTGCCGCCGAGCTGCGTGATCCGCTCCCGGATGCCGGTCAGCCCGAACCCGGTGACGGCTGCGGGGTCGAAGCCGGTTCCGTCGTCGTACACGTCGAGCGTCACCTCCTGGTCGCCGAAGGTCAGCGTCACGGCGGTCCGCCGCGCGCGGGCGTGCTGACGCACGTTGGCCAGGGCACCCTGGGCGACCCGCAGCAGGGCCACCTCGTCGTCGACGCCGAGCGGCGCGACGGTCCCCACCACGGCGAACCGGACCGGGTTGCCGGTGTCGCGCTCGGTCGCCGCGCACAGCCGCCGCAGGGCGTCGGTCAGCGAGGCGCCGTCGAGCGCCGGGGAGGCCAGGCCACGGACGAAGCGGCGCGCCTCGGCCAGGTTCTCCCGGGCGGTCGCGGCGGCCTGCCGCACGTGCGCGCGGGCCTGCCCGGGCTCGCTGTCCCACTCCTGGTCGGCTGCCTGGAGCAGCAGGTTCATGCTGGACAGGCCCTGGGCGAGGGTGTCGTGGATCTCCCGGGACAGCCGGGCGCGTTCCGCCAGCGCCCCGGCCTCGCGCTGGCTGCGGTCCAGCTCGTCGCGCGCCGCCAGGAGGTCGTCGAGCGCACGCTGGCGGGCCCGGTTCTGCCGGTCCAGTTCGAGGAAGACGACGGTGGTGACGGCGGCGACGCCCACCGGGCCGAGCACCAGGCTGGGGTCGAGCCGGTCGGCCAGCCGGATCTGCGCGACGACGACCGCGCCGGTCAGCAGCCCGACCAGCGGCCAGACCGCGCGGCGCGGGAGCTGGCGCAGGCCGACGAAGAACAGCGGGATCGCCACCAGGGCGAAGCTCGGCGCGGCGAGCACCAGCGCGAGGAAGGCGACGAGCACCGCCGCGAAGCGCGCGCCGGCCGCGCGCCGCCCCAGCTCGTTGATCGCGTACGCGGCCAGCAGCACCCCGGCCAGCGCCAGCACCGCGCCGGTGTCGGCGCCCCAGCCGTGGCGTACGCCGTAGCGGGAGGCGGCGGCGGCGAGCAGGAGCAGGAACCCCCACCGCATCGCCGGGCGCAGCCGGTCCTGCCGTCCCACCGCCCACCTCCGATCAATTGATCTTGACAACTGTCCAGCGTACGGCAGGAACGGGGTGGCCGGTTCAACCATTCGAGGTATCTCGGTTGCATCCGGCGTGCCATGACCGCGCCGCGCGCCACGGCCAGGCTGAGGACTGTCACCTCGATCCGAAGACCTCAGGGAGCATCGTGATGATCCACAACTTCCGCCGCCGGATGGCGCTCGGCCTGGGCGCCGGCGCCGTGGCCGTGGCCGCCGTCACCGGCGTCGCCGTCACCGCGTCCGCCGCCGAGCCGGTGGCGAAGCCGCAGACCGCGACGGTCGCGAAGAGCAACGTCGTGGCGAACCCGTCGCTCGACCTCGACGCGGCGCTGCGCGCGGCCGAGGCGACCGTGAAGGCCGCCGAGAAGGGCGGCCACCGGGTCACCGTGGTCGTCCTCGACCGGTCGGGCACCGTGCAGGTGCAGCTCAAGGGCGACGGCGCCGGCCCGCAGACGGCCGAGTCCGCCCACCGCAAGGCGTTCACGGCCGTCTCCTTCGGCCAGCCCACCTCCGCGCTGGCCGGCCGGGTGACCGGGGCGGGCGCCACCCTGCGCGACATCCCGGGGACTCTGTTCCTCGGCGGTGGCGTGCCGGTGAGCGCCGACGGGCAGGTCGTCGGGGCCATCGGCGTCGGCGGCGCGCCCTCCGGCGACCTCGACGAGCAGTACGCGAACGCCGGCGCGGCCGCCCTGCGCTGAGCGCGGCACCGCCGTAAGGGGCGGGCCTCCGGGACACCGACCGGAGGCCCGCCCCCTGCGGCGTCGGATGCACGGTGCCCGGTCGGGCCCCGTGCTGCGGTGGCGGCGCCATCCGTTCGCGTGCCGTCGACCCGGCCGGTCGTGAGCCCGCGTTACCGTGGCGGCGATGCCGGTCGTCCCCTGGAGGTTCCCGAGGTGATCGATGACGTCAACGACCCGGGCGACGACCCTCGGGGCCGGGCGATGGAGCAGCGGATCAGCCTGGTCACCCTCGGCGTCGCCGACGTGGCCCGCGCCCGCACCTTCTACGAGCGGCTCGGCTGGCGCGGCCAGGAGGTCGAGGAGACCGTCTTCTTCCAGGCCGGCGGCCTGGCGCTGGTGCTGTGGGGCCGCGACAAGCTGGCCGCCGACGCCGGCGTGACCGACGGGCACGGGTTCGGCGGGATGACGCTGGCGCAGAACGTCCGGTCCCGGGGCGAGGTCGACGAACTGCTGGCGGTGGCGGCCGAGGCCGGGGCGGAGGTGACCCGGCCGGCGCGGGAGACCTTCTACGGCGGCTACGCCGGCTGCTTCGCCGACCCCGACGGCCACGTCTGGGAGATCGCCTGCAACCCGGGCTTCCCCCTCGCCGACGACGGCTCGCTGACCGTCCCCGACTTCGACCGGGGCGCCGACGACGTGGAAGCCGGCAGCGGCCCGGAGTGACTCAGGTGGCACGGGCTTCCTCGCGGCCCCCAGCCTCCCGGACCTTGACCGCCTTCGATCGGGGGCACCGGCCATATGTCGCACATCGAGAAGCTCAACGCTGAACCGAGGGAGTGACTGCGAGGATGGCTGTTGAGTTCCGGTTGACGCTGGCAGGCGAGATCCCCCTCGACGAGGTGGCTGAACTCGCCGCACCGAACGCCGTCGAGACGCGCACCTTGTCCGGCAACCGCATGCTCACCTCCGCGCTCAACGAGGAATGCGGCTTCGTCGTCGACATCACGTCGGGCAGCCACGGCTACTACGACGCCGAAGACGACGACGGCTCGCTGTGGGTGTGGGAGCCAGAAACGTACGTCGACATCGACTTCTACATGCGCAAGGACGTCCTGGCCGACAAGGGGATCCCCAACGTGCTGGCGACCACTGCGCGGGTCCTGAACGAACGAAGCGAGGACGCAGCCCTGGTGTTCAACCACAACCTGCTGTTGCTGACCCGCGTCGCGGGGAGCTTGAGCAAACACCGGCCGACGTGGTGGAGCCACCATGAGGCGGACGATGAGATCGTCCGGCCGTAGCCGCCGCAATCGGGCGGAGGGAGTGGGCCCACACCACCGCCGGCAGCACGGCGCACGGTCGGGCCGGGTCGGCGGCAGTCAGGAGGCGGCGACCCGGCGGGGGTACGCCTCGGCCTCCCGCGCCCACTGCTCCGCCGCCATCGCGAGGGCCCCGGCGGAGACGGTGAGCGTCAGCGGGTAGACCGCGCTGAGCGGCTGCCGCCGCATCCACGGGGGCAGCGACTCGTACGAGAACTCGACGGTCAGCGCCAGCCGGCGGCGGCGCAGCACCCGGGTGCGGAAGGCCAGGTTCGGCTCGGTGAAGCGCACCACCGCCAAGGGTTCCGCCGGGTCGCCGGTCGTCTCGGCCTGCTGCCGCAGCCAGCCCGCCAGCGCGTACGCCTCCGACACCGTCAGGCAGGGCGTGTAGTGCGACCACGCCTGCCCGTCGGCGGTGCGGGCGTCGGTCTCGACGAGCAGCCAGTCGTCCCAGTCCGCCGCCTCGTCCGGGTCGTCCGGCGGCTCGACCCCGGGCTGGTAGCCCACGGGCCGGATCCTGACCCGGGCGCCGTCGTCGGAGCGGATCTCCATGGGCCCATCATGGCCGAACCGGGAGCGTGTGCGGGCGGGATATTCCGCAGGTCAGGGGCATCCCCGGGTCAGCGCACCGGGTCGTGGGTGCCGCGCGGCACGTCGGGACGGCAGCGGCGCAGCCGGTCGGCGGCCATCCGCCCGCCGACCGCCAGCCCGTACCGTTCCACGGCGGCCAGCCCGTACGCGCTGCACGTGGGGGTGAAGCGGCACTGCCCTGGCCAGCGGTGCGACAGCCACCGCCGGTAGCCGAGGATCGCGGCGCGGCCGGCCCGGTCCACCAGCGGCGCCCGCCCACGGGCAGCGGCCAACGGCGCCCGCCCGGCGGGAGCGGTCGTAGGCGCCGACGCCCGACCGGGCGCGACGAGCCGGGCCAGCAGCGCGCCGAGGGTGAGCAGCGTGGAGAAGAGCCCCAGGTTGCAGCTGGGTATGTCGCAGTTGGGCACGTCGCAGCTGCACCCGTCGCAGTAGTCGCGCTTCTTCTTCTTGCGGTGCTGGTCGTGCTTGTGGTTGATCACGGCGAACATCATGCGACGGACGCGCAACCCCGCCGGGCCCCTCGGGTGGCGCTCTGGGTGGTCGGTCGGGGGTCGATGCGGGAAGTCCCGGATGGAGCACGGCCCGTCGGGCGGCGACGCTGGGTGAATGACTGACACCGATGCGCGGACGTCGACGAGACTCGTGCCGGCGACTGCCGTCGGCAGTCCGGCGCTAATGCTGCTCTACGGCCTGCTCCGCCTGGTCGACGGCCTGAACGGCGACCGGGGCGACGGCTGGGCCTGGGACGTCGGCCACACCTTCTTCCTCGTCGGGATGCTGCTCTTCGGCGCGCTGGTCGTCGGGCTGCGCCGGCTGCTGCTGGCCGCCGCGCCCCGGCGACGGGTGCTCACCGAGGCCGCGACCGTGCTGGGGCTGGTCGGGGTGGCCGCGTTCGTGTGGGTGATCCTCGGCGACCTGTTACCCGGGCTGGCCGATGCCGCCGCGCTGCCCGATCCGGCCATGGTGCTGGGGCCGCTGCTGTTCCAGGTCGGCATCCTCACCCTGCTGGTGCAGGCGGGAACCACGCGACCCCGGCTGCTGCCGGCGTGGGTGCCGGTGCCGGTGCTGCTCGGGTTCGTGGGGATCGCCGTGGACCTGGACCTGCTGCCCCTCGCCGCCGCGGTGATCCTCGCCGCCCTGCTACCCCTGCAACGACTGCGCTGAGGCGGTCGTCGCGGACCCGCCTGACGCGGAGCGCGCTGAGCAGCGAGGCCGCACCGCACGCCGGGACACACCCGCCCAGGGATCAGCTCCAGACCGTGCGGCGCACCCCGTCGTGCTCGGCGCAGGCGTCGCGCCGCCCGCCGGTGAGGCTGACCGAGCCGTCGCGGCACTGCACCAGGTAGCCCCGGCCGGCCCAGAACTCGGGGACGCAGTCGAACCAGTCGCAGATCTCCGCCGCCGGCTTACGGATGCGGTTGCCGCCGCAGAAGTCGTACCCCATCGGGTTGGCGGGGGCGCCGCACCGCCGCTCGCGGGCGGGCGTCGGCGAGGGCGACGTGGTGCCGCGTCGCGGCGCGGACACGGTCGCCGCCTTCGGCGGCACGACGGGCGGCACGACGGGCGGCACGACCTTCGGGACGGCGGTGCCGCTGGGCGCGGGGGTGCCGCTGGGCGCGGGGGTGGCCGCCACGGCGACCTCGGAGCCGGTTGGGTCGGAGGGGTCGGTGTCGAGCAGCGCGGCGGGCACCAGCAGGGCGATGCCGGCGGCGACGGCCACGGTGCGCCGGCCGCCGGGCACGAACGCGAAGGGCCGGGCCTGCCCGGGGGTGGCGATCTGTGGCCGGAACGGCTTGAGCTGCGCGTGCTCGGCGATCGCCTCGTCGAGCTGGTCGAGCACCGCGCCGCGCTGCTCGATGGCGTCGGCGAAGGCCAGCGCCAGCTTGAACCGGAAGTCGGCGGCGACGTCGGCGGGGAGCATCAGCCCGGAGGTGCGCCGCCGGTCCAGCACCTGTATCAGGGTGACCGGCGCGTGCGGGTCGTGGGCCAGGCCGGTCATCTTCCCGTACGCCCAGTCGCGCCGGCCGCGCCCGCCGAGCAGCACGAGCCGGCGGTTGGTGATCACCGCCATCCCGGCGTCGGCGACGCGGACGCCGTCGGGCCTGCGGGCACGCAGTGGGACGGCCTCCGGGGCGACCGTCAGGTCCGGCGCGGGCAGCACGGCGGTGTGCCGGACCTCCACCAGTTGCGCGGCCGGCAGCACCCAGAAGACCACCTCGTCGGGGGCCAACTCCAGGGGCAGCCCCGCGCCCGCGGCGGTCGAGCCGTGGAACTCCTCGGCGACGGTACGCAGGCGGCGCAGTTCGTCGTCGCGTTGTCGCCATGCCTGCTCGGCGCCGCGGAATTCGCGCCGCCGTCGTTCGTTCTGCCGGTGCGCCCACCGGTACCGCCACGTGGAACCCGTCGAATCAGTCTTTGCCACGCCGACTCCTTCGCCGCGCAGGCCACCAACCGGGGTGTCACCGGTGTCAACGGTGACAACGGCCGGCGCGGACACGACGCAACGGGGCGAAATGGCCGATCGGCGGACCAAATCGGACGATAGGCGGGTTTCGCCGGGCCGAACCGCACCCGTCGGGCGTGTCGCCGGACGGGCGCGGCCGACACACGGCCGCGCGCCCGCCGGATCGTGTGATCCGGCGGGCGCGGGGCGTGGCGCGGGGACGGGTCAGTGGCGGCGGCCCTCCCCCACCCGGTAGGTGCGCAGGTTGGGGTCGGCCTTGATCTGCGCCTCCGTGTACTTGATGGTGTCCCAGCCCTTGCCGGAGTAGAGCCGGGTCTGGTCGCCGTACCAGGGGGAGTTCGGGTTGCTCGACTGCGAGTAGGTGAGGATCTGCCGCCCCGACGGGCCGTTGCGGCCCAGCTCGACGGCCATCACGAACGACGAGCCGTGCACCACCTTCGGGTAGCCGACGCCGGGCGCCAGAGGGCTGATGATCATGTTGAAGACGCCGGCCTCGGCGCGCCCGCCGTGGATCGGGATGCGCCGGTCGCCGCGCGGCTCGGTCTGCACGTCGCCGAGGCGCGCGTCGAGCGGGATGCCGGCGAGCCTGCGGACCGCGTCGGCGAGCGCGGTGAGCACGCGCGGGTCGGCGGCGTTCAGCCGGCTCGGGGTGCGCACCGGGTCGGCGGCGTCGAACGCGTCGGCGAAGCGGATGCCGCCGGACAGGGCGAACTCGGTGAACAGGTGCGCGCCTCGGCTGTCCAGGTCGACGCGCAGGTCCCAGCCCTTCAGCGCCGCGCAGGCGTCGCGCAGGTCGACCGTGGTCCCGTCCGAGGCGGTCGCGGTGGGGTGCGTGGTGCACAGCGCCGCCAGGTCGTCGCGGACGAGTTCGCCGCCGTACGCGCGGTTGCCGAAGACGGTCTGCCAGAGCCGGGACGTGGTGTAGCCCCGCCCCGGCAGCCCGTCGGTGCCGGCGAGCCGCCCCCGCACCTGCTCCACGCCGAGGCGGGTACGCAGGCTGCGCTCGGTGCGCTCGTTGCCGATGATGCGCGGGTAGCCCTCCAGCGGCGCTTCCGGGTTGGCCAGCCAGTGGCTGTCGTTGGAGTTGGTCACGTAGTCGGCGCGGATGCGGACCGGCAGGTTGGCCGGGCCGAGGATGCCGGGCACGGCCGCGTCGGGGTCCCGGCCGAGCGCGCAGGCCGACCGGGAGCCGTCGAGGACGGCCTGACCGCTGGCGGCGTAGAGCGGCTGGAACGGCGCGGGAATGCAGGCGGCGGCCAGTTCGTGGGTGACCCGGGGCACCACCGAGTGGTCGGCGTAGAGCGCCTCGCCGCGAGCGTCGGCGGCGATCACGTTCACCCAGGGCAGGAACTGGTGCCGGTCGAGGACCCGCTTCAGCTCGCGCACCGTCTTCGCCCGGCCCATCTGGAGCCAGCCGTCGAAGGCACGGTTGTTGGTCGCGTTGGCGTCGGTGATCGCGTACGCGCTGGTGGCGGTCCAGTCGAACGTGCCGGGGACCACGACCACCGGGCCGAGGTGGGTGTCGTGGAAGGTGCGGCTGACCGGCACCGTCCCGCCGCCCGGGCCGGGCACCCGCACGGTGACGGTGCGGGTGGTCATCTTCCGGGGCCGACCGTCCACGTAGTACGAGGTGGGGTCGCCGGGGACCAGCGCGAGCCGGTGCCAGACGAAGCGGCGGGCGGTGGAGACGGTGTGGCTCCAGGCGAGGGTGCCGTTGTGCCCGATCTCGACGATCGGGTCGCCGACCAGCGCCGCGCCCTCCACGTCGTAGCGGCCGGGGACCTTCAGGTGCATCCGGTAGAAGCGCTCGGCGCCCTCCCACGGGAAGTGCGGGTTGGCCAGCACCATCCCGCCGCCGTGCGTGGTGGCCTGCGCGCCCAGCCCGTACGCGTTGCTGCCCACCCCGGCGGGCGCGCCGTCGGCGGAGGCGACCACCGCCGCCGCGCCCGGCGCGTCCAGCACGGCGGCCGGGCCGGTCGCCGTCGGCGGGGCGGCGGCGACGATCCCGTCGAGCACCGCCCGCGAGCTGGCCCGGACCATGCTGGCCCAGCTCGCGCGCCACACGTCCAGCTCGGTCAGCGGGCGCACCCACGGCTTCGCCCGGCACGCCGGGTCGGTGAGGTTCGCCGCGCCGGTGCGGCGCAGGTAGTGGTTGTAGCCGGCGACGAAGCCGCGGATCTGGTCGCGGACCTCGTCCGACGGGGAGTGCACGCCGTCGCGCGGCCCCTGGAGCAGCCGCTCGGCGGTGCGCTCGTCGATGGCCTTGCGGAAGAAGAGGTCGCTGCGCACGTTCGCGTCCGTCGGGCCGGTCGCCCCGAAGAAGCGGGACCGCTCGGCGCTGACCGTGACCATCTTCTCGGCGATGACGCAGATGTTGTCCTCGGCCTGGGCGTAACCGACGCCGAAGCCGAGGGAGGCGAAGTCGCGGGCGGTGATGTGCGGGACGCCGTACGACGCCCGGCGGATCTCCGCCGAGTAGCCGCCGTCGCGGTGCTGCGCGGCGGCCGGCGGGACGCCGGTGACCACCGTGGTGACGACCGTGGCGAGTGCGGTGAGCACCGCGCCGGCCGGCTTCAGCCTCATCCTGTTTCCTCCCCGTCGGAGTGAACGTGCAGAACATTCACGCTGATCGGCATTCTGGTGCCGCGGGGGCGGCCCGGGGAAGGGCTGATCGTGGACTGGTTGTTCCCCCTGCGGGGCGTCGGGACGCTCGGTAACGTCAGCGGCGGCCGGTGTCACCGTGCGTACGGCGAGGGGGGTGGAGTCGGTGAGCGAGCCGCTCCGCGCCGTCGTGGTCGGCGTCGACATCGGCACCACCAGCACCAAGGCGGTCGCGTACGACATCGACGGCAACCAGCTCGTGCACCACTCGGTCGGCTACCCGCTCGACGAGCCGCACCCCGGCTGGGCCGAGCAGGATCCGCACCGCATCCACAGGGCGGTGCTGGAGTCGATCCGCAGGGTCGTGGCGGAGTTGGGCCGGCCGATCGCCGGGCTGGCGTTCAGCACCGCGATGCACAGCCTGATCGGGCTGGACGCCGACGGCAACCCGCTCACCCCGTCCATCACCTGGGCCGACTCCCGCGCCAGCCGGCAGGCCGAACGGCTGCGCGCGGTCCCGTCCGGGCTGGCGCTGCACCGCCGCACCGGCACCCCGGTCCATCCGATGGCGCCGCTGCCCAAGCTGCTCTGGTTGGCCGAGCAGGATCCGCAGTTGTTCGGGCGGGTCGCGTACTGGGTGGGGATCAAGGACTGGATCCTGCTGCGGCTGTGCGAGGCGCTGGTGACCGACCACTCGGTCGCCTCCGCCACCGGCCTGATGGACATCCGGCAGTTCTCCTGGGACTCCGAGGCGCTGGGCGTCGCCGGGATCACCGAGGAGCAACTGCCCGAGCTGGTGCCCACCACCACCGTGCTGCCGGGGCTCACCGCCGAGGCGGCCGCCGCGACCGGGCTGCCACCCGACACGAAGGTGGTCGTGGGCGCGGGGGACGGCCCGCTGGCCAACCTCGGGCTCGGCGCGGTGGCCCCGGGCGTCATGGCCTGCTCGATCGGCACCAGCGGCGCGATGCGGGTGATGGTGGAACACCCCGGCGTGGACCCGCTCGGCGGGGTGTTCTGCTACGCGCTGACCGAGCAGCGCTGGGTGGTCGGGGGCGCGATCAACAACGGCGGCCTCGTGCTCGACTGGGCCGGCGACGCGCTCGCCCCGGAGCTGGGCGAGCACGCCGAGCAGGAGCTGCTGGCGATGGCCGCCGAGGCCCCGGTCGGCTCCGGCGGGTTGATCATGCTGCCGTACCTGCTGAGCGAGCGGGCGCCGCACTGGAGCGCGCTGCCGCGCGGCGCGTACGTGGGGCTGACCCACGGGCACCGCCGTGCGCACCTGGTGCGGGCCGGACTGGAGGGGGTCTGCCAGCAGTTGGCGCTGGTGCTGGCCTCGGTACGGGCCGCCGGCAACGAGGTGCGGGAGATCCGGGCCAGCGGCGGGTTCGCCCGCAGCCCACTGTGGCGGCAGATGCTCGCCGACGTGCTCGGCATGCCGGTGCGCTTCCCCGTCGAGCGCGAGGGCTCCAGCTTCGGGGCGGCGCTGCTCGGCATGGAGGCGCTCCGGCTGCTCGCCTCCGTCGACGTCGCCGCCGACCTGGTGCACATCGAGGAGACCGTCCGCCCCGATCCGGCCGCCGCCGCCACGTACGCCGCCCTGCTGCCGCTGTTCTCCCAGCTGTACGACGCGCTGGTCCCCACGTTCACCTCGCTGCGCCGGCTCGCCCCGGGCCTGCCGCCGGAACCGCCGCCGCAGTAGCCGCCGCCCGCGCCCCGACGGGTGACGGCCCGATCGCCACCGGCGACGAGTGGGCCGCCGCCTCGCCCGCACCGTCTACGACCACGTCGCCGATGGGCGGTGAGCCGGCTCAGGCCGGCGGTTCCAGGGTGCCCGCCGGGGAGCCGGGCGCGGCCGAGGAACGCGGGAGGGTGTCCGCGTCGAGCAGGCGGCTCGCGGCGGCGCGGGCCTCGCGGGCCGGCTCGGGGCTGCCGGTGATGGCGGCGGTGACCATCGCGCCGTTGGCCAGCAGGGCGAGCTGCGCGGCGAGCGCCGGCGGCCGGCCGGCTGCCGCGACGAGCGCCGCGAGGTGGTCGGCGAAGGCGCGCTTGTGGGCCCGCACGACGTCGACCACGCTGGGCGAGGAGCCGCCCAGCTCGGCGAAGGAGTTGATGAAGGCGCAGCCCCGGTAGTCGGGCTGGCCGAACCAGTCGTACAGGTAGTCGAAGACCGCCAGCACGCGCTCCGTCGGGGTCGACGGCGCCGAGGTGTACGCCGCCAGCGCGTCCCGGATCGCCCGGTCCCGCCGGCGCAGCACCGCCTCGACCAGGTGCTCCTTCGAGGGGAAGAGCTGGTAGGTGCGCTTGAGCGAGACGCCCGAGGCGGCCCGGATGGCGTCCATGCCGACCGCCTGGATGCCGCGCTCGTAGAAGAGCGAGTCGGCCGCGTCGAGCAGCCGCGCCTCGGCCGTCGTGTGGTCCATGTCAAAGCCCCTTGCCGGAGAACCATCGTTCTCCTACGGTATCAACCAGCCGGAGAACGATCGTTCTCTCGATGCCGAGGAGTGCCCGTGTCCCCCTTCGCCACCCGTCACCACCTGGTCACCGTCGCCGGCCAGCAGGTCTTCTACCGCGAGGCCGGCGACCCGTCCCGACCCACCCTGGTGCTGCTGCACGGCTTCCCGACCAGCTCGCACATGTTCCGCAACCTGATCCCCGCGCTGGCCGACGAGTACCACCTCGTCGCCCCCGACCACGTCGGCTTCGGCAACTCCGCCGCTCCGCCGGTCGGCGAGTTCGACTACGGCTTCGAACGGCTCACCGAGATCACCCTCGGCCTGCTCGACACCCTGGGCATCACCCGGTTCGCCCTCTACCTGCACGACTACGGCGCCCCGATCGGCCTGCGCATCGCCAGCCGGCACCCGGAGCGGGTCACCGCGCTGGTCGCCCAGAGCGGGAACGCGTACACCGAGGGGTTCACCCCGTTCTGGGAGGTGCTCTTCGCCCACGCCAAGGACCGGGCGATCCACGAGCCGGAGGTCCGCAGGCTGCTGACGGCCGAGGCCACCCGCTGGCAGTACACGCACGGCGTGCCGGCGGACCGGCTGGACCGCCTCGCCCCGGAGACGTGGCGGCTCGACCAGGCCGGCCTCGACCGGCCCGGCAACGCCGAGATCCAGCTCCAGCTCTTCTGGGACTACCAGTTCAACCTCGACGCCTACCCCGACTTCCAGCGCTACTTCCGCGAGCACCGGCCGCCGACCCTGGTCACCTGGGGCCGCCACGACGAGATCTTCGGCGCCGCCGGCGCCGAAGCGTACGCCCGGGACCTACCCGACGCGGAGATCCACCTGCTGGACACCGGCCACTTCGCGCTGGAGACCCACGGCGAGGAGATCGCCGGGCTGATCCGCGCCTTCCTGCGCCGGGTCCGCTAGGCATGGCCTCGACCACCCTCGGCCCGCCGGCACTCGACCGGCGGGCCGCGCGGGCCGGCGCGCTCGCCGCCGGGGCGATGTTGCTCGGCGCGATGAGCCTGCTCGCCGTCGTCGAGGAGCTGACCGGGCGGGACGTGTTCGCCCTGCCCTTCGTCGCCTCGGCGGCCGTGGTCGCCATGGCGCCCCGCGCGCCGCTGGCCCGGCCTGCGGCGGTGCTGATCGGCTACGCGGCCAGTGCCCTCGTCGCGGCGGCGGTCACCGCCGCCGCCGACCCGTCGGTGTGGACGGCGACGGCTGCCGCCGTGGCCTCGCTCGTCACCATGCTGCTGCTGGCGGCCCCGCACGCGCCGGCCGCCGTCTGCGCCGCCTTCATCGGCCTGACCGGCCCCGACCTCCTCCACCCGCTCCACACGGTGCTGCCCGCCGTGCTGGTCGTGCTCGGCACGGCGCTGCTCGCCGGACGGCTGCTGCCTCCCTACGGCTACCCGCCGTCCTGGCGCTGATCCGCTGCCCGTCGGCCTCGATCAGCTCGCCCCTCTCCGGACCCGCACGGGTCCCGGGGCGGACGGACTCCGAACCCCGCCCTCTGGGGAGTACGGGGCCTCGCCCGGGCGGATCCGGGGCCGGCCGGGCGCAAAGGCGTCCGGCCGGCCCCGTCAGGGAGCCTCGACGCCGGAGATGCGGTACTTGTGCACCTCGGCGCCACGGATCGCCACCGCCTGCTCCTGGGCCGGCCCCGCACCCCGGAAGGCCAGCAGCTGCGCGTCGGACTCCCAGCGCTCGTAGACGTTGATCCGGCCCGGCTCGACCAGATCGGCGCTGATCGCGAAGTCGACGCAGCCCGGCGCGGACCGCGCCTGCCGGACGATCTCGACGCAGTCGGCGAGGTAGGCGTCCCGCTGGTCGGGGTCGACGTAGAGACTGCCGGCGACGATGAGCACTGGTGACCTCCAGGGTGCGGGCGGACGGCACGATCAGGCGCGGCTGATCGCGTTGGCGTGGATGGCCTCGCTCAGATACGCCGCCATCCCCGTCCTGATCCTCTCGAAGTACGCGGTGAACCGCTCGTCCGCCACGTACATGTCGGCCAGCCCCGTGTGGACCTCGTACGAGCACTCGTAGAACCAGCGGCTGATGAGCTGCCGGTGCTCCTCGGCCAGCTCCATCGCCGCCGGGCTGTCCGCCGGCGCGCCGGAGGACATCACCTCGACGAACCGCCGCCCCCAGTCCTCGTTCTCGGCCTTGTTCCGCAGCCAGTCGTCCTTGGTGTAGCGGGACACGCGCCGGTTCGACTCCCGGTACGCCTCGGTGCCGCCCCACCGCTGCTCGGCCTCCTCGGCGTATGCGTCCGGGTCGAAGTCGCCGAAGACCTCGAACCGCTCCTGCGGGGTCAGTGGAATGTTCAACTTGCTCGCCTCCATCGCGAACTCGATCGCCGTGACCATCTCCTGGAGCCTCTTGATCCGTACGGTCAGCAGCTCGTGCTGGCGGCGCAGGTGCGCCGCCGGGTCACTCGCCGGATCGTCGAGGATCGCGGCGATCTCCTCCAACGGGAACCCCAGCTCCCGGTAGTAGCGGATGTGCTGCAACCGCTCCAGGTCGGCGTCGTCGTAGCGCCGGTAGCCCGTGCTGCCGCGGCCACTGGGCGAGAGCAACCCGATCTCGTCGTAGTGGTGCAGCGTCCGCACGGTCACCCCGGCCGACTTCGCCACCTGTCCCACCGTGTACGCCATGGTTTCCCTCCCTTCCGCCAACGAGGCTCCCGCCTGCCGTTACGTGAGGGTCAAGCCCGATTCTGGACCGGCGGGCGGCGGCGCGTCGGCGGGACCGGTCAGGCCGGTGGCGGCGGGGTCTGCCGGTAGAGGCTGACCAGCACGCCGTAGCGGTCCTCGCCCTCGCCGGCTTCCTCGGCGGTGTCGAGCAGCTCGCTGAGCGCGGCGCCGAGCCGTTCGGCCTGGGCCGCGGTGAGGCGCAGGTGGCGCAGGTGCAGCAGCGGCTCGCCGGGTGCCGCGGAGACCTCCTCGGCCACCGCCCCGAGCATCGCGGCGGTCGCGGCGGCGTGGCCGGCCGCCACGCGCATCCGTCGGGCGCTGCGCTGGTAGTACTGCTCGGTGCCGCCGCGAACCTGGCGGGTGTGGGCGACGCGGACCATGTCGGCGTCGCGCAGCACCTTGAGGTGGTGGGCCACGTTGCCCTTGGCCGCGTCGAGCGCCGCCGCGAGCTGGCTGATGGTGGCGGGGCGCTGCCCGAGCGCGAAGAGCAGTCGCTGCCGCAGCGGGTGCCCGAGCGCCTTGAACTGCGCCGGGGTGGTGACCTCCAGCAGGTCGTCGAGCGGCTGCTCCGCGGGCGTCGGCGTCATACCGAAAGTGTCTATGTCTATTGACGCTTTGTCAAAGCGCTGCTCTACTGCGGACATGACAACCCTCGACACACGGGAACAGCCCGCATCGCAGATCGAGATCGCCGAGGTCGTCGAACGCACGGCCCGGCTGGTCGGCGAGCACTACGTCTTCGCCGACGTCGCGGCCCGGCTCGCCGGGCTGCTGCGGGCGGACACGGACCACCACCGGCAGGCGCACTCCTGGGCGGCGCTCGCCGACACGCTCACCCGGACGCTCCAGTCCGTCAACGGCGACCGCCACCTGGGGGTGAGGTTCCACGACCGGCCGCTGCCGGAGGACGGCGGGGATCCGCTCGCCGACTCGCTGCCCGGGATGGCCCGGGCCAGCCTGGGCGGCATCCACCGGGTGGAGCGGCTGCCCGACAACGTCGGGCTGGTGCGGATCGAGCCCGCGCTGTTCTCCCCCACGCTGGCCGGGGCGGCGATGACCGCCGCGCTGCGCCTGGTCGCCGACGCCGACGCCCTGATCCTCGACCTGCGCGAGACGATCGGCGGCGACCCGGAGATGGAGGCGTTGATCTGCGGGCACCTCTTCGACCGCCCGACGCACATCTACACCATGCGCCAACGCCACCTGCCCGACCGCCAGTTCTGGAGCCCCGCACCGCTGGCCGGAGCCCGCTTCGGCGGCGACCGGCCGCTGGCCGTCCTGACCAGCGCGACGACCTTCTCCGGCGGCGAGTCGCTCGCCTACGCGCTCCAGCAGCACGGCCGGGCCACGGTCGTCGGCGAGCGGACCGGGGGCGGCGCCCACCCACGGACGGGGTTCCCCCTCCACCCGCACCTGCACCTCTCGGTGCCGATCGCCAGCCCGGTCAACCCGGTCTCCGGCACCAACTGGGAGGGCACGGGCGTCGTTCCGGACGTCGAGGTGCCAGCGGCCGAGGCGCTCGACGCCGCCCACCGCACCGTCCTGCGCACCACCCCGCCATCACTCATCGTGACCTAGCGCCCCTCGTCACGCAGCGTCACGTCACGGCGGAGGACCGCACCGCCCCGTCGCTCCTTTGCTCTGCACCCATCACCGCACCATAGGTCTTGACCTGGGCATGTCCAATCAGCGGGCAGTTCGCGGGGTTCACGCAGCGTGCCTGGCGCGTCGATGGGTGCAGAGCAAAGCGCACGGAGGGGGTAAGTTTCGGCGACGCACGAAAGTAACGGAGAGTGGCGGCGAGGGCCGGCCAGACGGCGCTGGACCGGTGGCGGGAGTCCAGCCTGGGTCCGGGCAGGTGGGAGACCTACGCGTCAGCCGGTCAGGCCCACTCCTCGTCGGGGTCGCCGTACACGTCGGACGAAGAGGCCACCGCGACCGCGCGGTCGGTGAAGCCCGAGGCGGGTCCGTGTGACACAGGCGCAAGGGCCGGGCCGGGGCCAGGCGGCGCGGCGGCCGGGGCGGGATCCGGGGCGGGGTCGGACGGCACAGGCGCGGGGACCGGTGGGCCCCCGTGGGTCCACGGGGTCTCCTCGACGGCAGGAAAGGCCCCCGCCGGCATGAAGGAGTCCGACAGGGTGGTGTAGCAGAGCCGCTCCCCCACCTCGGGCACGGTGCCCGGCGGGGCCGTCAGCCCCCGGCCCATCCCGCCGGAGAGTTCCAGCACCACCTCGGTCTTGCCGTCCGCCGCCGGGGTCACGAAGACCACCTTGGCCTTCTGCGCCGGCCGGGCCGGCGAGTACAGCGTGGCGCCGACCGGCATCGGCACCGGCTCGGTGGTGACGACCTGGACGCGGGGGCGCAGCACCGGCCGCTTCCCGGTGTCGTCCACCCGCTTCGGGTCGGCCAGGGTCACCTCGCCCACGAACGCCTCGCCGGTCAGCCGGTGCTCCGCCATCACCAGCGGGTCGTCGTAGGCTCGCTGGACGGCGTACGAGGTCAGGGCCCGTTCCAGCCGGTGCAGCCGCTGGGCGGCGGCCACCGCCCCGTCGCGGCGGGGCTGCGGCGGGCCGTCCCCGTCGACGTGCTCGGCGTACCCGGTGAACGCGTCCTTGTCGCCGTCCCACCGGACGGCCACCCGGGCCCCCGGCGACAGGCCGCGCAGCAACCCCACGCCACGCCACATCAGCTCCCAGGTGGGCGCGAGCTGCTCGCGCAGCAGCCGCTCCAGCTCCGCGTACGCGCCGGCGCGCGCCTCCGGGTCGTCCTCGGCGGCGGCGTACGCGGCGATGGCCGGGGCGAGGCGGTGGTTGTCGAAGTCGGGGTCGGTGGCCGGCCCGGCGGGCGGGCACAGCGTCGGGTCCTCGGCCCGGGCCGCCGCCTCGGGGCCGGTGAGCCCGGCCGGCGGGTCGATCCAGCCGAGCAGCGCCGGCAGGTGCAGGTCCTCCACCACGCTCTGCCCGGTGGCCCAGTGCAGGGTCAGCGCGTCGGTCATCGCCACCAGCGCCGACGTGCCGGGATGCTCGGCCCGCTCGGCGAAGAAGGTCAGCCAGCGCCCGAGCACCGGCACCGACGGGTGCACCGGATGCTCGCCGTCGGGGCGGCGGAAGCGGGTGGAGCGGCCGAGCAGCCGCAGGAAGGTCACCCCGGCCGGGTTCGGCACCAGCAGCTGCGGGGCGTCGACGTACCGGTACCGCACGTCCCTGCCCCGGTCCACCGGCACCGCCTCGGCGACCCCCCGGAACCCGTCCAGGTACGGCAGCACGATCGCGGCCAGCTCGGCGGCGAACCGGTATCGCTGGTCGCGGTTGCGGGGCTGCGGCACGATCAGCAGCCGCGCCGCGTCGGACGCGTCGCCGACCAGCGCCGCCAGCGGGGCGTTCGCCTCGCCGGCCATCGCCAGCGGCACCAGCACCAGCGGGCGCTCGGCCAGGTGCAGGTGCCGCACGGTCGCCACCGGCTGGGCCACCCCGGCGGCGAGCGCCTGCGCCCTGGCGAGCGCGCGGAGCGTACTCATGCGGGGGTCCCGGTGAGGGCGTCGGCGCGCAACCGGGCGGCGGCCCGCAGCAGTGCGGCGGCCTCCTCCTGCCCCGGCTCCGGCGTGCGCTCGCCGGCGGCCAGCGCCAGCGCCTCGCCGACGTCCGCGATCCCGCCCAGCGCCTCCCGGACCGGCCGGCCCAGCGCCCCGCTGTGGCCGCGCGCCTCGTGCCGGCAGAAGTACGCCAGCTCGCAGGCCGCCAGGCACTCCGGCGCGTAGCGGGCCTCCACCCGGGACAGCGCGGCGAGCAGCGCCGCGGGCTCGGCGGCCAGGTCGGCGGTGAAGTCCTCGGGCACGGCGGCCAGCAGCGCGTCGAGCCGGGCCATCCGGTCGAGCTGTCGGCGCAGCACCAGCAACTGCTTGCGCACGTCGACCAGGCTGGCCACCGGCTGGTTGGCGAAGTCCCGCGGGCAGACCAGCACCACGTCGTGCGACACCAGCTCGGTGTCGTGGCCGGCGGAAGCGAGCAGCTCGCGCAGGGCCAGCACGTAGACGGCGGCCTGGGTCGCGGCGGCGGACACCTTGGCCGCGTCGGCCTGACCGTCGACCACCGGGAACGACTTGATCTCGACCACGTGGAACCGGCCGGCGAGCCGGGCGGCGACCAGGTCCGGCTCCAGGTGCACCCGGCGGCCGGCGACGTCCAAACCGAGCAGGGGATGGTCGAACAGCGCGGCGACGTCGCCCGTCCCGTCGCCGGGCGTGGCGCCGGTCAGCAGCTCGGCGGAGCGCCGGTGCCGGGCTGCCGTGTCGTCCTCGACGCCGTCGCCGAGGTCCGTCCAGGTCGCCGCCGCCGGCACCGGTACGCCCAACCGCTCGGCGACCAGCCGCAGCAGCTCGGCCCCGCCGTCGGCCTTGACCTGCGCCTCGAAGGCGTTGCCGCGGGTAATGGCGAACCGGGACTGCCCGAACCGGGCGGGGAAACCGATCCGCTCGGCCAGCTTCGGCTTGTCCACCCCGGCGCCGTCCAGCACGGCCCGCCGGGTGCAGCCCGGGTTGCCGGTCAGCGCGGCGATGGTGCGGGCGTTGTGCCGCCTGGGTGGCACGCCGCCGCGGATCGCCGCCAGTCGCTCCTCGCTGCTCGTCACGATCCGCCACGATAGGCGGTCCCCGCCGGTCGCGCCGGGCGACGCCCCGGCGGGAGGGCGCGGGACGCCGCCCGGTGTGCGCGTGCCCGGCCAAGCGAGCCGGAGCCGTCAGGCCGAGCCGGAGAGACCGGCCAGGAGCGCGAAGCCGCCACAGCAGACCACGCCGAGCACGAGGAGGGTAACCAGCAGGATGCTGTAGTTCGACCACATCCCGAACTTCGTCACGTCGGTGCCGTGCCCGTCGTGGACGCGGTTGCGCCACCCGCCGAAGCGGAACGACAGGTGGTGCACCGCGCCGGGATGGGCAACGAGCGCGGTGGTCATCACGGGAATGCCCATGAAGTCTGTGTAGCGGACGTCGTGCGGGCCCGCCGGGACGGCCACGTGCCAGGTGCCCTCGCCGGGAATCGGCACGACCTGGCGGTCGACCTTGAATTTGCTGGTCGAGGGGGCGGGAACGAGGTACGGCCCGCGGTTGACCGAGACGGCCAGCACGGCGTGGCCCGGGGGCGGCGGGATCGGGTGGGGGTAGGCGACCAGCGGGGTGACCGCGCCCGGCCCCGGGGGGTACGACGGGTGAGGGGGATACGACATCGCCACATCCTGGCATGCCCCAGCACGCGGTCCGGGCGCGCGCTGTCGGTCCGGCTGACGCCGGCACCCACGGGTTCACGCGGCGGTCAACGGCCGGAGGAGCGGTTCCAGGGCGAGCGGGGCAGGGCGGTGCCGGCCGTCGGGCGGCGGTCTCGGCGACGCCGGCGGCGCCCCGGGGTGCAGGGCGGCCGGGAGACGGTGTGCACGGGCGCCGGGACGAACCGGGGTCAGGAGCGGGAATTCCGGGCGGACGGCACGGCCGACAGCCCGCGCAGGAAGGCCAACCCCTCGACGGCGAGCGCATCGGGGCCGGTGGTGAGCGGTCGCCACACGGACATCGGCACGGCCAGGGCCGGCGCCGTGAACGACTCGATGCTCAGCTGGCCGGTGTAGCCGATGTCCGCGAGGGCGGCCAGCATCGCCGGCCAGTCGAGGTGGTCCCCGCCGGGCGCGCCGCGGTCGTTGCCGCAGACCTGCATGTGGGCGAGCCGGTCTCCGGCCGTCCGGATGGCCGCCGGCAGGTCGCGTTCCTCGATGTTCAGGTGGAAGGTGTCCAGCGCGAGTCCCAGGCCGTCGACCCCGTCGACCACCTCCAACGCCTGCTCGACGGTGTTGAGCAGGCTGGTCTCGAACCGGTTGAGCGGTTCGAGGGCGATCGTGACGCCCCGCTCGGCGGCCTCGGCGGCCAGCGGCCGGAGCCGGTCCACGAGGCGCGCCGTGGTGGCGCGCCGCGCGTCCGGGTCGAGCAGCCAGGTCCGACCGGCCGGCGCGTAGAGCGGGCCGGCCACGACGGCGGCCCCCACCTGGCTCGCGGCCCGCAGGCAGCGCCGGACGAAGTCCTCGGCGAGCCCGACGACCTGCTCGTCGTCGGCGAGCAGGTCGTGGTCGGGCAGCAGGCCGGCGCAGACGGCGGGGGCCAGGTCCAGCCCGGCGAGCAGTTCCGCGGCCACCGTGGGATCCCAGTCGCCCGGGGCCTGGATGGGCAGCTCGACGGCGTCGAAGCCCCACGCCTTGATCCGTGGGGCGAGTCGGGCGAGCGCGTCGTCGGTAAGCGGCGCGACCCACGCCCA
Organism: Micromonospora sp. NPDC047620; assembly: GCF_043205005.1. NCBI lineage: Bacteria > Bacillati > Actinomycetota > Actinomycetes > Micromonosporales > Micromonosporaceae > Micromonospora > Micromonospora sp. NPDC047620. The sequence goes on along the minus strand of NZ_JBIDDG010000004.1, from coordinate 197,972 downwards.
CGTGTTGATGCCGATCTTCATGGCTGCCCTCTCGCCCTCCACCGTCGACGGGATCCGTCGACTGTAGAGGATCATGAGGGTGCCAGGGCCGGCCGACAGCGGGGCATCCGCTCGTCGGGGACGAGCGGATGCCCCTGCCGGGTCCGTGGCCCGCCCGTCGCGACGGCAGGCTCGCGCAGGCACCACGGGCCGACGATGAGTACGGCGGTGTCAGTCGTCGCTCATCTGCCGGTCCCAGTCGTCGCGCTTCTGCTCGCCGGAGTCGTCGCCCTTGTCCTGACCCCAGTCGTCACCCTTGTCCTGACCCCACTCGTCGCGACCCGAGTGGTCGCCCTTGTCCTGACCCCACTCGTCACCCTTGTCCTGGCCCCAGTCGTCGCGCTTCTCGTCGCCCTTGTCCTGGCCCCAGTCGTCGCGCTTCTCGTCGCCCTTGTCCTGGCCCCAGTCGTCACGCTTGTCGTGGTCCCGCTCGTCGCTCTTGATCTGGCCCCGGATCTCGCCGTTCGGGTACTTCTTCGTGTGCACGTTGGCGTACGTGACGCCGGCCTCGATCGCGTCGACCAGTTCGTCGAACTCCCCGGGCTCGATGCCCTGGTCGGCGGGGCCCACCACGTCAGCGGGCCTGATGGTCCCCTCGATCTTGGCGGGGGAGGCGGGGCAGGCCTGGACGCCCTGTGGCTTGCCACCCTTCGCGTCCTTGAGGTTCGAGCAGAGGAAGGCGGCGATACCGCCGCTCTGGTGTCTTCCTCCGAAGTGGATGTGCGCCTGCTCGACGTCCTTCAGGTCGTCGTAGCTCAGCCGCCACTTGATCTCCTTGTTCCGTTCGTCGATGTGCGCCTCGAACCGGCCCGAACCGGGCGTGGAGATCGTGAGCGGGTCCTCCTGGTAGCCGCTGAGCCTCGCCCGCACGGTGTCCTCACCGTGCCGCGAGTCGTCCCAGTCCCACGAGTTCTGCGACTCTCGCGACTCGTGCCGGTCCCGCGAGTCGTCCCGTCCGTCGCCCATGGCGGCGTTTCCGACGGCGACCGCCGCCACCGCCGCGCCGGCCGCCACCGCAACTGCCCACAGTCGAGTACGTCCCACCATCACTGCTGCTCCTTCCTAGGCGATGCCTGGCCCAAGCTGACGGACGGCCGTCGACCGATCCGTCGGAGGCGCAGGCGGAAGGCGCCGTTCAGCCGGGAACGGAGTCACGATGCGCGACGGCACTCAGGCTGAGCAGGCGCCCCTATGGTGAAATTGTCCCATATTCCCCATATGCCGTCGCGGCTTCCCCGATCCGACCGTGAGAGACTTTCGCGACCTGTGGACCACCTGCGCTGGCCCTGCGGCGCTTGGACAGGCAAGAGCCCCCTGTACCCCGATGGGGTGACAGGGGGCTCTTGCTCCCCGAGGTCAGCTCGTCGCCTGAGCGACCTCCGGCTTCAGACCGGGCACCTCGGCGGGGAGCCAGATGGGCTGCCAGTCCTTCATCTCGTGGAAGCGGCGCAGCTCGAACAGCCCCGAGAGCGCCCCGGCCCAGGCGTCGTACGGGGGGTTCTGCTCGTCGAAGCCGGACTGCACGAAGGTCAGCTTCGTCTTCCCCTGCGACTCGGCCAGCTCCCAGGTGCTGACGCCGATCGGGCCCCAATCGACCGACAGCCTGCGGCCGGGCTCCAGGTCGACGACCTTGGCGGCGTGACCGGACTCGAAGCCGCCCATGGCGTAACGGCCGCCGACCCAGGGCTCGATGCCGATCGGGTAGCCGAACCAGGCGCTCGCCTGCGCGGAATCGGTCAGCGACTCGTACACCTTGGCCGCCGGCGCGTCGATCAACATCTCGCCGCGCATCTCGGCGGAGGTGAAGTCGACCTTCGGCAGCAGCGAATCGCCCTCCAGGTGGGCGGCCAGGTTGGCGAGCGACAGGCTCCAGAAGGTCTGCAGCACGCCGCGGATGCCGCCGCCGCTCATCGCCGCGGCGAAGTCGAAGTGGCTCTGGGTCAGCGTGAGAACCGTGCTGTCCGGCCCCTCGGCGCGCAGGTCGAACTCGGTGGTGGTCTCGACCCCGTCGAGCAGCCAGGCGAAGCGCAGCGTGTTGTCGTCGACGTGCAGCAGCCGCTGGTGCGGCGCGTCGCCCTCGGGGGTGTGCCGGCCCCAGAACTCGTACCGGTGCGGCAGCTCGACCTCGGCGTGCTCGGCGAGCCAGACGCGCAGCTCGGCCGGGTCGGTCAGGGCGCGACGGACGGTGGCGACCGGCGCGGCGAGGCGGACGGGCAGCTTCATCGGTTCACTCACGGTCTTTCCCCTTCGGATAACAGGCCACGGCGAGCTTGAAGGCGTCGCCCTCGGCGCCCCCGTAGCGCGTGAAAAGGTCCTGCAGGGTCGTCTGCAGGTCGTGCAGGAACTGCTGGCGTTGCTCCGCCGGCACCCGGATCTCGCCGGCCACCCCCACCGAGGGGAGTTCGGGGGCGGCGCGGTCCAGCCCGGCGATGTCGGCCTGGACCTCCTCCATCAGGTCCAGCAGGTAGCCGAGGCTCAGCTCGTCGCGGGCCCGGCGCAGGCCGATCCGGCCGACGAGCCGGGGCGACAGCCAGTAGGACCGGGCGGCGGCCTGGTAGATGCCCTCCGTGATGCCGCGGACCTTGCGCTCGCTGACCTGCTCGACCAGCCCGGCGGCGACGAGCTGTTTGACGTGGTAGTAGACGCGCTGCGGGGTCTGCTCCAGCCGGGCGGCGACCTCGGTGCAGGTGCGCGGCTCGGCCAGTTGCCGCAGCACCTCGACGCGCTGCGGCTTGAGCAGGGCCTCGGCCTGCTCCATCTGCTCCAGGTACAGGACATCTCTCATAACAAAAATCAGTTTGTACGTACAAAACTTGTTTGTCAATGGGTTCGACGAAAGCCGCGCCGGCCGGCCGGCGCGGCTTTCGTCCGGATCAGGGCAGCCAGTCGGGGCGCAGCGGGTAGCCGCTCGCCCCCTCCGGGTCGTTGCGGGTGGCCAGCACCTGGTGCAGCTGGATGCCGTTACGCTCGAACGCCAGCCGGGAGCCGGCCATGTAGAGGCCCCACACCCGGGCCGTGCCCGGCCCCACCTCGGAGACGCAGAAGTCCCAGTGCTCCACGAGGTTGCGGCACCAGCCGGCCAGCGTCAGCGCGTAGTGCCGGCGCAGGTTCTCCTCGTGCTGCACCTCCAGGCCGACATCGTGGATCTCGCTGACCACCCGCCCCGGGCCGGCCAGCTCGCCGTCCGGGAAGACGTACCGGTCGATGAACGCGCCCGAGCGGTGCGGCGCGTGATTGTCGGCCCGCGTGATGCAGTGGTTGAGCAGCCGCCCGTCCGGCCGCAGCCGGTCCCGCAGCGCGGCGAAGTAGGCCGGGTAGTTGCGCACCCCGATGTGCTCGGTCAGCCCGATCGAGGAGACCGCGTCGAACTGCTCGCGCGGCGCGTCCCGGTAGTCGAGGTGGCGCACCTCCGCCAGGCCGGTCAGCCCCTCCCGCTCGATCGCCGCCCGAGCCCACTCGGCCTGCGCCCGGGACAGGGTCACCCCGAGCGCCCTGACGCCGTACTCGCGGGCCGCGTGCCGGACCATCCCGCCCCACCCGCAGCCCACGTCGAGCAGGCGCATCCCGGCCTTGAGCGCGAGTTTCTGCGCCACCAGGTCGTACTTCGCCGCCTGGGCCTGCTCCAGCGTGTCGTCGGGCGAGCGGAAGACCGCGCAGGTGTACGTCATCGACGGGCCGAGCACCTTCTCGTAGAAGGCGTTCGAGACGTCGTAGTGGTGGGAGATCGCCGTGCTGTCCCTGATCCGGGAGTGCCGCAGCCCGTTCACCATCCGCTTCCAGCGCGGCTGCGCCTCCTGCGGCGGAGGCGGCGGCGGCATCAGCCGCTCCCAGCCCAGCCCCCGGACCAGAGCCAGCGCCTCGGCCAGCGGGGGCGTACGCAGCCGCAGCTCGTCCTTGAGCACCCGCAGCGCCTCGTACGGGTCGCCCGGGTGCACGCCCTGCAACGCCAGGTCGCCGCTGACGTACGCCCGGGCCATGCCCAGGTCGCCAGGGGCGGTGAGCAGGTAGGTCAGGCCCCGCTCGGAACGGATCGACAGGGTGATCCCGGCGTCGGCCGGGCCCACCGCGCTGCCGTCGTACCCGGTGACCCGCACCGGAAGGCCCCCGGTGGTCAACGCGCGGACGACGTCCGCCACGCGCGGACCCGGGCGCCGGCCCCCCGCCGGCGGGGAGGCGGGAGCGCTCGCCGCTCCCTGGTCTCGATCGGTCAGGCTCATTCTCGCGCTACCGCCTTCTCGTACAGTCCCGTGAGCCGGTGGTCCGGGTCGTAGCGGTCCTTCACCGCGCGCCACGTCGCGCCGCCGTAGAGCCGGTCGAAGGATTCCCGGTCGTAGTACGCGTCGGAGTAGAGCGACTTGTGCCCGCCCAGCTCCGACACCATTCGCTCGATCACCCGGTTGACGTCGCCGTCGGCGGCGCCGCCCGCGATCGGCACGCTCCCCCAGAAGCCGAGGTTCACATAGTCCTGCCCCGGCCTGAGGGGATACAGCGGCCAGGCGCGGGCCGATTCCGGGCCGGCCGGCTCACGCAGCCGCAGCGGGCACAGCCAGACCGGGGTCATCCCCACGGCCCGGGCGAACCAGCGCAGAAACTCCGCCGTCCGGTCCAGCGGGATCTCCACGTCCTGCACCACCCGCTCGCGTGCCGGCTGGCCGCGCAGCCGGTCGATCCGGGCGGCCACGCCGTGCCGGTGCTCCAACCGGACCAGCCGGTGGTAGACGTCGCTGCGCCGCCACCGCGCCGGCCAGATCCGCCGGACCAGGGGGTGCTGCACGCCGAACGCCGCCGAGCACCAGAACCAGTCGGTGTCCCAGCGCCAGAGATAGTCGTACGTGGTCAGGGCGTCGTGCGTGCGGCGGCGCAGCGACCGGTAGTAGATGTCCTGACCCGTGTAGTCGCTGGCGTGCGGGGCGTCGTCGGTGAAGGTGCCGAGCGTCAGGTACGCCTCGCCGGGGCTGAACATCACCCCGTCCATCGCGTCCACGGCCTCGCCCGCCCAGGAGCGGGTCGCGGTCACCTCGGCGACCGCGTCGGTGAGGGCCTCCAGCCGGGTGAACCGGACGTTGCGCAGGGCCACGAAGCGGCGTACGGGCTGCAGCTCGATACGCAGCCGGGTGGCGTAGCCGAGACTGCCGAGCGAGTTGGGGAAGGCCGCGAAGAGGTCGGCGTGCTCGCCCTCCGGGCGGGCCGTGACGACGTCGCCGGCCCCGGTGAGCACGTCCAGCTCCACCACCGACTCGTGCGGCAGCCCGTTGCGGAACGAGGTCGACTCGATGCCGAGCCCGGTGACCGCCCCGCCGAGGGTGATGGTGCGCAGTTGCGGCACCACCAGCGGCATCAGCCCGTGCGGCAGGGTCGCGTCGACCAGGTCCTCGTAGGCGCACATGCCCTGCACGTCGGCGGTGCGGGCCACCGGGTCCACATCGAGCACACCGGTGAGGCCGCTGACGTCCAGCCCCGGCGCGCGCGGGGCGGACCGGGGGCGGAACAGGTTGGAGGTGCGCTTGGCGAGCCGGACCGGTTCGCCCGCGGGCACCGCCGCGTACGACCGTCGCAGCTGGGCCACCGCGCCGTCGTGGTCGACCGGGTGATGATCCACACGCACCGCGCACATGAGATCACTGTACGCGCCCGGAGGTGAAAGTCGTGGGATGTCCACGGTGGCGTTCCGCAGCCGGTGCGAACCCCACGGGCCGCAGGCGTCGGCGGATCCCCGAGGGGCCGGGGCGGGGCATGATGGACGCCGTGCTGCCGCTGCTCCACTCCCTGCCGGCCGAACCGCGCCCCGGCTGCGGCGAGACGACGAGCCGGCTGGCACCCCCCGCACTGCGCCCGTACGTCCTCGGCTACGGAGGCTTCCGCACCGTCGTCGACGGGTACCTGCGGCGCCGGATGCTCCCGCTCAACCTCACCACGGTGATCGTGGACTTCGCCGGCACGGGCGGCTGGGTGACTGGCCCGCGCAGCGCCCACGCGGTGCACGAGCTGGCCGAGTGGCGGCACGGGGTGGCGCTCGGCCTGACGCCGGCCGGGGTGTCCGCGCTGCTGGGCGTACCCGTGCCGGAGCTGGTCGGCGCGACCGTGAGCCCGGATACGCTGCTCGGCCGCCGGGCGTACGAGCTGGCGGACCGGCTGGGTTCGGCGCCGGACTGGCCGGCGCGGTTCGCGCTGCTGGACGAGCTGCTGGCGGCTTGGCTGCGGCCCGACCGGACGTCGGGCGACGCGGTGACGCGCGCCTGGTGGCGGCTCCAACGGCCCGGGCGGGCGGTGGGCGAGGTGGCCGCGGGCGTGGGCATCAGCCGGCGCGGCCTGGAGCTGGGGTTCCGGCGGCACATCGGCATGCCGCCCAAGACCGTGGCGCGCATCGCCCGCCTGCAGCACGCCGTGCACCGGCTGGGTCGGCCCGGCGCCACGCTCGCCCTGGCCACCGACTGCGGGTACGCCGACCAGCCGCATCTCAGCCGCGAGGTCCGGGCCATGACCGGGCTCACGCCGACCGAGCTGTTCGCATTCCTTCAAGACCTGCGGCGGCCGGCTGGTTAGCGTGCCGTGCCATGACGTTGAGCGGAAAGACAGCGATCGTGACCGGAGGCTCGCGCGGGATCGGGCGGGCCGTCGTGCGGCGCCTCGCCCGGGACGGGGCGACCGTCGTGTTCAGCTACCGGGAGAACAGGGCCGCCGCCGACGAGCTGACCGGCGAGCTGGACCGGGTCATCGCGGTGCGCGCCGACCAGGCCGACCCGAGCAGCCTCGACGCGCTGTTCGCGGCGGTGCCCGACGGCCTGGACATCCTGGTCAACAACGCGGCGACCAACCAGCGGGTGCCGATCGCCAAGACGACCGGCGAGGACTTCGACCGGGTGATGACGGTCAACGCGAAGTACCCGCTGTTGGCCGTGGGACGCGCCGCCGGGGTGATGCGCGACCACGGCCGCATCATCAACATCTCCACGCTCAACACCGTGGTGCCGGCGCCCGGCCACGCCCTGTACTGCGCGAGCAAGGCGGCACTGGAGCAGTTCACCGCCGTCGCGGCACGCGAGCTGGGCGGCCGGGGCATCACGGTCAACACGGTCTCGCCGGGCGCGACCGACACCGACCTGCTGCGCGACAGCAACCCGCCCGACGCCCTGGCCCAGACGTCGGCGTTCACCGCGCTGGGTCGGCTCGGCCGGCCCGAGGACATCGCCGATGTGGTGGCGTTCCTCGCCGGACCGGACGCGCGCTGGATCACCGGGCAGAACATCCGGGCCACCGGCGGGCTGCTGCTCTGACTGGCTGGTGTCCATCCAGGTCGCCGTCCATCGACGAGTGGCTACCCGCGCGTCGGGGCGCGGCCTAGTCTTGCGGCATGCCGAAAGCCATCTGGAACGACGTGGTCGTGGCCGAGAGCGACGACACCGTGCTGGTGGAGGGGAACCACTACTTCCCGCGCGCCGCCCTGCGCGACGACCTGATCCGCGAGTCCGACACGCACACCGTCTGCCCGTGGAAGGGCACCGCCTCCTACTACACGCTCGACCACGACGGGAAGAGCAGCCCCGACGCGGTCTGGTACTACCCCGACCCGAAGCCCGAGGCGGAGATGGTCCGCGACCGGGTGGCCTTCTGGAAGGACGTCCGGGTCGTCGACTGAGCCGACGCCCACCGCCCCGGCCGCGCCCGGCACGCCGTCGGCCCGGTCACCTGACCGAGGGCCCGGAGGCCGGGAGCGGTGGAGGCTCGGCCGACCTCAGCCCCGGTAGCTCCACGCCCGCCGGCCCCCGGCGACCACGGGGACCGGCACCGGCGGCGCCTCGCCGCGGCAGCGCAGCAGCAGCGACAGCACGGCCGCCCCGATCGACAGCGCTCCGGCCGCGTACCAGGCCGGCGCGTAGTCGCCGAGCCGGTCGCGGACCAGCCCGGCCCCGGTGGCGGCGAGGGCCGCGCCGACCTGGTGCGCGGCGAAGACCCAGCCGAAGACCACCGCGCCGGACGCGCCGAAGTACTCCCGGCACAGCGCCACCGTGGGCGGCACCGTGGCGACCCAGTCCAGCCCGTAGAAGACGATGAAGACCAGCATGCTCGGCTCGGCCGTGGCCGCGAAGAGCCCCGGCAGCACCAGCAGTGAGCCGCCGCGCAGCGCGTAGTAGGCGCCCAGCAGCAGCCGACTGTCCACCCGGTCGGTCAGCCAGCCCGAGGCGACCGTACCGACGATGTCGAAGAGCCCGACCAGCGCCAGCAACCCGGCGGCGGTGGTCTGCGGCATCCCGTGGTCGTGCGCGGCCGGCACGAAGTGCGTGCCGACCAACCCGTTGGTGGTCGCGCCGCAGATCGCGAAGCCGCCGGCCAGCAGCCAGAACGGCCGGGTCCGGGCCGCCTGCGCCAGCACGCCGAGCGCCCGCGCCGCCGCCCCGCCGGCCGGCGGAGTCGGGGGCACGACCACGGTCGCCCCGTAGGCGGGCAGTCCGAGGTCCGCCGGGTACTCGCGCAGCAGCCACACCACCAGCGGTACGACCGCCAGCGCCGCCCCGGCGACCACGAGCGCCGCCGACCGCCAGCCGTGCTCCGCGACGAGCACGGCGACCAGCGGGAGGAAGACGAGTTGGCCGGCCGCGCCGCCGGCGGTGAGCACGCCGGTGACCAGGCCCCGGCGGTGGACGAACCAGCGCCCGGTGACGGTCGCCACGAACGCCAGCGCCATCGATCCGGTGCCGAGCCCGACCAGCACGCCCCAGCAGAGGACCAGCTGCCAGCTCGCGGTCATGAAGACGGTCAGCCCGCTGCCCGCCGCGACCAGCAGCAGCGCGCCGGCGACCACCCGACGGATGCCGAACCGGTCCATCAGCGCGGCGGCGAACGGCGCGGTGAGCCCGTAGAGCAGCAGGTTGACCGAGACCGCGGCGGAGATGGTGGCCAGCGGCCAGCGAAACTCGGCGTGCAGCGGGTGCAGCAGCACCGAGGGGGTGGCGCGGAAGCCGGCCGCGCCGACCAGCGCGACGAACGCGACGGCGGCGACGGTCCAGGCCGGGTGCAGGCGACGAGGTCGGGTCACGGGTCGAGTCTGCGGATCGGTCCCGCCCACGACGAGTGGCCGGAAAGCCATCATGCGCAATAATCGGGCCATGACCGTCCGTCCGCACCGGATCGCGGTGCTCGCCACCGACGAGGTCGTCGGCCTCGACCTGGGCACCCCCGCCCAGGTCTTCGGCACCGCGCGCGACACCGACGGCGTGCCGCTGTACGAGGTCGACGCCTGCACCGCCGACGCCCGCCCGGTGCGCAGCACCGCCGGCTACCAGGTGCTCCCCGACCACGGGCTGGAACTGCTGGAGGCCGCCGACACGGTGGTCGTCCCCGGCATCCACGGTGGGCGGCCGATGCGCGACGGCACGCTCGACCCGGCGATGACGGACGCGCTGCGGGAGGCGTACGCGCGCGGCGCGCGGATCATGTCCATCTGCACCGGCGCGTTCGTGCTGGCCGCCGCCGGGCTGCTCGACGGCCGCCGGGCCACCACCCACTGGGCGTACGCCGACCGGTTCCGGCGGCTGCACCCGGCGGTGGACCTCGACCCGGACGTGCTCTTCATCGCCGACGACCGGGTGCTCACCTCGGCCGGGGTGGCCGCCGGGATCGACCTCTGCCTGCACGTCATCCGCACCGACCACGGCAGCGAGGTGGCCAACCGGGCGGCCCGACGCTGCGTGGTCCCGCCGTGGCGCGACGGCGGGCAGGCCCAGTACATCGAGCGTCCGGTGCCGAAGGCGGCCGACGCGGGCACCGCCGGGGCGCGGGAGTGGGCCCGGCAGCGGCTGCACGAGCCGGTCAGCCTGCGCGACCTGGCCGAACAGGCCCAGATGAGCGTACGCACCTTCACCCGGCGCTTCCGCTCGGAGACCGGGATGAGCCCGGCGCAGTGGCTGCTCCAGCAGCGCACCGACCACGCCCGGCTGCTGCTGGAGACCACCGACCTCACCGTCGACCAGGTCGCCCGCAGCTCCGGCTTCGGCACCGCCGCAGCGCTCCGCCAGCGGCTGCACCAGCGCATCGGCGTCGCCCCGTCGACCTACCGGCGCACCTTCCGCCGCCCCTGACCCCGCACCTCGCCCCCGCCGCCGGGTCAGTGCGTGCGGAGCATGCGGAGCTGCGCCAGGTGCTTCGGCAGGTGGACGCGGGTGTGCAGGTCGAGGGTGCGACCCCAGGGCAGGGTGTCGTCGACGACCAGGTCGAAGCCCTCGCGCAGGTGGGTGTCGACCGGGGTCTCCGCCGCCGGGCCGAGCCGCTCGGTCAGCGCGCAGAGCTTCTGGCTGGTGGCCCGCAGCAGGGTGGCCAGCCCGTCCAGCCCGCCGCACTCGGCGACCAGCGCGTCGACCTGCGGACGGTGGATGGTCTCCAGGTCGTAGTAGGCGAACGGGGAACCCGCGATGACCGCCTCGGTCGCCTCGGTCATCAACTCGTCGTTGGCGGCGAGGTGGGCGACGATCTGCTCGGCGCTGAGCTGCCCGGCCGGCGGCGGCCCGAACCCGCCCGCGTCGATCTCCGCCAGCACCTCCTCGTACGCGCCTCGCAACGCCCTGCTGTCCATGCCCTCAGTCAATCCCGCTCCGGCCCGTCCGGCCCGGCGTTCCCGCGCGTGGTTCACCCGGACGGGGCCGGGCCAGCGGGTCGGCCGGGTCAGCGGCGGCGGGGCTGGCGGGCGCGCAGGTAGTCGGAGACGACGTACTCGCCGAGGTCCTCCAGGTCAGGGGTGAACATGCGGCCCTTCGACCGGCGGGCCACCGCGTCGACGAAGCGGCGCAGGCCGGGGTCGTCGCCGAGCATGAAGAGGTTGAGCGTGGCGCCGTAGCGGGTCAGCCGGTCCACCTCGCGGACCGTCGCCTCGATCGTCTCCGGCAGCGGCGGCCAGTGGAACATCGCCTCCCCGTCGTCGGGATCCAGGTGGGCCGTCGGCTCCCCGTCCGTCACCACCAGCACCACCGGCTCGGCGTCCGGGTGCCGCCGCAGGTGCCGGCCGGCCAGCCGCAGCGCGTGCTGGAGGTTCGTGCCCTGCTGCATGTCCGGCTCGACGGCCGCCAACTCCTGCTGGGTCAGCGGCAACGCCTCCCGGCCGAAGCCGACGATCTGCAACGCGTCCTGCGGGAACCGGGTGGCCATCAGGTGCGCCAGCGCCAGCGCCGTCTGCTTCATCGGGCCCCACCGGCCCTGTGAGATCATCGAGTAGGAGAGGTCGACGCAGAGGGCCACCGCCGCCGACGCCCGCCGCTCGGTCTCCACCACCTCGAAGTCCTCTACGGCCAGTCGCACCGGCACGCCCGTACCCGCGCGGCGGACCGCCCGGGTCAGCGTGCGGACCACGTCCAGGGGCTGTTCGTCCCCGTACTCCCACGGCCGGGAGCCGCCGCTGACCTCGCCGGCGGCGCCCGCCGAGCGCAGGTCGTGCTGGCCGCGCGGCCCCGCCGTCAGGTCGGCGAAGACCCGCCGCAGCGCGGTGCCGCCGAGGCGGCGCAGCGCCTTCGGGCTCAGGGTCAGCCCGTCGGCGTCCCGGCTGACCCAACCCTGCCGGCGCAGTTCCCGCTCCAGCTGCTGCAACCGGCGTACGTCGTCGGCGGCGTCCCGGCCCAGCGTCCGGGCCACCGCGTCGACGTCGACGTCGTCCAGGGTGGCGCCCGGGTGCTCCTGGTCGAGCTGGTCGAGCAGCTCGTCCAGTTCGGCGATCTCGCCGAGCGCGCCGGCGGCCTCGCCGTAGCCGAGCGGCCGCTCGCCGCGCACCCGCTCGCCGCCGCCCCGGTGCAGGTCCGGCCGGAGCGCACGGAGGTTGGCGTCCAGCGCGGCCAACTCCCCGGCGAGCCGGTCGCCGAGCGACTGCCGCATCAGGCCGGCCAGTTCCTCCCGCTGCCGGTCGGACAGCGAGCGCAGCAGCCGCTCCCCGGCGGCCGACCGGCGGGCCAGCACGTCGACCAGCTCGTCGACGTCGGCCGGCTGCTCCGGGAAGAACTCGCCGTGCCGGCGCATGAACTCGGCGAACGCGTCGGTGGTGTCCTCGGACCGGGCGTGCCGGGCCAGCAGGTCGTTCAGGTCGCGCATCATCTCGGCCAGCCGCCGCTGGGCGGCCGGGTCCGCCGAGGCGCGCACCGCGTCCCGCAGGCCGGCGAAGCGCTGGCCCAGCACGTCGTCGCGGAGCCCGTCCAGGATCCGCTGGTACGTCCGGCGCGCCTCGTCGCTGGCCCACCGGTAGCCCGCCAGCTCCTCCACCGCCCGGGCGGTCGAGCGGGGCAGGTTGTCCAGCACCGCCTCGGCGAACCGCGCGGCGTCGCCGTCGCGCCCCCGCAGCTCGTCCCGCTCGGCGGCGAGCGCCTGGTCGAGCAGGGCCCGGGCCCGGGTGACCGCCCCGTCCAGGTCGCCCCGACGCAGCGCCTCCCGGCGCAGCCGCCTCGCCCGGGCGGCCAGGTCGTCGAGGCCGCCGCGCCCCCGCGGGCCCCGGCGCAGCAGGTCGCGCAGCGCCTCCCGGAGGCTGCCGCCGGCCAGCACCTCCGCGCCGACGGCGTCCACCGCGCCCCGCACGTCGTACGGAGGCGCGAGCGGGTCAGGGCCGCCCCGCCACTGCCCGTACCGGAACCGGTTGCCGGCCATGCTCAGGCCCGACCGCCGTAGCGGGTCCGGCCGGAGTCGGTGACGTCCTTGCCGAGGCGGCGGGTCAGGTGCAGCCCTTCCAGCACGAACTCCACGCCGGCGGCGGCCTCCTCCGGAGTCGGCGCGTCACCCATGCCGAGCCGGTCCAGCACCTTGGCCAGCCCGGGCACGGTGCCCACCTGGCGCAGCAGCTCGGCCGAGCCGACCAGCTCGCCGGTCTCGATCACCGCGTCCTCGTCGACCAGGGCGGTGAAGCCCGACAGGTCCAGCCCGGCCAGCCGGGCCCGGAACGTCTCGGCGGTCGCCGTCCGCAGCAGGTGACCGAGGATCTCGACCTCCCGCCCCTCCTCGCCGCTCTCGAACTCGACCTTGCCCCGCAGGGTGGAGGTCACCGACACCGCGTCCCCCACCCGGGCCACCGGCGCCTCCGATGAAAGGAAGGGCACCTTGCTATCGCTTTCGGTTGTATAGGGGGCCCTTCCTAACACCTCGGGCGGGTGGGGGGTGGCGGCGAGAAGGCCGGCGCGGCGCAGCGCGGCGGCGGCGACCGTCTCGGCGGCGGCGATCGCGAACCGGGCGGAGACGCCGGAGCGCGGGTCCACCGACGGCGACTCCCGCACCGCGCGGGCGAACCGCGCGAGGACCTCCAGCAGGTGCTCCGGCACCTCGGCGACCAGGTCGGCCTCCTGCCGGATCAGGGCCAGCTCCAGGTCGAGGTCGGCCGGATAGTGGGTGCGCACCTCGGCGCCGAAGCGGTCCTTCAGCGGGGTGATGATCCGGCCCCGGTTGGTGTAGTCCTCCGGGTTGGCGCTGGCCACCAGGAACAGGTCCAGCGGCAGCCGCAGCTGGTAGCCGCGGACCTGGATGTCCCGCTCCTCCAGCACGTTGAGCAGCGCGACCTGGATCCGCTCGGCCAGGTCGGGCAGCTCGTTGACCGCGAAGATGCCCCGGTTGGTGCGCGGCACGAGACCGAAGTGGATGGTCTCGGGATCGCCGAGGGTACGCCCCTGGGCGATGCGGATCGGGTCGACGTCGCCGATCAGGTCACCGACGCTGGTGTCCGGGGTGGCCAGCTTCTCGCCGTAGCGCATCGAGCGGTGCAGCCACGCGACCGGCAGGTCGTCGCCGGCCTCGGCGACCAGCGCCCGGGACGCCGGGGTGAGCGGGTGCAGCGGGTGCTCGTTGAGCACCGAGCCGGCGATCACCGGGGTCCACTCGTCGAGCAGCCCGGCCAGCGAGCGGATGAGCCGGGTCTTGCCCTGGCCCCGCTCGCCGAGCAGCACCATGTCGTGCCCGGCGAGCAGCGCCCGCTCCACCTCGGGCAGCACCGTGTCGTCGTAGCCGACGATGCCGGGAAAACGGTCGGCGCCGGAGCGCATCCGGGCCAGGAGGTTGTCGCGGAGTTCCTGCTTGACCGTGCGGTACGCGTGGCCGGCCGCCCGCAGCGCGCCGAGCGTGCCGGGCAGGTCGGCCGGTGGGACCGGGGTAACCGGGGAAGGCGCAGTCACCCGACCAACGCTAGCTCACGGAGACGGGGCGCCCGGTCCGTCGACCGGGCGCCCCCGCCGTCGTACGGCTCAGCCACGACCGCAGCGCCCGCAGGCGCCCCGGCGGCGCAGGTGGTACGCGTACGTGGCCGCACCGAGCGCGACGCCCCAGAACGGCCAGAGCAGCATCGGCGCGGTGGCCAGGCTGGCCTCGCCGAAGTCCCAGAAGTCCGGGGTGGCGAGCAGGCCGAGGGTCGCCGCGGTGACCGCCACCGCGACCAGGGTGGACGGGACAACGGCCAGCCTCACCGGCACCGGCCGCCCGGCCAGGCCGACCATCCAACGCGGGAACCGCTCGCCCCAGCGCTGCACCAGCCCCAGCGTGAGGATCGCCCCCACCAGCGCGAACCCGCCCAGCCCGGCGCCCGCCCACACCATCCCGGAGTCCCGCATCTCGTCGAGGAACGACTGCTCGATGCCGAGCGGGATGCCGACCGCCCAGGCGAGCCGGGTGACCGCGTACAGGGCGGGAATGGTGGCCGCTACCCAGGCGGCCCAGCGCCCCCAGCGGGCGGCCGAGGCGGGCGAGGTCCAGCCGTGGTCGGCGCCGTCGCGCCCGCACGCCGGGCAGGCGCCGGCGGTGCGCCGCTGCCAGTTGAGCACGGCCCCGGCGAGCAGCACCCCGCCGGCGACGGCCGCGAACCGGGCGAACAGCGCCCAGGTGAAGACCTCCGCGTAGTCCACGGGCGGCCAGCCGAACGGCGCGCCGACGATCAGGATCGGGGCGTACCCGAGGATGGTCAGCACCCCCACGTCCGGCACCACGACGGCCAGCAGGACCGCGACCGTCCACCCGTACGCCGACAGCAGCGTGCGCAGCGGCCGGCCCGGGCCCGCCGTCGAACCGGACATGGCGAGCGCGGCGACGGCGGCGCCGAGCAGCAGCGCGGCGAACAGCGGCGGCCCGACGGTGGTCGGGACCAGCCGCAGCAGGTTGCTGTCTCCGCCGGGGTCGTTCGCCCCGAACGGGTAGCCGACGCCGGTGACGGTGGAGACGAGGGCGAGCACGCCCCACAGGCCGAGCCAGGCGGCGGCCAGCGGGGCGAGCCGATCCGACCGGCGCACGGCCGGCCGGCGGGTGGGAGGAAGGGTCGTCGTCATGCCTCCAGCCTCGGCCGACGGGCCCCCCGAACCCTCCCGTGCGGCGGTGAACCGGCTCCCCCTCGGGAGGGACCGCCTCAGCCGGACGGGGTGACAAACCCCGACTCGTACGCGGCGATCACCGCCTGGGTGCGGTCTCGCACGCCGAGCTTGGCGAGCACGTTGCCGACGTGGGTCTTCACGGTCTCCACCCCGACCACCAGGTGCGCGGCGATCTCCGGATTGGACAGGCCGGTGGTCATCAGCCGGAGCACCTCGGCTTCCCGTTCGGTGAGCCGGGCGGCCGCCAGCCGGTCGGCGCCCCGCCCCCCGTACGCCCCGGCGAGGCGGCGGATGGCGGCCGGGAACAGCAGGGACTCGCCCCGCGCGACCACCCGGACGGCCTCCACCACCTCGGCCGGGCGGGCCCGCTTGAGCAGGAACCCGCTGGCCCCGGCGCGGAGGGCGTCGTAGACGTACTCGTCGTTCTCGAAAGTGGTCACCACCAGCACCCGGGGCGGGTCGGCGGAGGTGGCGAGCAGCCGCCGGGTGGCCTGGATTCCGTCGATGCCGGGCATCCGCACGTCCATCAGCACCACCCGGGGGCGCAGCCGGGCGACCAGCGGCGGCACCTCCGCGCCGTCGGTGGCCTCGCCCAGCACCCGCAGGTCGGGCTGGGCGTCGAGGATGGCCCGCAGCCCCACCCGGATCAGCTCGTCGTCGTCGACGATCAACACGCCGGTGGTCGTCGTCACGGTGTCGGTCATCGGGTCCCCTCGAACGGCAGCCGCACCCTGATCCGCCAGCGGTCGCCGTCGGGCCCGACGGTCAGCCGGCCGCCGAGCAGCAGCACCCGCTCCCGCATCCCGTCCAGGCCCCGGCCGCCCCGCCCCGGGTCGGCGCGGCGTCGGCGGCCCACGGCGTTCTCCAGGTCCAGCTCCAGCGCGTCGGCGTGCACGTCGACGCGAAGCGTCACCGGCCCCCGACCGTACCGGGCGGCGTTGGTCAGCCCCTCCTGGACGATCCGGTAGCCCTCCCGGGAGACCGCCGCCGGCAGGTCGGCCGCGTCGCCGGCGCACCGGGCGTCGAGCGGCAGGCCGGCAGCGCGGGTGTCGGCCACCAGCCGGTCCAGGTCGGCGAGCGTACGCTGCGGCGCCGGCGCGGACCGCCCGCCCTCGGTCTCGCGCAGCAGCCCGAGCACGTGGTCCAGGTCGTCCATGGCGGTGCGCCCGGCCTCCTCGATCGCGGTCAGCGCGCGCCGGGCGAACTCCGGGTCCCGGTCGAGCAGCTCGCGGGCCGCCCCCGCCTGGAGGGTGGCGACGGTCAGCGCGTGCCCCACCGAGTCGTGCAGCTCCCGGGCCAGCCGGTTGCGTTCGGCGAGCCGGGCGGCGCGGGCCTCCAGGGCCGCGATCCGTTCCGCCTGGGCCGGGCCGAGCAGCACCGGGGCCATCGACACGGCCAGCGCGCCCAGCCCGGCGACGGTGTAGCCGAGCGCCACCAGCACCACGATGCCCGTGAGCGCCAGCCAGCCCGTGTCCCGTCCGTCGAACGGCCCGAACCGGATCCCGCTGGTCATTCCGGCGTCGAGGCCGAGCTGCTGCGCGATGAAGGCCAGCGCCATCGGCACCGCGCTGAACAGGGCGGCCACCACCAGCCCGCCGCTGACCAGGTGGAGCCCGATCCAGAGCGCGGAGCGCAGCCGGGTCTCCCGGTCGGCGGCGTGCCCCGGCGCCGGGTCCGGCAGGTCGACGCCCAGCAGCGCCCGCGCGGCGGCGATCTCCAGCGCCCGGGGGCCGTCGAGGAAGACCGGGACCGCCGCGATCGTCGCCGCGACGAGAAGCAGCCCCAGCACCAACGGCCGGGGAACGTCCGGCTGGGTCAACATCTGGGCGAAGGCCGCCGCCAGCAGCACGTAGGGCAGCACGAGCACCCCGCCGAGCAGCAGGAACACGCCGCGTCGCCAGGTGCTGCCGGCCACCAGCGGGGCGAGGACCGTGGGGGGCTTCACCCGCCCATTCTGCTGCCGCCGGCCCCCGGCCCGACTCCCCCGCGTCGGGGAGATCGGTGGCCACGGCCGGCGGTTGGATCGTGCTGCGCGGCGGAGCCGGTCCGGCCGGGGCGCTCTCCCCCGCCGCCCTGTCGAGCTGAGTCGTTTGCGACATCAGCCCAACAGGGCCGGCCGGCAGCGGCCGGCGGCCGGCGGCCGACAGGCGGCGGCCGACAGGCAGCAGGCGGCGGCCGGCAGACGGCAGGCAGCGGCCGGCAGACGGCAGGCAGCGGCCGGCAGCGGCGGGCTGCGGGCTGCGGGCTGCAGAGCAGCGGGGGGGCGGGCCTACGGGTGGCGGGGCGTCAGCGGTGCTCGTCGACGTAGCGCTGCGGGTCCTTGTCGGTGAACGGCAGGTCGCGGCCGTTCTTGTGCTCGCCGTAGAAGGTCAGCCAGCGGCGGCCCAGCTCGGCGCGCAGCTCGTCGCCCGCGTGCCGGCGGAAGTCGGGCAGCGCCTCGTCCTCCTCCTCGGCGAGGTGCTCGCTGTTCTCCCGGCGGGCGGTACGCACCGCCGCCCACCACTGGTCGGAACCCACCGGGTGCAGCTTGGACTCGGTGACCGCGTCGCGGATCTTGTTGTGGTCGCCGATGGCGTCGACGGTTTCGGCCTCGCCGTCGTCGCCGTGGCGCACCAGGTGCGGGTAGAGGATCGCCTCCTCCGCCTCGGCGTGGATGTCGAGGTGCAGGGCGAGCGCGTCCCAGATCGCCAGCAGTTCGTGCTCGTCGCGGGCGTCGTCGAGGTGGGCGAAGCCCCGCCGGAAGGCGGCGTGGTCGTCGAGGATCAGCGCGGTGATGTCGTCCATCAGGCTCACTTTCCGGTTCGGGCCCGGAGCAGGCGGGGCATCGCCGCCAGCCCGGTGATCGGGCGGAACTCCTTCGCCGCGCGGGCCAGCGCGGCGTACTCGTCGTCGGCCAGGTCGATCTCGGCGGCCGCCGCGTTGCGTTCCACCTGCTCGACGCCGGACGCGCCGGGGATGGCCACCACGCAGGGGTGGCGCAGCAGGTAGGCCAGGGCGATCTGGCTGGGGGTGGCGTCGTGCGCGTCGGCCACCTGCCGCAGGGTGTCGATCAGCGCCGCGCCGCGTTCCAGGTTCTCCGGCAGGAAGTACGGGTTGGCCCGGCGCACCGCCCCGCTCGGCGGGTTCCTCGCGTCGTACCGGCCGGACAGGAAGCCCTGGGCCAGCGGGCTGTACGCGATCACCACCCGGCCGGCCTGCCGGGCGTACGGCAGCAGGTCGTGCTCGGGACCGCGGTCGACCATGCTGTACCGGACCTGGTTGCTCAGCACCCGCCGGCCGAGC
The DNA here is from genome assembly GCF_043205005.1 of Micromonospora sp. NPDC047620. Taxonomy (NCBI): domain Bacteria; kingdom Bacillati; phylum Actinomycetota; class Actinomycetes; order Micromonosporales; family Micromonosporaceae; genus Micromonospora; species Micromonospora sp. NPDC047620. The sequence goes on along the minus strand of NZ_JBIDDG010000004.1, from coordinate 179,349 downwards.
GCCGCCTCGGCGACCTGCCAGCGGCGCAGGCCGTAGTTGCTGACCCCGACCTCGCCGACCAGCCCGACGTCCTGCAACGCGCGCATGCCGCGCATGGTGGTGTGGTCGGCGACCAGCGGGTGGGGCTGGTGCACCTGGTAGAGGTCGAGGTGGGTGACGCCGAGCCGGGCGGCCGAGGCGACCGCCCGCTGCTGCACCACCGGGGCGACCGGCAGGACCGGGAAGATCTTGGTGGCGAGCACGACCTTGTGCCGGTCGTCGCCGAGCGCCTCCCCGAGGATCCGCTCGCTGCGGCCGAAGCCGTACAGCTCGGCGGTGTCGAAGAGGGTGATGCCGAGGTCGACCGCCCGCCGGACGATGTCCACCGCCCGGCGCTCGTACTCGGGGCCGTAGCCCCACTCCCGGGACCCGAACTGCCAGGTGCCGAGGCCGATCTTGGACAGGGGCTTCGGGGTGTCGAGCTGGACGAAGCGCATGGCACCGAACCTACCGGGACAAGAGGGACGGTACGCCCGTTCGGGCTCGCGCAGAGAGCGGCAGCGCCCGGTGCCGGCCCGGTGCCGCTCGCCGCACCTCCGGCACAATGGCCGGGTGCGATTCCTCATCCGGCCCGCCCGGCCCGACGAGGCGACCGAGCTGACCGAGCTGGCGCTGCGCTCCAAGGGCCACTGGGGATACGACACCGAGTTCCGGCCGCCTTGAATCTCACCCTCTGGGCCGAAGGAGAGGTGAACTGCGTGATGACCAGCGGCCGAGCCTCGACACTGACCGCGATCGTCACGAAGACCTCCCCCGAGCTGAATCAGAGCTGGCCGGGCAAGCACCTCGGCTTCACCGTCTTCGACGGTGGTGACGACGACTCCGGGCACAGCCTCGACCAGATGGGCTCGACGGGACCACTGGAGAACCTGGCCAAGTGCATGGCCGGGAGCCCGAACGCACCCGTCATGGCGCCCGCGCCGTTCTTCACGGTGCAAAGCGGCGGCTACCGGGTCACATCCGCCTGAAGCGCCGCACCACTGCCAGCCGGCACCGTCTAGGGCACGTAGCGGGCCAAGAGCAGCAGGAACGCCAAACGCCCTGGTGGAGGATGTCCCTCACCAGGGCGTTTCGCAAGGGTGGAGCCGAGGGGACTCGAACCCCTGACCCCCACACTGCCAGTGTGGTGCGCTACCAGCTGCGCCACGGCCCCTTGCGGTTGTCCCGGTCACCCGGGCACGAGAGAACTATACACACGCCCCGCCGCATGGTCATCTCGCGGGGTCCCCACCCGCCGGCGCCTCAGTTGAGCGCCACGTCCGGCGGGAAGTGGGCGATCGCCGCCATCATGCCGCCCTGCCGGCGCAGCACCATCGGCCACAGGTCGTCGGGCCGGTCCACGAAGCCGTCGCCGGGGAGCGCGTCCAGCACGAACCAGGAGCCGTCCTCGATCTCCTGCTCCAACTGGCCCGAACCCCAGCCGGAGTAGCCGGCGAAGACGCGGATGCCGCTGATGCCCTCCCGCAACCGCTCCGGGTCGACCGACAGGTCGAGCGTGCCGACCGCGCCGGAGATCTGCTGGAAGCCCTTGAGCCGCTGCACCGGGTGGCGCATCCGGGCCAGGCAGATCGCCGAGTCGGGCTGCACGGGCCCGCCCTCGAAGAGCACCGCCGGATCGCGGGCCAGGCCGCTCCAGTCGCCCAGCACTTCGGCGACCGGCACCTCGGTCGCCCGGTTGAGCACCACGCCGAGGGCGCCGCCGGGCTCGTGCGCGACCAGCAGCACGACCGTACGGTCGAAGTTCGGGTCCTTCAGCGCCGGCGTCGCGACCAGCAGCCGCCCGGCCATCGACCCCGTAGCCCGCCCGCCGATCGCCTGCCCCTCTCCCTGCATGCCGGACCCCCGTCAGACCGACCGCACCGGGACGCCCGGGGGCACCGGTGCCGTCCGCGCCGTCAACGCCATGCCTGGCACCATAGCCTGCCTCCGGGGCGGTGGTTAAGGTCTGACGGTCGGGTGATCGACAGTCATGAGGGAGGACTGATGGGCGTCACGGCGGAACTCGCGGTGATCGGGGGCTCTGGGCTCTACGCGCTGCTCGACGGCGCGACCGAGCACGAGGTGGACACGCCGTACGGGCCGCCGTCCGACGCCGTCACCATCGCCGACGTGGGCGGCCGGCGGGTGGCGTTCCTGCCCCGCCACGGCCGGGACCACCGCCACCCGCCGCACCTGATCCCGTACCGGGCCAACCTCTGGGCGCTGCGCTCTCTCGGGGTACGCCAGGTGCTCGCCCCGTGCGCGGTGGGCGGGCTGCGGCCGGAGCTGGGGCCGGGCACGTTCGTGGTGCCGGACCAGCTCATCGACCGCACCAGCGGGCGCGCGCAGACCTACTACGACCAGAGCGCGGTGCACGTCTCGTTCGCCGACCCGTACTGCCCGGCCGGCCGTCGCACGCTGCTCGCCGCGGCGGCACGGCGGGACGTCCCGGCGGTGGACGGCGGCACGGTGGTGGTGGTCGAGGGCCCCCGCTTCTCCACGCGCGGCGAGTCGCGCTGGTTCGCCTCGATGGGCGGCGCGGTGGTCAACATGACCGGGCACCCGGAGGCGGTCCTCGCCCGCGAGCTGGCCCTCTGCTACTCCTCGATCGCCCTGGTCACCGATCACGACGCGGGCGTGGAGGGTGGCGGCGCGGTGACCCAGGAGGAGGTGTTCCGGGTCTTCGGCGAGAACACCGACCGGCTGCGGGGCCTCCTGCTGGACGCGGTCGCCGCACTGCCCGCCGAACGGGACTGCGACTGCGGGCGGGCGCTCGACGGCATCACCCTCCCCATCACGCTCCCCTGACGGGCAGGGGAGGCGGCGAAAAGCCCGAGATGCCCGGGGCGCCCCGATAGATTGGGGGGCGATGGCAACGGTCCGCGACACCACGTACGACCTGCTTCGTGCCCTCGGCCTGACCACCGTCTTCGGTAACCCGGGCTCCACCGAGGAGCCGTTCCTGCGGGACTTCCCGGACGACTTCCACTACGTGCTCGCCCTGCACGAGGCGTCGGCGGTCGGTATGGCGGACGGCTACGCGCAGGCCACCGGCCGGCCGGCGCACGTCAACCTGCACACCGCGCCCGGCACGGGCAACGGCATGGGCAACCTGGTCACGGCCTGGCACAACCGGACCCCGCTGATCGTCACCGCCGGCCAGCAGACCCGGGAGATGCTGCTGCTCGAGCCCCGGCTGACCAGCAGGCGGGCCACCGAGCTGCCCCAGCCGTACGTGAAGTGGAGCCACGAGCCGGTCCGCGCGCAGGACGTCCCGGCGGCGCTGATGCGGGCGTACGCGACCGCGGTGCAGCCGCCCGCCGGGCCGGTCTTCCTCTCCCTGCCCCTCGACGACTGGGCGCAGCCCGCCGACCCGCCCCCGCCGGTGCGGACGGTGGCCACCCGGTTCGCGCCCGACCCGCAGCGGCTGCGGGAGTTCGCCGCCGTCCTGGCCGGCAGCCGCGCGCCCGCGCTGGTGCTCGGCGCGGCCGTGGACCGGGCCGGCGGGTGGCCGGCCGCGGTGGCGCTGGCGGAGCGGCTCGCCGCGCCCGTCTGGTCGGCCCCCGCGCCGGAGCGGGCCGCGTTCCCGGAGGACCACCCGCACTTCCGCGGGGTGCTGCCCTTCGCGGCGGCGCCGCTGGCGGAGGCGCTGGACGGGCGCGACATCGTGCTGGTCGTCGGCGCGCCGGTGTTCCGCTACTACCCGCACGTGCCGGGCGACCATCTGCCCGACGGCGCCCGCCTGCTGCACGTCACCGACGACCCCGAGGAGGCGGCCCGCGCCCCGGTGGGCGACAGCCTGCTCGGCGACGCGGGGCTGGCCCTGGCCGCCCTGGTCGACCTGCTGCCGGCGGCCGACCGGCCGGCGCCGCCGCCGCGCCCCGACCCGCCACCGCCGCCGGACGGGCTGCCGCCGGCACCGGACGCGCTCTTCGCGGCGCTGGCCCGGCACTGGCCCGCCGACGGGGTGCTGGTGCAGGAGTCGCCGTCCAACCTGCCGGCGCTGCGCCGCCGGCTGCGCAGCACCCGGCCCGGGTCGTACTTCACCATGGCCAGCGGCGGCCTCGGGTACGGCCTGCCGGCGGCCGTCGGCATCGCGCTGGCGCAGCGCGACACCGGCCGGGGCCGGCCGGTGGTCGCGGTCATCGGGGACGGCTCGTTCCACTACTCGGTGCAGGCCCTCTGGACCGCCGCGCGGCTGCGCCTGCCGCTGGTCGTCGTGGTGCCGGTCAACCAGCAGTACGCCATCCTGAAGTCGTTCGCCGACTTCAAGGACACCCCCGGGGTGCCCGGGCTGGACCTGCCGGGGCTGGACATCACCGCCATCGCCCGCGGCTACGGCTGCACCTCGACCGTCGTGACACACCCGGACCAGCTCGGCGACGCCCTGGCCACCGGGCTGCGGGCGGACGGCCCGACGGTGCTGCCGGTGCCGGTCAGCACCGAGGTGCCCCGGCTCCTCTGACCCGCCGCCCGGGCAGCGACGACCTGGGCCGTGAGTCGCCACCCCGTCAGCACCGGCCCGCCTCCCGCGAGCCGGCGCCCCGTCAGCTCGTGGTGAGTCGCAGCGGCGCGCCGGTGAGCACGTCGAGCACCGGCCGGTCGCCGAGCGGCGCCTTCAGCGTGGCGGTGACCGGCTCGAGCTTCAGCATCATGATGCACTGGCCGGTGGCGGTGGTGACGCCGCCGCCGACCACCACCACGTCGTCGCGCTCCTGCACCAGCGGGGTGATCCCGGTGTCGCAGCTGCCCACGCCGAGCCGCCAGGTCAGCGTGGCGCCGTCGACGGACCGCAGGTCCTGGGCGCCGACCACGCCCTGCGGGGCCTGGCTCGCCGGCGCGGCCGGCTCGGGCAGGGCGGTGACGGCCGAAGGCGCCACGGCGACCCGGGCCACCGGCGCGGAGAGTTCCTCCACGGTGAACAGCCACGCCGGCACCTGCGCCTCGCCGCGGCTGGTACGCACCGGTGCCGTGCCCAGCTTCACGGCGGTGACCGTCAGCGGGACGCAGGCGGTCTGCGGGGTGCTGCTGACCGCTCCGTCGGGGCCGGGCTCGATGGTGGGGCCACCGGGGCCGGGCCGGCCGGGGCCGTTCGGCCCGGCGGGGCCCTTCGGCCGGCCCCCGCACGGCGGCGGGTCGCCCTGGTCGAGCTGCCCGTAGGCGGTGGCCGCGCTGATCAGCGGCACGGTGAGCGTGCCGTCCGGGAACCGGATGGTGCCGTCGGCGGGCCGGTCGGCGGGCAGGTCGACCTGGTCGCGGTACCAGCCGCTCTGGAAGGCCGTCCTGGTCGCCTCGGTGAAGCCCGGATCGCCGAGCAGCACCGTCGGGTCCTGCACCGGCACGTATCCGGTCTTCCACGCCGGGGCCGGTCGCCACGCCTCGGCCACCTCGGTGGCCCGTTGGGTGAACGCGTCCCGGCGGGAATCGGAGTCGGCGGGAGCGACCGGCTCGGAGCCGGCCGGGGCGCACCCGGCGACGATCATCAACAGCGGCAGGCCCAGCAGGGCGGCGGTACGGCGCATGTCGGTTGGACGCCGGGTCGCCGCCGCCGGTTCCCGCGCTCAGGTCTCCCCGCCGAGATCCGTCTCGTACGCCTGCCAGATGAGGTCCGCGCCGCGCTGCCGGTGCCGGGCGAGGGCGCGCACCAGGTGCCCGGCCCGGCCGAGGAGGTCCTCGGCCGACGCCTCCGGCAGTTCCGCCGCCCGGTGCAGGGCGGCCAGCGCGGCGGCGATGGCGGCGTGCTCCTGGGCCAGCAGCCGCACCCCGTGCTCCAGCCGGGGCGCCTGGCCGAGCAGCTCGGCGTAGAGTCCGGCGGGCCCCTCGGTGACCCGGACGTGCTCCGCGAAGCCCTGCCGCACGGGCCCCAGCCGGAACAGGACCCGCTCCCGCCACCGCGGCTCGGCCGGCGGGGCCGCCAGGGCCCGGGTGAGCGCGTGCAGGTCCCCGAGCAGGGTGGCGGGGGGCCGGCGGGCGGCGGGCGGCCGGAGCGCCCCGGGGACGGTGGACGGCTGCTGGATCGGACCGGTGACCATGGGCACCTCCCGCGTCGCTTCTGACCGCTCACAGCGATGGTGGACCCGGCGCGTTTGCCCTGTCCAGAGGCGGTGACACCTCATCCGCCCCGTCGGCCGCAGCAGCCCCTGGCGCCCCACTGGCCCCACGCCCGGGCCCTCCCCTTCCCGCGTCCGGGCCCGGAGACGACGATGCGCCCCGGTCCGGTGGACCGGGGCGCATCGACTGGTGGTGGAGGTGCCGGGAATCGAACCCGGGTCCTTCGCCGGTTTGTCAGGGCTTCTCCGAGCGCAGCTCGCTGTGCCTCTACTCGGCCCCTCCGATCACGCGAGCGAGTCGGTGTGACGGGCCCAGTCGCTGATTGATCTCGCCGCACGGACCCCGCGACCGGGTCCGGTTGGCCAGCCTTCTAGCTGATGCCGGCTAACTGGGTCGAAGGCGCTCCCAGGCCGACAGACTTGCTACTCGCCTCAGGCGGCGAGAGCGAAGTCAGCGCGATTGTTCTTGGCGCTTATTGGTTTCCGACGAACGATTCTCGAGACGACGTCGGCTTCCTCGGCTCGCTTCCCCTGCCGCAACGTACGAAGTCGAAACCAGTCACCCCCTCGACGGGCCGCCCTTGTGGCGGCTCCACCAAGCCTAACGCCTGCCGCAACGGGTTTCATCCCGAGCCCCGGGTCGGCGCGCCGACCCGGACATAGCGGGCAGATCAGTCATCCATCCCCTTGCCACGTCGGCCGGTGACCCGGGCGATCTCCCGGTCCGCGTCCCGCTTGGCGAGGTCCTGCCGCTTGTCGTACGACTTCTTGCCCTTGGCCAGGGCGATCTCGACCTTCGCCCAGCCGTCGGAGAAGTAGACCTGCAACGGCACCATGGTCAGGCCGCCCTCGCGGGTCTTGCCGATCAGCCGGTCGATCTCCAGCCGCTTGAGCAGCAGCTTGCGGGTCCGCCTCGGCTCGTGGTTGGTCCAGGTGCCCTGCGTGTACTCCGGGATGTGCATCCCGTGCAGGTAGAGCTCGCCGTTGCGCTCCTGGGCGAACGCGTCGACCAGCGACGCGCGCCCGGCCCGCAGCGACTTGACCTCGGTGCCGGTCAGCGCCATGCCCGCCTCGTACGTGTCGAGGATCGAGTAGTCGTGCCGGGCCTTCTTGTTGGAGGCGACGACCTTGCGTCCCTTTTCCCGTGGCATCGGCGCCACCCCCTTTCCGTGTGACCGCGCCCGAGTGACCGGCCGCGGGGCGGAGATCATGCTACCCGAACGACAAGGACCCTCCCGCGCCGTTTATTCCTGGCGCGGAAGGGCCCGTCGAGCCGTGCGGAGGCTAGACCCGCAGGTAGAAGCGGAGGGTGACCCAGGCGGTGCCCGCGCTGACCAGGCCGCCGACGCCGGCCATCAGCGGGAACATCACCAGGATGTCGCCCCAGCCCACCGGGGAGAGCAGGCCCTGTAGCGCCTGCAACGATCCGTCGAAGAGGAGGTACTTCGCCGCGATCAGCGCCACCAGGCCGAGCAGCGAGCCGATCAGGCCCGCGACCACGGCCTCCAGCACGAACGGCGCCTGGATGAACCAGTTCGACGCGCCGACCAGCTTCATGACCGCGACCTCACGCCGCTTGCTGTAGGCGGCGACCTGGATCGTGTTGGCGACCAGGAGCAGCGCGGCGACGGCCATCACGATCGCGGCGGCCAGGGCGATGTTCTGGATCGAGGTGAGGATGTCGAAGATCTTGTCCAGCAGCCGGCTCTGGTCGACGATCTCGTCGACGCCCTCGGCGTCCTTGTACTGGTCGTAGATGCTCTTGTACTGCTCGGGGTTGTTCAGCGTGAGCCGGAACGACTCGGGCAGGCTGTCCGCCTTGACGGCGCTGAGCAGGTCCGGCGCGTCCTGGAACATCTCCTGGAAGCGCTTGTACGCCTCGTCCTTGTTGACGTAGAGGCTCTCCTTGACCAGCGGGTCGCCGTCCAGCTTGGCGGCCAGCGCGTCACGCTGCTCGGGGGTCACCTCCTGGTCGAGGAAGATCGAGACCTGGATGTTCTTGTAGTAGAGGTCCTTCATGTCGTCGACCTGGCGGTACATGAGACCGCTGGCGCCGAGCATGGTCAGCGAGACAGCCATCGTGATGATCATCGCGATGGTCATGGTCACGTTGCGCCACAGTCCGACCAGTACCTCGGACAGGACGTATTTCACGCGCATCGGGATTTCCTCCGGGTCTCCGGCATGAGGTGTTCGTCGTCAGGCTGCGCAGGGGTGGCGTCGGCTCAGCCGTAGACGCCGCGGGCCTGGTCGCGCACGATGCGGCCGCTCTCGATCTCGATGACCCGGCGGCGCATCTGGTTCACGATGTTGGAGTCGTGCGTGACCATCACGACGGTCGTGCCGGTGCGGTTGATCCGGTCCAGCAGGCGCATGATCTCGATCGAGGTGTCCGGGTCGAGGTTTCCGGTCGGCTCGTCCGCGAGCAGGATCAGCGGACGGTTCACGAACGCCCGGGCGACGGCCACCCGCTGCTGCTCACCACCGGAGAGCTCGTGCGGGTAGCGGTGCTCCTTGCCACCGAGCCCGACCAGTTCCAGCACCTCCGGCACGACCCGGCGGGCGACCGCCTTGGTCTTGCCGATCACCTCGAGGGCGAACGCAACGTTCTCGTACGCGGTGCGGTTCGGCAGCAGCCGGAAGTCCTGGAAGACGCAGCCGATCGAGCGCCGGAAGTGGGGTCGCTTCCACGAGCGCATCGAGGTGACGTCCTTGCTGTTGACGATGACCCGGCCCTTGTTGGGCGAGACCTCGTGCAGCAACAGCTTGATGATGGTGGACTTGCCGGAGCCGGATGGACCGATGAAGAAGACGAACTCGCCCTTCTCGATCGAGACGGACACGTTGTCGAGCGAAGGCCGGGACGCCTTCGGGTACGTCTTCGTCACTTGCTCAAGCTGAATCACGGGTGGTGAGTCTACGCGGTGTAACCGTGGAGCCAAGCCCCACGCCCCGCCGTTGCGAGTCGCGTCATCTATTTGCGGGGTTACGCGGAGATCGAAGACGCGCTCCGCCCGCGGCCGATCACGCAGTGTCGCCGGCCATCTCCTGCTGCTTGCGCCACCGGATCCCGGCCTCGATGAAACTGTCCAGGTCGCCGTCGAAGACCGAGGACGGGTTGCCGGTTTCCTGCTCCGTCCGCAGATCCTTCACCATCTGATAGGGGTGCAGGACGTACGAGCGCATCTGGTCGCCCCACGCGCCGGTGGTCTCCTTCTTCAGGCCCTGGAGCTTGGCCTGCTCCTCCTGGCGCTTGACCTCCAGCAGCCGCGCCTGGAGCACCCGCAGCGCGGACGCCTTGTTCTGTAGCTGGGACTTCTCGTTCTGGCAGGTGACCACGATCCCGGTCGGGATGTGCGTGATCCGGACGGCGGAGTCGGTGGTGTTGACGCTCTGCCCGCCCGGGCCGGAGGAGCGGTAGACGTCGATCCGCATCTCGTTCTCGGGGATGTCGATGTGGTCGGTCTGCTCCACCACCGGCAGCACCTCGACCCCGGCGAAGCTCGTCTGCCGGCGGCCCTGGTTGTCGAACGGGCTGATCCGCACCAGCCGGTGGGTGCCCGACTCGACGCTGAGCGTGCCGTAGGCGTAGGGCACCTTCACCGTGAAGGTGGCCGACTTGAGGCCCGCCTCCTCGGCGTAGGAGGTCTCGTAGACCTCCGTCGGGTAGCCGTGCCGCTCGGCCCAGCGCAGGTACATCCGCAGCAGCATCTCGGCGAAGTCTGCCGCGTCGACGCCGCCGGCGCCGGCCCGGATGGCGACCAGCGCCTCCCGGGAGTCGTACTCGCCGGAGAGCAGGGTGCGGACCTCCATCTCCTGGATGGCCTTGGTCAGCCCGGCGATCTCCGACTCGACCTCGGTGAGCACCCCGGGGTCGGACTCGGCCTCGGCCAGCTCCAGCAGCACCCCGGCGTCGTCGAGGCGGGAACGGAGGGTGGAGAGCTTGTTGATCTCGCCGTTGACGTACGACAGCTGGGAGGTCACCTGCTGCGCCTTGGCCTGGTCGTCCCACAGGTCGGGCGCGGAGGCCTCCTGCTCCAGGCGCGCCTTGTCCTCCCGCAGGCGGTCGACGTCGAGCACCGACTCGATGTTGCGCAGGGTGGCGTCGAGGTCCTTGAGCTGTTCGGCGTAATCGGCAGCGGTCACGACAGACAAGGGTACTGCTCGTGCGAGGAGTGAGCTTGCGAGCCCCGCAGTCACGAGCGAAAAGATGACCCGCTCGTGCGAGGAGTGAGCTTGCGAGCCCCGCAGTCACGAGCGAAAAGATGACCCGCTCGTGCGAGGAGTGAGCTTGCGAGCCCGATCAGCCGACCGGGGCGCTCTTCAGCCAGGACAGGGCCGCCTTGTGGTAGGCGACGGCGAACTCCAGCGCGCTGGCGTCGTACGTCTCGCCTTCCTTCTTGGCGTTCTTGACCTGCTCGCGGACCTTGGCGAGCGCCTCGGTGTGGTATTCGTTGGCCGCGGCCTGGAGGTTCTTGAGCTGGCTGGCGGAGTGCAGGTCGCCGAAGGCGATCCGCAGGGCGATCGGGTTGCGGATCGTGTCCCGCCCCGGGTCCTCCGTCAACCAGCGGGAAAATGTCCGTTTTCCCGCTGCGGTGATCGCGTACGGCTGGCTGGAGCGCGGCCCGGGCTTGCCCATCCGGACGAGACCCCGCTCGGCCAGCACCGGCAGCTCCCGGTAGACCTGGCTACGGGTCATCGACCAGTACGGCGCCAGCCGGCGCTCGGCGGCGGCCATCAACTGGCCACCTGTCATGGGGCCCTCATGGAGCAGCCCGAGCAGGGCCGCCGCCGTGGGGTTGACTCCGGAATCCGCCATGCCCATCACGCTGCCACTTTGCTGACGTGGCGTCCAGGATTTCACGGTTTCGCCACCCGGTAGGGCTTCCTATGTGCACTGTCGGCGCGAGACAGTCCCGACGGAGCGTCGATGTCTCAGAGCCGGCTGCGCAGCTCCCACAGCTCCGGGTAGAACCGGCTCTCGACCCGGGAGCGCAGGTACGCCCCGCCGGCCGAGCCCCCGGTGCCCGGTTTGGTGCCGATCTGCCGCTCGGCCATCAGCACGTGCCGGGCCCGCCACAGCGAGAACGCCTGGTCGTGCGCGACCAGCGCCTCCGCGAGGTCCCACAGCGGCCCGAACCGCTCCCGGTCGGCGGCGATCGTCGCGTACGCCGCGAAGCGCGCCTCCGCCTCGGAGACGTCGAAGCCGGCCCGGCCGAGCACGGCCAGGAAACCGTCCCAGAGGCTCGGCTCGGCCAGCCGCCGCTCCAGCCGTTCCCGCTCGACGGCGGGCAGCCCCCGGAACCGGCGCAGGTAGTCCGGGTCCTTCAGGCCGGAGAGGAACTCGATCTCCCGGAACTGTGCGGACTGGAAGCCCGACGCCGGGGCCAGCTTGGTGCGGAAGGCCAGGAAGTCCTGCGGGGTCATCGTGTCGATGACGTCGACCTGGCCGATCAGCACCCGCTCCACCGCGTGGCAGCGCTCCAGCCGCACCCGGGGGAGGTAGGTCTCGCCGGCCAGCATCCGGTCCCGGGCGTCGGTCAGCTCCGCGAGCAGCAGCTTGAACCACAGCTCGTAGACCTGATGGATGGTGATGAAGAGCAGCTCGTCGTGGGAGGCCGGGTCGGACTCCGGCACCTGTGCCGCGAGCAGGTCGGCCAGCCGCAGGTAGTCGCTGTAGGTGAGCAGGCCACCCTGCTCGCCGAAGCGGGGGTCGTGCGCGGGGGTGGGGTGGGTCACAGCGGCCACCGTACCGCCGCCCGGCCGCCCCCGCCTCTCCCGCTACGGGTGTAAGGAAGGGGCCCTTCCTATCCAAAAACGATAGGAAGGGCCCCTTCCTTACACCTCAGCCCATGTGGGGGTACGTGTGGTCGGTCGGCGCGACGAAGGTCTCCTTGATCGTCCGGGGCGACATCCACCGGACGAGGTTGTGCCAGGAGCCGGCCTTGTCGTTGGTGCCGCTGGCCCGGGCGCCGCCGAAGGGCTGCTGCCCGACCACCGCGCCGGTCGGCTTGTCGTTGATGTAGAAGTTGCCGGCGGCGTACCGCATCTTCTCGGCCACCGCGTCGACCACCCGACGGTCGGTCGCGAAGATCGACCCGGTCAGCGCGTACGGCGCGATCGACTCGGCCTGGGCGACCACGTCGTCGAAGCGGGCGTCGTCGAAGACGTGCACGCCGAGGATCGGCCCGAAGTACTCGGTGGTGAACGTCTCGTGCGCCGCGTCGGTGCACTCGAACAGCGTCGGCCGGACGAAGTATCCGACGGAGTCGTCGGCGGTGCCGCCGGCGAGCACGCGGCAGGCGTCGTCGTCGGAGATCAGCTCCAGCGCGGCGGTGTGCCGGTCGAACGCCTTGGCGTCGATCACCGCGCCGCCGAAGTTGCCGAAGTCGGTGACGTCGCCGTAGGTGAGGGACTCCGTGGTGGCGGCCAGCCGGTCGCGCAGCCCGCCCTCCCAGAGCGACCGCGGGACGTACGCCCGGGAGGCCGCCGAGCACTTCTGGCCCTGGTACTCGAAGGCGCCCCGGATCAGCGCGGTGTGCAGGGCGTCGACGTCCGCGCTGGTGTGCGCGACGACGAAGTCCTTGCCGCCGGTCTCGCCGACCAGGCGCGGGTAGCCCCGGTAGCGGGAGATGTTCTCCCCGACGGTCTTCCACAGGTGCTGGAAGACCTTGGTGGAGCCGGTGAAGTGGATGCCGGCCAGGTCCGGGTCGGCGAGCACGACGTCGGAGACCGCCTCGCCACGCCCGGTGACCATGTTGATCACGCCGGGGGGCAGGCCGGCCGCCTCGAACAGCCGCATGGTGAAGTGCGCGGCGAACTGCTGGGTCGGGCCCGGCTTCCAGACCACCGTGTTGCCCAGCAGGGCCGGTGCCGAGGGCAGGTTGCCGGCGATCGCGGTGAAGTTGAACGGGGTGATCGCGTAGACGAAGCCCTCCAGCGGGCGGTGGTCGAAGCGGTTCCACACCCCGGGCGACGACATCGGCTGCTCCTCCAGCAGCTTCCGGGCGAAGTGCACGTTGAACCGGAGGAAGTCGACGAACTCGCAGGCCGAGTCGATCTCGGCCTGGATGGCGGTCTTCGACTGGCCGAGCATGGTGGCCGCGTTCAGGGTGTCCCGCCAGGGGCCGGCGAGCAGCTCGGCGGCGCGCAGGAAGATCGCGGCGCGTTCCTCGAACGGCAGGGCCCGCCACATCGGGGCGGCGTCCTTGGCGGCCTTGACCGCCGCGCGGGCGTCCTCGTGGTCGGCGTGCCCGGTGACGCCCAGCACGTGCGCGTGCTTGTGCGGCTGCACCACGTCGATCGACTCGCCGCCGGCCATCCGCTGCTCGCCGGCGATGGTCATCGGCAGGTCGATCCGCTCGGCGGCCAGCTCGGCCAGCCGCCGCTGGAGCCGTTCCCGGTCGACACTGCCCGGCTCGTAGTTGCGCACCGGCTCGTTGCGCGGCTCGGGTACGGAGAACACGGCGTCCATCAGGGCTCCTGGCGATCTCGACAGCGGTGGCGAAATCGGACCCGCGGGCACCGGCCGGACGACCGGCGCCGGGCGCCGCGGGGGTGGACCGGTCGCGGCGGCGGGACCTCGCCCGATTGTTTCACGGCGCGGCCCTCGCCCCACCCCCACCACCGACCGACCAGGGCGGGCCCGGCGGGCGCGTACCCTGGGTGGCCGGTGAACTGCCGGCCCCGAGGGCCGGGCGCCCGTCGGAGGGGAAGAGGATGACCAAGCAGCCCGGCAGCTCCGCCGCCGCGGAGTCGGACCAGCCGGTTCCGGCCGCCGACGCCACCGCTGCCGAACCGGAGCGGGAGCCGGGCCCGGCCGACGCCGACGAGTCGGACCTGCCGGCCGCCGATGGCGACGGGGTCGCTCCGGCGCTCGCGCCCGGCGCACCGGTGCTCGCGCTCCTGGCGCTCGGCTGGCTGGCCGCGATGCTCTGGTCGACCCGCGAGGCGATCAACTCGGCGGCCGCCGGGATCACCGCGATCAGCCTCTCCGCCTTCGCCCTGCCGGGGGTGATCTCGGCCGCGCTGGTCGCCGGCGCCGCCTTCGCCCTCTTCGGCGTCGACCTGCTCGCCCGCCGGGGGAGCGACCGGGTGACCCTGCGCTTCGTGGCCGCGATCGGCACCGGCCTGCTGGTGGCACTGGCCGCCGCGTACGCGATCAACCTGACGTACGCCGACAACGCGACCACCAACGTGATCGCCGGCACCACCGCCGCCGCGGCGACGATCGGTGGGGCCATCGCCGGCGCCCGCAGCGCGCCCGTGGTCGGTGCCGTGGTCACCGCCGCCCTCGGCACGCTCATCTTCGTGGTGGCCTTCAGCCGGGCCCGCGATCCCCTGTTCGACCTCTTCGGCGCCGGCGACACCCAGGAGTCGCTGCTCACCGCCGCCAAGTGGGTGTCGCGCACCGAGTCGCTGCTCGCCGGCCTGTTGGCGGGGCTGCTCGCCTTCGGCTACCTGACCTGGGCCCGGCGCCGGGCCGCCCGGCGGGAGGCGACGACGCCCGCGCCGCGCTGGCCGGCGTACCTGCTGGCCGGGGCCGGCCCGGGCCTGCTCCTGCTCCTCGCCGAAGTGATCATCCGGGTCGGCGGGCGCTCCCTGCTCGACCTGGCCGGCGCCCTGAGCGAGGCGGACGCGGTGGCGCAGACCTCGCTGGGCACCTCCCGGGTCGACAACGGCATCTGGGTGCTCTTCGTCGGCGCGCTGACCGCCATGATCGCCTTCGGCCGCACCCTGGGCCCGGCCCAAGCCGACGACGACGAGCCGGCCGAGGCCGCCCCCACCCGCTGACGCCCGGCACCGCCGGCGACGGCGGGGTCAGGAGGCGGCGCGGAGCAGCAGGTCCAGCTCGGAGACGTCGTACCACTCCAACTCGTGGTCCTCGGCCCCGTCGACCGTGAACTGGGCGTCCGGGTCGCCGGCGAGGGCCTCGACGACCACCTCCGCCGCGGCGGCCACGTCCTCCACCGCGTCGGCGCCGTCCACGTGGATCGCGGCGACGGCGGCGACGGGCACGGGCGCGCTCAGCTCGACCGCGCTGGAGCCCAGCTCCCCGTCGCCCCGGCCCACCGTCGAGGCGGGCAGGTCCACCGAGACGACCACGCGGCGGCGGGGCGCGTCGGGATCGGCCCGGAGCAGTTGCAGCGCGTCCTGGGCGGCGCGGGTGAAGGCGACATACTCCAACTCCTCCTCGTCGCCCTCGGCGTACCACTCGCGCAGGGCCGGGGTCACCGCGTGCGCGGCGGCCACGGGCAGCCCGGGCCCGCGCAGGAGGGTCAGCATCGGGACGGTCGCCGGCACGTACACCCGGACAAGCTCCTCGGTCACCGGTCGTCTCCCCCGCTCAGGTCCTCCGCCGGCCTCCGCCGGTCCGGCGCCGATCATGCCGTACGCCGTGACCGTCATACACCTCGCACCTGCGCGACGGAAGCTCCCGGCCGGTGTGTCCCGCCGGACGCGTCGCCGCGGGTCCCGTCCGCCGGCTGGGCGACGTCGGCGGTCGGTGGCAAACTGAGCCAAACGACGCCGACCCCGGGAGTTTCCGTGGAACCGAGGTTCCTGCTGCTCTCCGACGTGGCCACCGAGCTGAACGTGTCGGACTCGCAGGTCTACCACATGGTGCGCAGCGGCGAGCTGCCGGCGATCAAGATCGGCGGGCGTGGCCAGTGGCGCGTGGAGCGTGCCCGGCTGGAGGAGTACATCGAGCGCAAGTACGCCGAGACCGCCGAGTGGGTGCGGAGCAACCCGCTGGCGGAACGCGACCCGGAGTAACCACCCGAACGCACTCAGGCATTGACCGCCGGCTCTGCCGTGTCCGAGAATGGAGCCAGTCGAAGGCAAACGGAAGCAAACGCAAGATCATGGGAGGTCCGGATGACCGACTCGCGCCGCCCCGGCCCGCCGCGACCTCCCGTCCGGCTGCGCCCCGCGCCCTCGTTCGAGCCGCCGTTCGCCGACGACGACGCCGCACACTGGCCCGCCCCGGCGCACGCCCAACTCGTCCTCGACCTGTTCGAGCCGGCCCGCCGCGACCCCGACCGGCCGCCCGGCCGAAGGGCGCGGGTGTCGCCCGCCCCGGCGGGACCCGGCCGCGGGCCCGCCGCCCCGCTGCCCCCGGGCGCGCTGGTGACCGCCACCCCCGAGGCCACCCGGGCCGCCCACCGCTTCGTCAGCACCTGCCTGGAGGTGCTCAACGGCTACCGCCCGCCCGGGCAGCTCCGCCCGCTGCTCGACCCGGCCAGGGCGGCCGGGCTGCTGCCCGAGCTCGCCCGCGCCACCGCCCGGTCCGGCCCGGCGCGTCGCCGGTCCACCCGGCCCGTCGTGCGGCTGCGTCGGCTGCGGGTCTGCGAGCCGCGCGCTGCGGCCGTGGAGGCGGCCGCGGTGCTCGCCGGCGCGGGCGGACGCACCTGGGCGATGGCGCTGCGCCTGGAGCACCTGCGCGGCACCTGGCTCTGCACCGCCCTCCAGGTGCTGTGAAATACGCATCGAGCCGCGGTCGGCGAGGACCGCGGCTCGGTGCGCTTCGGCGGGGCGCAGCCCCGCCCACTGCCGGTCAGGCGCCGCCGTTGGGGGCGCCGTGGCAGCGCTTGTACTTGCGGCCGGAACCGCACGGGCACGGCGCGTTGCGGGACGGGCCGTTGCTGGCCTCCGCCTGCCCCGGCGCCGGGCGCCGGGCGGCGCTCGCCGCGACAGCCGGGCCGCGCAGGCCCGTCGCCGGGCGCTGCGGCGCGGCCGGGGCCGTCGTCCCCGGTGCGGCCGGGGCGGCCGGTTCCGGCCGGCCGACGCCGAGCGCCGGCGCCTGCTCGTCGGCGCGCTCGACGGCCACCGCACCCGCGCCGGCCTCGCCGTCGATGGTCGGCGCCGAGTACTGGAGGCCCTGCTGCTGCGGCGACCGGCCCAGGCCCTTCGCCCGGATCTCGACCGGCTTGTCGAGCAGCTGCACCTCCTCGGCCGCGGGCTCCGGCTCGTTCACCTGGACCTCGACGTTGTAGAGGAAGCCGACCGTCTCCTCCTTGATGCCGTCCATCATGGTGGCGAACATGTCGAAGCCCTCGCGCTGGTATTCCACCACCGGGTCGCGCTGGGCGTACGCCCGCAGGCTGATGCCCTCCTGGAGGTAGTCCATCTCGTAGAGGTGCTCGCGCCACTTGCGGTCGATCACCTGGAGTAGGACCATCCGCTCCAGCTCGCGGGTGCCCTCCGGCCCGAGCTGTTCCTCGCGCCGGTCGTACGCGGCGTGCGCGTCCTCCTTGAGGCGGGCGAGCAGGAAGTCCGCGTCGATGCCCGCCCGGGACCCGCCGGCCTCCTCCTCCAGCTCCTCGATCGTCACGCCGACCGGGTAGAGCTGCTTGAGGCTGGACCAGAGCTGCTCCAGGTCCCAGTCCTCGCCGTAGCCCTCGGAGGTCGCCCCGCGCACGTACGCCTCGACGACGTCGTCGATCATGTTGCGGACCTGGTCGGAGAGGTCCTCGCCGTTGAGCACCCGCAGGCGCTCCGCGTAGATCACCTGGCGCTGCTTGTTGAGCACCTCGTCGTACTTGAGGACGTTCTTGCGGATCTCGGCGTTCTGGCCCTCGATCTGGGCCTGCGCGCTCTTGATCTGGCGGGTGACCATCTTCGACTCGATGGGCACGTCCTCCGGGATGTTGAAGCGCTCCATGACCGCCTCGACCGCCCCGGAGCGGAAGCGCTTCATCAGCTCGTCCTGGAGCGACAGGTAGAACCGGGACTCGCCCGGGTCACCCTGCCGGCCGGAACGACCGCGCAGCTGGTTGTCGATCCGGCGGGACTCGTGCCGCTCGGTGCCCAGCACGTAGAGGCCGCCGGCGTCGGCGACCTCCTCCGCCTCGACGTCGCAGGCCTGCTTCCACTTGGGCAGGACCTCCTCCATCGCCTTGGCGTACTCCTCCTCGTGCTCGATCGGGTCGAGGCCACGCTGGCGGAGCTCGTTGGCGGCGAGGAACTCGGCGTTGCCGCCGAGCAGGATGTCGGTGCCGCGACCGGCCATGTTGGTCGCGACGGTGACGGCGCCCTTGCGGCCGGCCTGGGCGACGATCTCGGCCTCACGCGCGTGGAACTTGGCGTTCAGCACGGAGTGCGGGATGCCACGGCGGCGCAGGAGCTGGGAGAGGATCTCGGAATTCTCCACCGAGACGGTGCCGACGAGCACCGGCTGGCCCACCGCGTGCCGCTCGGCGATGTCCTCCACCACGGCGTTGAACTTGGCCTTCTCGGTCTTGTAGATCACGTCCGGCCGGTCCTGCCGGACCATCGGCCGGTGGGTCGGGATGGTCACGACACCGACCTTGTAGACCTTGTTGAACTCGCCCGCCTCGGTCTGCGCCGTACCGGTCATGCCGGAGAGCTTCTCGTAGAGGCGGAAGTAGTTCTGGAGGGTGATGGTGGCCAGGGTCTGGTTCTCCTGCTTGATCTCCACCCCCTCCTTGGCCTCGATCGCCTGGTGCATGCCCTCGTTGTAGCGGCGGCCATGCAGGATGCGGCCGGTGAACTCGTCGACGATCAGGACCTCGCCGTCGCTGACGATGTAGTCCTTGTCGCGCTTGAAGAGCTCCTTGGCCTTGATGGCGTTGTTGAGGTAGCCCACCAGCGGGGTGTTCACCGACTCGTAGAGGTTGTCGATGCCCAGCCGGTCCTCGACCTTGGCCACGCCGCGCTCGGTGACGGCGATGGTCCGCTTGGCGTAGTCGACCTCGTAGTCGCCCTCGCCGTCCTTGCCGGGCTGGAGTCGGGCCACCACGCCCGCGAACTCCGTGTACCAGCGGGCGGAGTGCTCGGCCGGGCCGGAGATGATCAGCGGGGTGCGGGCCTCGTCGATCAGGATCGAGTCGACCTCGTCGACCACCGCGAAGTTGTGGCCGCGCTGGACCAGCTCGTCCCGCGACCAGGCCATGTTGTCGCGCAGGTAGTCAAAGCCGAACTCGTTGTTCGTGCCGTAGGTGACGTCGCACTCGTACGCGGCGCGGTGCTCGGCGGCCGGCCGGTTGGGCAGGACCACGCCGACGGTGAGGCCGAGGAACTCGTGCACCCGGCCCATCCAGGCGGCGTCGCGCTGGGCCAGGTAGTCGTTGACCGTGATGACGTGCACGCCCTTGCCGGAGAGCGCGTTGAGGTAGACCGGCATGACCGAGGTCAGCGTCTTGCCCTCACCGGTCTTCATCTCGGCGATGTTGCCGAAGTGCAGCGCCGCGCCGCCCATCACCTGGACGTCGTACGGGCGCTGGCCGAGCACCCGGGCAGCCGCCTCCCGGCACACCGCGAAGGCCTCCGGCAGCAGGTCGTCGAGGGTCTCGCCGTCCGCGAGCCGTTCCTTGAACTGGTCGGTCATGCCGCGCAGCTCGTCGTCGCTGAGGTTGACGTAGTCGTCCTCGATCGAGTTGACGGCGGCGGCGATGGCCTTCAGCCGGCGCACCATACGGCCCTCGCCCGCGCGGAGGACCCTTTCCAGAATCGACACGGATCAACGCTCCCCTAGACAGTCTCGAACCATCGTAGGCGCTCCATCGGCACGATGGTCACTGGTGGCGGCCCTCCGACCCGGCGAACCCGACATAACTCGCTCGACGTGCGCCGCCTCCGCCGTAATCCGGTTACGCCGTGCGCGAACGATCCGGCACGATGGCTCGGGTGGAACCCGTGGAGATCACCGAGGACGGCCTGCTGCTGCGACCCTGGCGGGCGACCGACGCCGACGCGGTGCACCGGGCGTGCCAGGACCCGGACATCCAGCGCTGGACCACCGTACCTCGCCCGTACCTGCCCGAACACGCGCACAGGTTCGTCACCGAGGTGGCCCCGGGGGACTGGGCCGCCGGCACCGGGGCGCCATTCGCGGTCTGCGACGCCGCCACCGGCGAGGTGCTCGGCTCCTGCGGGCTGGTCTCGATCGACCCCGGCCACGGCACGGGCGAGATCGGGTACTGGACCGCGCCCTGGGCCCGGGGCCGGGGCGTCACCGTACGGGCCGCCCGGGCCGTCGCGCGCTGGGCCTTCGACACGCGGAAACTGCGCCGGCTGATCTGGCAGGCCGAGGTCGGCAACCACGCCTCCCGCCTGGTCGCGCTCCGGACGGGCTTCCGCGTCGAGGGGCAACTGCGGCTGGCCGACCCCGCGCCGGAGGGCGGGCCGGACGGTTGGATCGGCTCGCTGTTCCCCGGCGAGGTGCCCGCCCCCGGCGAGACCGGGCCCGCCGGGCCCGGCACCCTGGAGACCCGGCGGGCCGCCGTCTTCGGCCGCCCCCAGCCCGTCCTCTTCGCCACCGCCGGGGGCGGTGAGCTGCGGCTGCGCCCGATGGAGGAGCGCGACCTCGACGCGGTCGTCGAGACCTGCCGGGACCCGGAGACCATCCGGTGGACCACCGTGCCCGACCCGTACGACCCCGCCGACGCCGAGTCCTACCTGGTCTACTCGCGCGGCACCTGGGCGGCCGGCACCAGCGCCTGCTTCGTGGTCGCCGACGCGGACGACCGGTACGCAGGCTCGATCGACCTGCGGCTCTCCCCCGCCGACCCGCTGCTGGCCGACGTCGGCTTCATGACCGCGCCGGCGAGCCGGGGCCGGGGCTTGATGCCGGCCGCGCTGACCGCCCTCGCCGCCTGGGGCTTCACCACGCTGGGCCTGGCCCGGATCGAGTGGCGGGCCAACGCCGGCAACACCGCGTCGCGCCGGGTCGCCGAGAAGGCCGGCTTCACGGTCGAGGGCACCGCCCGGGGCGGGCTCACGCACCGGGGCGACCGGGTGGACGCGTGGGTCGGCGCGCTGCTCGCCGGGGACCTGACGTGACGCCCGAGGTGATCGATGCCCACGGGGTGCGGCTGCGGCCGTTCCGCCCCGAGGACGCCGCCGACCTGGCCGCCGGCTGCGCCGACCCGGTCAACCTGCGGTTCAACCCGGGCCTGCCGCAGCCGTACACCGAGGCCGACGCCCGCTGGTGGATCACCGAGGGCGCCCCGGCGGCCTGGACCGCCGGCGGGGCCGCGTACGCCATCGCCGACCGCGCCACCGACCGGCTGGTCGGCGGGGCGGGCCTCGGCCAGGTCGTGACGCAGCGCCGGCAGGCCGAGGTGGGCTACTGGGTCGCGCCCTGGGCGCGGCGGCGCGGCGTCGCGACCGCCGCGACGCGGGCCCTGGCCGACTCGGTGTTCCGGTGCGGGTTCGACCGGCTGGAGCTGCTGACCCACGCGGAGAACCCGGCCAGCCAGCGGGTGGCGCTCGCCGCCGGCTTCCGCCACGAGGGGGTACGCCGGGCGGCCGGCCAGCTCCGCGGCGGCGGCCGGTCGGACCTGATGGCCTGGGTACGCCTCGCCGACGACCCGCCCGGCCCCACCCCCCGGCTGCTGCCCGACCTGCCCGACGGCCGGCTCACCGACGGCGTGGTGACCCTGCGCCCGCTCGGCCCGGACGACGTCGACCTGATGTACCGCCTGCACACACTGCCGGAGGTGGTGGCGAACCAGGCCCCGCCGGTGCCGCCCACCCGGGCGGCGATCGAACGGCGCTGCCGGCTGTCGGAGAGCGGGTGGCTGACCGGCAGCATCGCCCGGCTGCTGATCCTCGACGCGACCACCGACGAACCGGTCGGCAGTTGCGGGATGTCCTACCTCGACGCCGCCGCCGGGGAGGCGAGCATCGGCTACGCGCTGTTGCCCGCCGCCCGGGGTCGCGGGCTGGCCACCCGGGCGGTGCGGCTCCTCGCCGGCTGGGCGTTCGGGCCGGTGGGGACCGCCCGGCTGACGGCCGCCACCCTGCCCGGCAACGTCGCGTCGCAGCGGGTGTTGGAGAAGGTCGGCTTCCGCCGGGAGGGACTGCTGCGCGGCCGGCTGCCCGGGCTGGCGGGAACCCGGATCGACGACCTGGTCTTCGGGCTGCTCCCCGACGAACTCCGCTGACCCGCACCCCGGTTCCATCCAGGCGTGCCGCGGGCGGACGGCCGACGTCCGGTCGGCCGTGGTGGCGGGGCGGGCCGCCACCACGGTCGCCGGAGGATCAGAGGGCGAGGGAGATGATGCCGTAGTCGTAGGCGTGCCGCCGGTAGACGACGCTCGGCCGGCCGGACTCCTTGTCCCTGAACAGGTAGAAGTCGTGGCCGACGAGTTCCATCTGGAACAGGGCGTCGTCGACGGTCATCGGCTCGGCGGGGTGCACCTTCTCCCGCGCGATGTGCCAGGGCTGGTCGTCGTGCTCCTCCTCGACCCGTTCCGCCACGGCCGTGGCCGTGCCGGCGCGGGCGCCGTCGACGGACGCCGCCAGGGGCGCGTCGAGGTCGGCGACCGGCAGCCCGGCGGTGGCGGCTGCGACGGAGAGCGGGGCGTGCCGACCCCGGTGGACGCGGCGGCGGTCGGCCGCCCGGCGCAACCGGGTGTCGAGCTTGGCGATGGCCGCGTCGAGCGCGCTGTAGAAGTCGTTCGTGCACGCCTCCGCCCGGATCACCGGGCCCCGGGAGACGCAGGTGATCTCGACGCGCTGGCAGTGGTCCGCCTGGCGGGGATTCCGCTCGTGAAAAAGCTCGACATCGACACGAATAAGTTTGTGGTCGTAGCGTTCGATCTTTGCGAGTTTCTCCGCTACGTGCACCCGGTAATGGTCCGGCACTTCGACGTTACGGCCCTTGACCACGATGTCCACGTGACCTCCCTAGTTCGGACGGTCGTTCGATCCGGCATCCGGTCGCGCGCATCTGGGGGAGGTCCCACTCGGCGTCGACCGGTCAGTGCGGCTACGCCTCCTTTCACCGCCGGGAGTGGGTGGGAAGACCTCCTACCCCCGACAGGAAAACGCTAACGCTTGTTCGCCCGGCAGTCACCCCCGGTCGCGGAGACGGCCAGAGATTTTTCACACCTCATACACCAACGGGTGAAACGGGAACACGTTCGGTTACGACCGGTGCCGTTTCTCGGTCGCGGCGAGCACGGCGGCGACCGTCGGCGACAGCCCGCTCACGGTCAGCGCGCGTGCCACCGCGGCGAGGGTCGACCCGGTGGTGAGGATGTCGTCGAGCACCACGACCGCCCCGTCCGGGGCGGGTGCGACCCGGGGGCGGACCCGGAAGGCGGACTCGGCCGCCGCCGCCCGCCCGGCGCTGTCCAGCGTCACCGAGTCGGGGCGGGGCAGTGCGCGCAGGGGCCGCCGTACCCGCACCGGCCAGCCCGCCCGGCGCAGCCGGTCCGCGCAGTGCCGGGTCAGCCGGCCGAGGTGGTCGCCGTACCGGGCGCGGGCCGCCGCCGCGGTGTCCGGCACCGGCACCAGCGTCACCGGCCGCGCCTCGCCGACCGCCGCCGCCACGACCTCGGCGAGCAGCGCGCCCAGCGGCCGGGCCAGCCCGTGCCGGCCGTGGTCCTTGTACGCGAGCAGCGTCTCCCGCAGCGGGCCCGCGTACGGGCCGAGGGCCACGCAGGGCGGCAGGTCGGGCGGGGCCGGGGTGGGGCGTACCGCCCGGGGCCGCAGCGCGTCCAGCGCCGCCGCGCACTCCGGGCAGACGCCGTGCCGCAGCCCCGGCCGACGTTCCCGGCAGCCGGCGCACTCCACCGGCAGCACCAGGTCGGTGAGGTCCGACCAGAGCCCGCCGAGGCCCGGCATCAGTAGAGGAAGAAGGGGGCGGTCGGGTTGCCGGCGCGCGTCCCGGTCGAGGGCGGCGACACCTGCACCTGCTCGGGCTGGATCCGCTCGAACGGGGGGCTGCTGTAGGCCACCCCGTTCGCCTCGTACATCGCCGCGTTACGCGGCACCTCCGTGTTGGCCGGGTACGCGGCGAGGTGGGTCACCCGGGCGCCGATCTTGTCCTCCACCCGGTTGTCCCGGGTGCCGTCCACGCTGACCTCGTAGACCGCCGGGCGGCCGACCTCCCCCGCGAGGATCAACTTGTCCTCGCCGTACCAGTCGACGGCCGACAGGTCGGTCAGCCGGGTGGGAAGCCGCCGGGCCGGGCCGAGGGTGACCCCGCCCTCGGTGGGGCTCAGGGCGGCGACGTAGAGCGCGCCGCCGGCGATGACGGCGATCCGGTGCCCGTCCAGCGAGGCGGCGACCGCTTTCACCGGGCCGGGGACGCCCAGCGACACGGGGGTGAGCTGCGCCTGGGCGTCGAACCGGTAGAGGACGCCGTCGGCGACCACCAACCCGGCCGGCTCGCCCCGGTCCGTCGAACGCAGCCAGACCGGCCGGCCGATCGCGCCGTAGCCCTTGGCGCTGCGATTGAAGACGGCGACGGCCGGATCGAGGCCGGTGCCGACGGACAGCCACTGGCGACCGGCCTCGGTGACCACCAGCGCCGCCCGGATCTGGTCCTCGGCGCGGCTGAGCCCCGCCGCCACGACGTTCCTGTTCGCCTCGGCCACCACCGGCACCGTGGCGACCGTTCCCGTGGCGTCGGACAGCGGGTGGACCGCGCCCTCGTAGACGCAGAACCGCTGGAAGCCGTCGCCGACCTGGTACACCGGGTTCGCCTGCCGGTGCGCCTCGAGGTCGCGGATGTCCTTCCGGGGCTGGGTACGGATCTTGATCTCGAGTTGCCCGTCGACGTCGTGCAGCGACCAGGCGAGCTGGGTGGCGAGCTGCTCCAGGCGGAGCTTCTCGTCCGGCATCTCCAGGTCGACCTCCCAGCGGTCGTCCGTCCGGGTGGCGTTGTTGATCAGCCGGGTGCCGTCCGGCAGCCCGGTGACCCCGGAGCGCAACCAGAGGGAGGGGCCGGCGGTGAGCCACTTCACCACCTCGCTGACCAGCCGCTCGTCGGGCACGGCGAGGGGCAGGTAGCGCTGGTCGGGCACCAGTCGGGTGCGGCCGGAGTTCCAGAAGTAGATCGTCCGGCTCTGGTAGTACGCCTCCAGCGCGTCGACGCTGAGCAGCAGCACGTTCGGCGGGTTGGCCACGAACAGGCCCGCGTCCGCCCTGCCCTCCTGCGTGCGCAGCTCGAACGAGTACGAGGTGGTGCTCGTCTCCGGCGGGGCCAGCGTGCCGTCGGCGCGCAACTGCCCGACCTGCTGCACCTTGAGGGTGACCTCGGTCTTGTTCGGGTCGTTGACGATCACCGGCTCCTCCGTGAGCCGGACGACGGTCAGCGCGACCTCGCTGCCCTCCTTCACCTGGAGGCGGTCCTGGTCCTCCGGGGTGATGAAGTTCCGGACCCGCTGGTAGGCGCGGTCCGGCTCGCCCGCCGCGGCGGAGAGGAAGTTCTTGACGAACTGCTCCGGCTTACTGCCGCTCGCGCTGCGATTCGGGGGCTCGCCCCGGATGCCGCTGCTGGAGCCGGCCTCGGCCGCCGGCCCGGCGCCCTCCACCCGGACCTCGGTGTTGGCCGGGATGCCGCAGCCGGCCGTGCCAGCCAGCAGCAGTGCGCCGCCCAGCACAGCGGCGAACAGGCGCCGCCTCACGATCCCACCTCCGCGCGTCCCCCGGTCCCCTGCCGCCCTGGCCCGGCGGCCACCGCGTTGTCGGCCGGGCCGATCGCGAGCACGCCGCCGCTGCCCGGGCCAATGGCCAGCAGGCCGCCCTCGCGGGGGCCGCCGAAGGGCAGGGCGGCGTCGGCCGGGACCAGCCGCAGCGGCGAGGTGGTCAACCGGTCGCCGGCCCGGGCCGGCAGGGTGAGCCGGAACTGGGCGCCCTGCCCGGGCGCGCCCCACGCCTCCAGCCAGCCGCCGTGCAGCCGGGCGTCCTCCAGGCTGATCGACAGCCCCAGCCCGGTGCCGCCGGTCTGCCGCGCGCGGGACGGGTCGGCCCGCCAGAAGCGGTTGAACACCAGCTTCTCCTCGCCGGGCTTGAGGCCCACCCCGTGGTCGCGGACGGTGATCGCGACGGCCGTGTCGTCCATCCCCAGGGTGATCAGCACCGGCTTGGCCTCGCCGTGCTCGACGGCGTTGCCGACCAGGTTGCGCAGCACCCGCTCGACCCGCCGCGGGTCGACCTCGGCGATCACCGGCGTGGCGGGCACGTCCAGCTCGATGGGCACCCCGACCCGCTCGGCCAGGCCGGCCAGCCGGTCGGCCACCCGGTGCACGACCGGCACCAGGTCGGTCGGCTCGGCGTCCAGCATCGCGAAGCCGGCGTCGAAGCGGCTGATCTCCAGCAGGTCCGTGAGCAGCTCCTCGAAGCGGTCCAGCTCGGCCTGGAGCAGCTCGGCGCTGCGCGCCACCGCCGGGTCGAACTCGTCCCGCTCGGCGAAGATCAGGTCGGCGGCCATCCGGACCGTGGTGAGCGGCGTGCGCAGCTCGTGCGACACGTCGGAGGTGAAGCGGCGTTGCAGCCGGGACATCTCCTCCAGCCGCAGGATCTGGCGCTGGAGGTTGGTCGCCATCTGGTTGAACGACGCGGCGAGCAGGGCGAGGTCGTCCTCGCCGTTGACCACCATCCGCTGGTCGAGCAGGCCGGCGGAGAGCCGCTGGGCCGTCCGGGCGGCCACCCGCACCGGGGTCACCACCAGCCGGGTGACCAGGCCGGCGAGCAGGCCGAGCAGGATCACCAGGGCCGCCCCGGTGGCGACCACCGTCGCGCGGGCGTCGGCGGCCGTGGTGTCCTGCCGCGTCAGCGGCACGAGGTAGTAGAGCTCCACCTGGCCGAACTTGGTGGGCACGGGCGAGCCGTAGACCAGGTATTTCGTGCGCTCCCCGCCCAGCCGGCCGGTGCGGATCTGGCTGGCGACCTTGCCCCCGGCGACCGTGGCGCGCAGCTCGCCGCTGATCAGCGGCCGGACGTTGACCGCGGGCGAGGACCGCGGCTGGATGACGCCGGTATGACTGTCGGCGGTGAGCGCCACGATCACGCCGGTTTTCTGTTGCGGGTCGCCGCCGGCCAGATAGTTGACCGTCCCGTCGACGGTCTCCTGGAACTGCGCGTCCTGCGGCTGGTTGTAGAGACCGAACTGCCTCACCGCGTACGCCGCGCCGCTTTCCAGCCGCAGCCGCACGTCGGTCTCGGCGTTCTCCACCAGGATGTTGGTGATCTTGTCGGCGATCAGGTAGGCGAAACCGCCCACCAGCAGGCTGGACGCGACCAGCGTGATGGTCACCACCCGCAGCTGCAGCGACCGCCGCCAGGTCTGGTGCAGCCCGGCGAGCAGGCGCGCGGACCGGCCGCTCACGCCGCGCCACAGCTCCCGCACGGCGGCGACACGCCGGCGCGGAGCTGTCGGCTGGGGGTCCGGAAGCGGGGAGGTGGCCACAGTGTGACCAGGCTATCCGGTGCCCGCCTTGTAGCCCACGCCCCGCACGGTGAGGATGATTTCCGGTCGCTCCGGATCCGGCTCGATCTTGGCGCGCAGCCGCTGCACGTGCACGTTGACCAGCCGGGTGTCCGCCGCGTGCCGGTAGCCCCAGACCTGTTCCAGCAGCACCTCGCGGGTGAACACCTGACGCGGCTTGCGGGCGAGCGCGACCAGCAGGTCGAACTCCAGCGGCGTCAGCTTCACCTCCTCGCCGTTGCGGCTGACGGTGTGCGCCGGCACGTCGATGGTGATCTGGTTGCCGGGCGGCCCGATGGTCAGCATCTCGGGGGCGACGTCCTCGCCGCGCCGCAGCCGCGCCCGCATCCGGGCGACCAGTTCCTTGGGCTTGAACGGCTTGACCACGTAGTCGTCGGCCCCGGACTCCAGGCCGAGGACCACGTCGACGGTGTCGCTCTTGGCCGTCAGCATGACGATCGGCACGCCCGACTCGGCCCGGATCGACCGCGCCACGTCGATGCCGCTCATGCCGGGGAGCATGAGGTCGAGCAGGACGATGTCCGGCCGGTTCTCGCGGAACGCGGCCAGGGCCCGCTCCCCGTCGGCGACGAACGAGGGCAGGAACCCCTCGCTGCGCAGGACGATGCCGAGCATCTCGGCGAGCGCGGGGTCGTCGTCGACCACCAGTACCCGGGCTCTCATGGGGTTAATGTTTCCATCCCGTTCAGTTCGGTGGGATCCGCGTCACCCGGCACGGTACTGCCGCGGGACGCCGCCGCCCAGCAACCGACGCCGGTGCCGCTGCCCCGGCGTGCGGGGTCCACCCGATCGGACCGCGCGTGTCACCATGATCCCCGCGTGCGCCGTCACGCGCCACCGCCGCCCGTCCCCAGGAGTACGCGTGCCCGACGCCGGCCCGACCGCCGTGCTCCCGCGCCGTCCGCTCACGGTCGGCGAGCTGCTGGACTCCGCGGTCCTGCTGCTGCGCGGCCAGGCCCGGGTGCTGGTCCCGCTCGCCCTCGCCCTGGCCGTCGGCGAGCAACTCCTGCTATACCCGCTGCGGCTCGCCGCCGACGCCGAGCCACCCGTCTGGTTCCTCGAGTTCAAGCAGTTCGGGGCGTACTGGCTGCTGCTGGCCGTCGGCGCGGCGACCGAGGCGACGATCATCACGCTGCTGGGCAACCCGGCCGCCCGGGCCGCCGGCGGCGCGCTGTTCGGCCGAACGGTCGGGCCGCGCGAGGTGCTCCGTCCCGCCGGTGCCCGCTGGGGCGCCACGGTGCTGCTCGCCGCCCTGGTCGGGCTGGTGATGTGGACGGCCGCGCTGTTCGGGCCGGCCTGGTTCATCGGTTTCGCCCTGCTCGGCGCCGTGGCGCCGGCGCTGGTCGTCGACCGGGTGCACCCGCTGCGGGCCCCGCTGCGCGCCGCCACCCTGGCCGTACGCGGCGGCGGGCGGGCCGGCGGGATCCGGCTGCTCGGCTACCTGTCCTGGTGGATCGTCCGCCTCGGCCTCGGCATCGGCGTCTACTACGGGCTGGACGCGCTCGACCTGGTCGACCGGGCCTGGGCCCCCTGGCTGTCGCTGGCCGTGTGGGCGGGCGTGAACAGCATCGCGTACCCGGCGCTGGCCTGCCTCGACGCGGTGCTGCACCTGGAGACCCGGATGCGCACCGAGGGGCTGGACATCCGGCTCTCCCGGGCCCGGGCGGGCACGCCGGAGACCGTTCTGCTGGCGGCCGACCGATGAGCTTCAGCCGGTGGTGGACCGAGACCACGGCCGCGCTCGGCGACCGGGTGCCGCTGCCCCTGGCCGCGCTGCTGCTGGTGCTCGCCGCGGTGCTGGTGGCGGTCGGCTGGTACACGTACCCCGCCTGGGTGCCCCGCCGGCTGCCCCGACTGCCCCGGCTGCGTCGACGCCGCCGGAAGCCCGGGCCCGTGGACGCCCCCGCGCCGGTCGTACCCGCGCCGCGCGAGCCGGAGCCGGAGTTGCCGGCCGCCGCGTACGTCTCCCTCGCCGACCGGCTGGCCGCCGAGGGCCGGTACGCCGAGGCCGTCCGGGAACGGCTGCGCGCGATGATCCGCGAGCTGGTCGCCCGGGGGGTGCTCCAGCCGCAGCCCGGCATGACCGTCGTCGAGGTGGTGCGGGCCGCGACGGCCAGCCGTCCGCAGGTCGGCCCGCCGCTGGGCGCCGCCGGGGCGATCTTCTCCGAACTCTGGTACGGCCAGCGCCCCGCCTCAGCCGAGCACGACCGGCGGATGCGGGAGCACGCCGCCGACCTGGACCGGCTGCTGACCGGCCGACCCGAGGACGGGCCACGACCATGAGCGCACAGGTCACCGCCGCCCAGCCGGCCCCGAAGGCCGGCGACGCCCCCCGGCGGCGTCGCCGCCGGCACCGGCTGCTGATCCCGTTGGGCCTGGCCGCGCTGCTGCTGACCACCACCCTGGTCACCCACGCGGTCGACCAGCCCGATCCCACCGACCGGGGGTTCCTCTCCCCCGTCGCGACCGGGGACGACGGCGGCAGCCGGCTCGCCGAGGCGCTGCGCGAGCGGGGCGTCACGGTGCAGCGCGAGACGGACACGCTGCGCGCGCTGCTGGCCGCCCGCAGCGGGCCGGCCACGCTCTTCGTGCCCGCGCCGGCGCTGCTGCACCCGGACACGGTCGGTGCGTTGAGCTCGCTTCCCTCGGCCACCCGGCTGGTGCTGGTGGATCCGCCGCGGCGCGTCCTGGACGCGGTCCCGCTGCCGGTGGAGCCGGCCGGCCGGCGGTGGGCCGCGCAGGCGGTGGAGCCCGACGCGGCGGGCCTGCCCTGCCCGATGCCCGAGCTGCGCCAGCTCGGGCGGGCGGCGGTCGGGCTGCAACGCTACGCGGTCACCCCGGGCAGGTCGGCGCCCGTGCAGTTCTGCTTCGACGGCGGGCTCGCCCGGCTGCTCCGGGTCCCCGAGAGCGTGGTGGTGGTCGGCGCCAGCGACCCGTTCCGCAACGACCGGATCGACGAGTGGGACAACCGGGCGTTCGCCACCGCCCTGCTCGGCGGGCTCGGCCGGGTGGTGTGGCTCGACCTGGACGGCCAGGCGCCCCCGCCGACCTTCGGCTCCGGCAGCAGCGGCAGCCCGGCCTGGTCGCCCACCCCGGGCGGCTCCACCGAGTACGGCGGGCCGGGCGGCGGTCGCCCCGGCGGCCCGGGCGGCGGCGACGGGCGGCCCGGCGGACCGGGCGGCGGCTCCGACGACGACGGTGACGACTCCCGCGCCGACGGCTCCGACCCGCCGAACCCGCTCTGGTCCGCCTTCCCCGGCTGGTTCTGGGCGCTGTTGGTGCAGCTCGCCGTCGCCGCCCTGCTGGCCGCGCTCTGGCGGGCACGCCGGCTCGGCCCGCCGGCGCCGGAGCCGCTGCCGGTGACGGTCCGCTCGGCGGAGACGGTGCTCGGCCGGGCCCGGCTCTACGAGAAGGCCGGCGCCCGGGACGCGGCCGCGCGGACGCTGCGTACCGCCGCCCGGGACCGCCTGCTGCCCCGGCTGAACCTGCCGCCGACCGCCCCGCCCGCCGAGGTGGCCGCCGCGGTCGCCGCCCGCACCGGCGACGGCCTCGGGCGGACCGAGGAACTGCTCTACGGCGGCGCGCCCGACACCGACCAGGACCTGCTGGAGCTGGCCCGCGCGCTGGACCGGCTGACCCGCACCGTCGCCCCGCACCCGGCCGACGGGCCGCCCCCGGCAGCCGCACCGCACCCGCACCGACCCGAAGGAGACACCCGGTGACCCGACCCGCCGGAACCGCCGATCCGCTGACCGCCGACCCCGCCGACCCCCGTGCCGCCCTGCACCGGCTGCGCGCCGAGGTCGCCAAAGCGGTCGTCGGGCAGGACGCGGTCGTCACCGGCCTGGTGATCGCCCTCCTCTGCCGCGGGCACGTGCTGCTGGAGGGCGTGCCGGGGGTGGCCAAGACCCTGCTGATCCGCACCGTGGCCACCGCGCTCGACCTGGGGTCCAAGCGGGTGCAGTTCACCCCGGACCTGATGCCGGGGGACGTGACCGGCTCGCTGATCTTCGACCCGCACACCGCCGCCTTCACCTTCCGCGAAGGGCCGGTGTTCACCAACCTGCTGCTCGCCGACGAGATCAACCGGACGCCCCCGAAGACCCAGTCGGCGCTGCTGGAGGTCATGGAGGAGCGGCAGGTCTCGGTCGAGGGCGACCGGCGTCCGCTGCCCGACCCGTTCATCGTCGCCGCCACCCAGAACCCCATCGAGTACGAGGGCACCTACCCGCTGCCGGAGGCGCAGCTCGACCGGTTCCTGCTCAAGCTCACCGTGCCGCTGCCCAGCCGGGAGGAGGAGCTGGGGGTGCTCCGCGCGCACCACGCCGGCTTCGACCCGCGCGACCTGACGGCCGCCGGCGTACGGCCGGTGGCCAGCGCGGCCGACCTGGCTGCCGCCCGGGCGGCGGTCGGCCGGGTGCACATGGCCGAGCCGCTGTTCGGCTACATCGTCGACCTGTGCCGGGCCACCCGCAGCACGCCGGCGCTGGAGTTGGGCGCCTCGCCCCGGGGCGCGACCGCGCTGCTCACCACCGCCAAGGCGTGGGCCTGGCTGGCCGGCCGTGACCACGTCGTCCCGGACGACGTGAAGGCGGTCGCCCGGCCGACGCTGCGGCATCGGCTGCGGCTGCGCCCCGAGGTCGAGCTGGAGGGCGTCGGCGTGGACGCGGTGCTGGACACGGTGCTGGCCACCGTGCCGACGCCGCGATGACCTGGCGGGCGGCGCTCCTGCTGGCGGCGGGCGCGCTGACCCTGCCGGCCTGGCCGGCGCCGTTCGTCGGCCTGCTGGTGATGACCGGCGCGGTGCTGCTGCTCGTGCTGGTCGACCGGGCGCTGGCCGTGCCGCCGGGGGCACTCGCGGCGACCCGGGAGGGCGACCGCGCGGTGCGGCTCGGCGGCACCGCCACCGTCGCGCTGCTGCTGCACAACCCCACCGGCCGTACGCTGCGCGCCCGGGTCCGCGACGCCTGGGTGCCCTCGGCCGGCGCGCGTCCCGACGTGCCCCCGGCGCAGCTCGTGCGCGTCGAGCCGGGCGGGACGGTGGCGCTGCCCAGCCGGCTCACCCCGCTCCGGCGGGGTGACCGGCCGGCGGTGGCGCTGACCGTGCGCTCGTTCGGGCCGATGGGTCTGGGCTTCCGCCAGCGTTCCGGCCGCCCGGCCACCCCGCCGTGGACGCTGCGCGTGCTGCCCCGCTTCGACTCCCGCCGGCACCTGCCGGAAAAGTTGGCCCGGCTGCGCGTGATCGACGGCACCCAGGTCAGCCGGGGCCGCGGCCAGGGCACGGAGTTCGACACCCTCCGCGAGTACGTGGTGGGCGACGACGTCCGGTCGATCGACTGGCGGGCGAGCGCGCGCCGGGCCGACGTGCTGGTGCGGACGTGGCGGCCGGAGCGGGACCGCCGGCTGGTCTGCGTGCTGGACACGGGCCGCACGTCGGCGGTGCGGGTCGGCGACGAGCCCCGGCTGGACACCGCGATCGACGCCGCGCTGCTGCTCGCCGCCCTCGCCGCCCGCGCCGGTGACCGGGTCGACCTGCTCGCCGCCGACACGGCGGTCCGGGCCACGGTGACGGGTACCGGCCGGCCGGCCCTGCTCTCCCGGCTGGTGCACGCCCTCGCCCCGCTCCAACCGGCGCTGGCGGAGACGGACTTCGACCTGATCGCCGGTGAGCTGCTGCGCCGGCAGCGCCAGCGCAGCCTGGTGGTGCTCTTCACCGCGCTGGAGGCGGGCGCCCTCGGCGAGGGGCTGCTGCCGGTGCTCCCCCGGCTCGCCGCCCGGCACAAGGTGGTGATCGCCGCGACGCACGACCCGGTGCTGACCGCGCTCACCACGGCCGTCCCGCAGCGCGCCGGCGACGCCTACGCGGCGGCGGCGGCCTGGCGGGCGCTGGCCGAACGCGACCGGGTCCGCGCCGCGCTGGGCCGGAACGGGGTGACGGTCGTCGACGCCCCGGCGGGCCGCCTGGCCCCCACCCTGGCCGACACCTACCTGCGCCTCAAGTCCCTCGGCCAGCTCTGATCCCCGGCCGGTCGGGGCGAGGCGTTCAGCGGCGGGCGTGCGGGTCGAGGACGTCGTCGCTCTCCGGCGCGGCGGTCGCCCGGCGGCCGAGCACCACGACGTACGCCAGGAAGGCGAGCCAGACGGCGGCGCCCGCGAGGACGCGGAGCGGGACCGGCACGGGCGCGGGCGTCACGAACGCCTCGACGACGGCGGAGACCGCGAAGAGCCCCACCAGGCCGACGGCGACCAGGACGCCCTCGCGGCCCGCCCGGGCGACCGCCTGCCCCCGGGTGAGTTGGGCGGGCGGCGCGATCCACGCCCACCCGACGCGCAGGCCCACCCCGGCAGCCACGAAGACGCCGGTCAGCTCCAGCAGCCCGTGCGGGGTGATCAGTCCGAAGAAGACGTCCGCCCGGCCGTAGGCGACCATCACCCCGCCGACCACGCCGATGTTGAGCGCGTTCTGCCAGAGCAGGTAGAGCACGGGGACGATGAGCACCCCGGCGGCGAGGCACTGGGCGGCGAGCCAGGCGTTGTGCGTCCACAGGTGGAAGGCGAAGGTCGGCGCGGCGAACTCGGTGTAGTAGCCGGCGAAGCCGGACTCGACCAGGTCGGCGGCCGCCTCCTCACCGATGAACGCGCCCGCAGTCTCCGGGTTGCCCGCCACGTACCAGATGAGGAAGAAGCTGAGCAGGGTGAAGGCGGTCGCCACCCCGCACCACCAGGGCCAGGCGCGGTAGACCGCGCCCGGGAAGCCCACCAGCAGGAAGCTGCCGACCGCCGCCCAGGACGGCCGCGGGCGGCCGGTGAGCCGGGCCCGGGCCCGCAGCACCACCTGGGAGAGCTGGCTGACCAGCGCCGGATCGGGTGAGCGGCTGCGCAGCACCGAGAGCTGGGTGGTCGCCCGCTGGTAGAGGGCGACGAGTTCGTCGACCTCGGCGGCGTCGAGCCGGCCGCGCCGGGAGAGTTCCTCCAGCCGCCGCCACTCCCCGCCGTGTTCCGCGACGTACGCGTCGAGATCCACCGTCACCCCCGTCCGGCGATCATAGTGTTCACTGTCGGGGTGAGAGCGCAACCACGACCGCCGGCCCGACCCGCCCCGTGGGGCGACGCCGGGCTGGTCAGCGGGGAGGCCGTGGAGCTGGACGTCCGGGCCGCCCGGATCGGCTCCCGGGTGCTCGCGCTGATGCTCGACATCCTGGCCCAACTGCTCCTCGTGCTGGTGCTGTCGATCGCCGCCGGCGTCGTGCTCACCAACCTGCCGACCGGGCTGGTCGACGGGGCGCTGACCGGTGCCCTCGCGACGGTGGGGCTGGTGCTGGTGCTGGTCGGCTACCCGGTGCTCTGCGAGCGGTTCAACCACGGCCGGACGCTGGGCAAGATGGCGGTCGGGCTGCGGGTGGTCAGCGCCGACGGCGCCCCGGTGGGGCTGCGGCAGTCGCTGACCCGGGCGCTGGTGGGCGTGGCGGTGGAGTGGCCGGGCCTGGTGCTGCCGCTGCTGAGCTGGGTCGCCGGCGTGACCGTGATGCTGACCGACCGGCGGGGGCGCCGGCTGGGCGACCTGGTGGCGGGGACCCTGGTCGTGCACACCCGGACGGCGACCGCCTGGCGGCCGGTCCCGACGGCGGTGCCCGTGCTGGTCGGCTGGGCGTACACGCTGGACCTGAGCCGGCTCGACGACGGCCTGGCGCTGGCCGTCCGGCAGTACCTGGCCCGGGTGCGTCACCTGGCGGAGCCGGCCCGCGGGCGGCTGGGCCGCGGCCTGTGGGCCGAGATCTCGGCGGTGACCACGCCGCCCCCGCCGCCGGGCATGCCGGAGTCGGTCTACCTGGCCGCGGTCCTCGGCGAGCGGCACCGGCGGGCCTGGCACCGGCTGGGACGCGGTCGCGCCGTCGCCGCGACGCTCTGGCCGGAGCTGACGCCCGGCCCGCCCACGCCGCCCCGCGCGGTCCCGGCCGCCGCCCCGCCCGAGGGCGCCGCGCCACCCGGCACGATCCGTCCGGCGGTGCCCGGCGGCGCGCCGGCCGCCGTGCCGGCGCAGCCCGTCGCGGCGGTACGGCCGGCGGTTGCCCCGTCGGCGCCGGCGAGCGCCATGTCCACGCCCGACGCCGGCACCTGACCGGTGGGCGCGGGCACCCGAGCGGCGGGCGGGAGACACCCGCTGGGCGGGCGCGGGACCGCCGACCGTCGCCCGGCTGTGGCAGGATCCGGCTCGCTCGCCCCTACCGAGACGGGAACACCGTGGCCGACGACCTGTTCACCCCCACCATCGCGCCGGCGGCGTACGAGGCGCGTCGCCCACCGTGGCGACCGCAGTCGCTGATCTTCCCCGCCGTGTTCGGCGGCCCGACGGCGGCCACCGTGCTGGCCCTGGTCAACGGGCACCGGCTGGGCCTGCCCCGTCGGACGCACCTGGCGGTGCTCGGCGTCGGGCTGGCCGGGCTGGTGGCCCGGCTGGTGGTCACGCTCGTGGTCTTCGACGACGGGGCCGACCGGCCCGTCCGGCTGATCGGGGCGCTGGCCGGCGCGCTGGTCTGGCTCGCTGCCTCCGCCACGCAGAAGCGCCGGTTCCGGGCGTACGAGCTGCGCGGCGGCGAGCCGGCGTCGCTGTGGCTGCCCGGCGTCGGGGCGGTGCTCCTGTTCGGCTTCGCCGAGGCCGCGCTGGTCATGCTGGTGGCCGCCGCGTGACCGCCCCGGAGACCCAGCTTGCCCGGGTGGCCCAGCTCCTGGAGCTGAACCGGCTGGAACAGGCCCTGGACGAGGTGAACCGGCTCCCCGCCGCGCTGGCCGCCAGCCCCGCCGCGTTCCGGCTGCGGGCGGCGGCGCTGACCGGGCTGGACCGCTGGGACGAGGTGGTCGCCGCCGCCCGTCAGGGCCTGGCCGAGGCCGGCCCGGACGCGGAGCTGCTCGGCCGGCTGGGTCTCGCGCTGCGCCACCGCCGCGAGTTCGCCCCCGCCGAGCGGGCGCTGCTCGACGCGCTGGCCATCGAGCCGGAGAACCCGTGGCTGCTCTGCCAGTACGCCGACCTCTGCTCGGCCGTCGGCCAGACCGACAAGGCGGAACGCCTGGTCGCCCGCGCCGCTGCGATCGTCCCGGACGCGCCGGCCGTCTTCGCCTCCCGCTTCCAGCTCGCGTACGCCCGGGGCGACGACCGGGCCGCCGAGCGCATCTCCCGCGAGTTCCTCGGGGCGTGGCCGGCCAACCCCGTGGCGCTCGCCCTGCACGGCGTCGCCGCGGCCCGGCGCGGCCGGGTGGGCACCGCGCACCGCGCCTTCGGCCAGGCGGTGGCGCACGACCCGACCGACGCCGACTACGCCGAGGCCGCCTGGGAGACCCGGGTGTACACCCACCCGCTGCTGCTGCCGCTGCGGCCGCTCTACCGGCTGGGGATCCTCCGCACCTGGCTGCTCGCGATCGGCGTGGTGGTGCTGCTCAACCTCGCCGGGCTGGACCTGCTCGCGGGCCTGTTCGGCCTGGCGTGGGCGCTCTTCTGCGTCTGGTCGTGGATCGCCCCGCCGCTGGTCCGCCGCATGGTCCTCGGCCGGTGGCGGTCGTGAGGGCGGTGCGGACGGTGGCGGTCGTGAGCGAGTGTCGGCGGTGGCGGTCGTGAGGGCGTTCGGGCCGTGGCTGGCCGTCCTGGCGGTGGTGCTGCTGCTCAGCGCGCTGCGCCTGCGCACCCTGGCCACGGTGGTCTCGCTGGCCTGGCTCGCCTGGTGCGTGTGGACCTGGGTCCGCCCCGCCCGCCGCCGCTCCCGCCCGGACTGACCGCTCCCGCCCCGGCTGGCCCCGGCCCCGAGGGCTCCCGCCCCGGCTGACCCACGCCCGCCGGGGCACACCGACGGGTCGGCGGCCCGCAGTCGCCGGAGACGCCGACGGGCCGGCCCGCTGGCGCGGGCCGGCCCGGTCGGTGCGGGTCGGCTCAGTACCGGTAGTGCTCCGGCTTGAACGGGCCCTCGACGGAGACGCCGAGGTAGGCGGCCTGCTCCTTGGTCAGGGTGCTCAGCTTGGCGCCGAGCGCCTCCAGGTGCAGCCGGGCGACCTTCTCGTCCAGGTGCTTCGGCAGCACGTAGACACCGACCGGGTATTCCTCGGTCTTCGTGAACAGCTCGATCTGGGCGATCGTCTGGTTGGCGAACGAGTTCGACATCACGAAGCTCGGGTGGCCGGTGGCGTTGCCCAGGTTCAGCAGGCGGCCCTCCGACAGCACGATGATCGCGTGCCCGTCGGCGAACTTCCAGAGGTCGACCTGCGGCTTGATGTTGACCCGCTCCACGTCGGACCGCTTCGCCAGACCGGCCATGTCGATCTCGTTGTCGAAGTGGCCGATGTTGCCGACGATGGCCTGGTGCTTCATCCGGGCCATGTGCTCGTTGGTGATGACGTCGAAGCAGCCGGTGGCGGTGATGAAGATGTCCGCCTGCTCGACCACGTCGTCGAGGGTGGCGACCTGGTAGCCGTCCATCGCCGCCTGGAGGGCGCAGATCGGGTCGACCTCGGTGACCACGACCCGGGCGCCCTGGCCGCGCAGCGACTCGGCGCAGCCCTTGCCGACGTCGCCGTAGCCGAGCACGACCGCCATCTTGCCGCCGATCAGCACGTCGGTGGCCCGGTTGATGCCGTCGATGAGCGAGTGGCGGCAGCCGTACTTGTTGTCGAACTTGCTCTTCGTCACCGAGTCGTTGACGTTGATGGCGGGGAAGAGCAGGGTGCCGGCGCGGTGCATCTCGTAGAGCCGGTGCACGCCGGTGGTGGTCTCCTCGGTCACGCCCTTGATGCCGGCGGCGATCCGGGTCCACCGCTGGCCGTCCTCGGCGAGCGAGCGGTGCAGCACGCCGAGGATGACCTCGTACTCCTCGGAGTCGGCGGACTCGACCGGCGGGACGGCCCCGGCCTTCTCGAACTCGACGCCCTTGTGCACCAGCAGGGTGGCGTCGCCGCCGTCGTCGAGGATCATGTTCGGGCCCTGCCCGTCGGGCCAGGCGAGCACCTGCTCGGTGCACCACCAGTACTCCTCGAGGCTCTCGCCCTTCCAGGCGTAGACCGGGACGCCGGCCGGGGCCTCCGGGGTGCCCTCCGGACCGACCACCATCGCGGCGGCGGCGTGGTCCTGGGTGGAGAAGATGTTGCAGGACGCCCAGCGGACCTGCGCGCCGAGCGCGACCAGGGTCTCGATCAG
This sequence comes from Micromonospora sp. NPDC047620, assembly GCF_043205005.1. Lineage (NCBI taxonomy): Bacteria > Bacillati > Actinomycetota > Actinomycetes > Micromonosporales > Micromonosporaceae > Micromonospora > Micromonospora sp. NPDC047620. The sequence continues at coordinate 140,900 of NZ_JBIDDG010000004.1, read as the reverse complement.
GACGGCGGTCTGGATGGTCATGTGCAGCGACCCGGTGATCCGGGCGCCAGCGAGCGGCTGGGCGTCGGCGAACTCACGACGGATCGCCATCAGGCCGGGCATCTCGTGCTCGGCGAGCTGGATCTCCTTGCGCCCGAACTCGGCGAGCGACAGATCCGCCACCTTGTAGTCGCCCTCGGCGAGGGTGCTCGGCCGGGCCTCGGACGGCGTTCCACTTGCGGACGCCGGGAGGGTGCTGGTCATGGAAGCTCCTGTCGGACGATGTGCTGCGCGACCCTCCACCTTACGCGCGCGGGCCGCCGTGGAAGGGACCGGCCGGTGAAGAGAGCAGGAAGACAGAAGCGGGCAGCGCACGGGGCGGTCGGTCGTGGACGGACTCTCCGTCCACCAGCCGCCCGCCCCGTGCATCCCCCCGGTTTGGATCCCTCGCGCGCGTTCTCGGACCGTCGTCGCGATAACGCTGCGTACCCATAGAGTCACACTGTGCAGTCGCAGCGTCAAGCCATTCCGGGAAAGTCGGACTTGCCCTGCCCGGCGACCGCTGGGCGGACGACCGGCTCAGCCCAGGCCGCAGCTCGCCACGTACGCCTCGCCCGTGCCCGCCACGCGCAGCGGCCCGGCGGCGGCCGTGCCGACCGCGGCCTGCCCCTGTCCGAGCGTCACCGCGCCCGTCCCGTCGTCGACCGAGAGCTCCCCCGCGCAGCAGAGCACCACGCGCGGCCCGGGCATCGACAGCGTCACCGCCGGCAGCGCCGCGCCCAACGTCACCCGGTGCAGCGCGAAGTCGTCCACCGGCACCGGCCAGGTGACCACCCCGGGGTCGACCTCCAGCGGCGGCACCACCGGCTCCCGGAGCACCTCGAAGCGCAGCACCCGGAGCAGCTCGTCGACGTCCACCCGCTTCGGCGTCAGACCGCCGCGCAGCACGTTGTCGCTGGCCGCCATGATCTCCACGCCGGTGCCCCGCAGGTAGGCGTGCAGGTTGCCGGCCGGCATCCAGATCGCCTCCCTGGGCGCCAGCCGCACCCGGTTGAGCAGCATCGCCACCAGCACCCCCGGGTCGCCCGGGTAGGCGGCGGCCAGCTCCCGGGCCAGCTCCGCATCGGGTCCCACGACCGCCGCCGACGCCACGGCCCGCACCAGCGCGTCGCGCTCGTCGGCGGGCCAGGTCAGCAGCAGCCGTACGGCGTCGCGCAGCCCCGACGGGCCGGTGCGCAGCGCCGCCAGCACGGGCTCCAGCGCGGGTACGCCGAACCCCGCGAGCGCCTCCGCCGAGGCGACCGGGTCACGGAACCCGCAGAGCGCCTCCATCGGCGAGAGCGCGACCAGCAGCTCCGGCTTGTGGTACGGGTCGACGTAGTTGCGCTGCCCGTCGGGACGACCGGCGTCGGCGGCGTGCCCGGCGCGGGCCTGCTCGGCGTCCGGGTGCGCCTGCAGGCTGAGCGGGGCGTCCGCGGCGAGCACCTTGAGCAGGAACGGCAGCCGGGTGCCGAACCGGCCGACGAGCCGCTCGCCGAGCCAGTGGTCCGGCTCGGCGAGCAGCAGGTCGGTCAGGCTGATCCGGCCGCCGTCGCGGTCGACCATGGCCGGGTCGCCCGGGTGGGCGCCCAGCCACAGCTCGGCCTCCGGGCCGTCGCTCGGCGCCGGCCTGCCCTGCAACTGGGCGATCGCCGAGCGGGACCCCCACGCGTAGTCCCTGATCGGTCCGTACAGCAGTTCCACCGGTCAGCTCCCGGGCCGCCCGGCGGCCTCACCCGGCTCGGATCCCGGCACGGCGGTGTGCGCCGCGCTCCCGGTGGCCGACCGCTCCGCGGCGGCGCTGTAGATGTCCGGCTCCAGGTAGATCACCCGGGCGGCGGGCACGGCGGCGCGGATCCGGGCCTCGGCGGTGTCGATGCTCCGGGCCAGCTGCTCGGCGTTGTCGCAGGCCGGCACGGCGACCTTCGCGGCCACCAACAGCTCCTCGGGGCCGAGGTAGAGCGTCTTCATGTGGATGATCCGCTCGAACTCGGGGCCGTCGGTGACCGCCTTCTCGATGGCGGCGACGTCGTGCGCCTCGGCGCCCTCACCGAGCAGCAGGCTCTTGGTCTCGACGGCCAGGATAATGGCGATGGCCACCAGCAGCACGCCGATCATCGCGGTGCCGACGGCGTCCCACCGGCCGTTGTCGGTGATCAGCGTCATGCCGACGCCGAAGAGCGCGAAGACCAGACCGACCAGCGCGCCCAGGTCCTCCAGCAGCACCACCGGCAGCTCCGGGGCCTTGGCCCGCCGGACGAACTTCACCCAGGACTGGTTGCCCCGGACGAGGTTGGACTCCTTGATGGCGGTACGGAAGGAGAACGACTCCATGATGATCGCGACGACCAGCACGGTGACCGGCACCCACTGCCACGAGTGGATGCCCTCCTTGTGCGACCACTTGTGGTACGCCTCGTACAGGGCGAACAGACCACCGACGCTGAACAGCACGATGGACACGATGAACGCGTAGATGTAGCGCTCCCGGCCGTAGCCGAAGGGGTGCTGCGGGGTGGCCGCCCGCTTGGCCCGCCGGCCGCCGAGCAGCAGCAGCCCCTGGTTGCCGGAGTCGGCGACCGAGTGGATCGACTCGGCCAGCATGGACGACGACCCGGTCAGCACGAACGCGACGAACTTGGTCACGGCGATGCCGACGTTGGCCAGCAGCGCGGCGACGATCGCCTTCGTCCCGCCGTTGGCGCTCACGCCGCCGCCCCGTTCCGTCGCGCGGCGCCGCCGGGCACCGGCGCCCCGCGCCGCTCGATCCGCACCCTGCTATCGCTCACTGGTTCGCCAGCTCCTTCATCTCGGTGATGGCCGGAACGGCCATCGGATCCAGTCCGTGTGCCAGGGCGAGGTAGACCGAGGCGAAGTCCGGCACGGCGACCAGTGAGGCGAGCCGCTCCAGCGCGGAGCCGCCCTCGGCGGTCACCACGTCGCAGCGCACACCGCGCCGCTCGGCGAGGGTCTGCACCGCGCCCGCGCGGCGCTCCTCGACGTCGAGCGGCTCGTCGGCGTCGTCCTCGGGGTTCAGCCCGCCGTCGCGCAGCAGCACCAGCCGCAGCCGGGTGCCGGCCGGCGCCTCGTCGTCGGGGTCGGCGAAGATGTCCCGCTCCCCCTCCGCCAGGCCGCCGAAGACGCCGTCGAGCAGCCCGACCCGCCCCCGCCCGGCCTCGCCGAGCGCCCCGCTGACCACCGGGTAGCGGGCGTTGGCGGACAGGGTGTCGCCGAACCGGCGGGCCGCCACGGTGGCGAGCGGCGACGAGCCCCAGACGATCGGCACCGAGCCGGCCAGGCCCAGGGCCAGCGACTTCGCCGGGTTGACGAAGGACTCGGCCGTCGGGCGGCACCGGTCGGCGTCCGCGTCGAGCCGGGCCGCGGTCTCCGCCAGGTCCGCCTCGTTGACCTTCACCAGGCCGAGCGTACGGGCGGCGAGCAGGACCGGCACGGTGAGCGCCCAGAGGCTGGCCCGGGCCGGGGCGCGCCGGGGCACCGGGATGAACGGCGCCCGGGCCCGCTCGGCCACCGACTGCAACTGCGAGTCGGGCGCGCCGACGGCGACCAGCCGGGCGCCCCGCCGGTGCGCGGCCTCGGCGGCGCCCAGCGCCTCGGGGCTGCGGCCGGAGGCGCTCACGGCGATGACCACGTCGGCAGCCCCCACCCAGCCGGGCACCCCGGCGCTGCGGTGCGGGATGACCGGCACCGGGCAGCGCGGCCCGGCGACGGTGGCCAGCACGTCACCCGTACGGCCGGCGGTGCCGATGCCGGCGATGACGACCGCGCGGGGCCGGCCCTCGTCGGCGAGCACCTGGAGGTTCGCCTCGGCGGCCAGGGCGGCCGACTCGCGGACCTGCGCCCCGGCGGAGGCGGTGTGCCGCAGCATGCCGCCCGGGTCGTGCTCGGCGAGCGCGTCCTGGTCGTCGAGCAGGGCCTCGTCGGGATCGCGGCGGCCGCTGACCCCGGCCGTACCCTCGATCACGACCGCTCCGCGGGGCCGCCGCGCGCCTCGTCCAGCAGCAGCACGGGCACGTCGTCGCGGACCTCGAAGATCCGACCGCACTCGGTGCAGGTCAGCGTCTGCGCCTCCGCGTCGTAGTCGAGCGGGGCGTGATGCGTGTCCGGACAGGCGAGGATTTCCAGCAACTGCGGGTCCAGGGCCACGGCGCGGCTCCTTCCACGTATGCGGTTTCACCGATCGACGGTGCCGACCGGCGCAGGCGATCTTATCGGCGAACCCGGTCGAGCACCTCGTCGCGGAGCGAGGTCATCCGCTCCCGGGTCGGGGCCTCGACGTTGAGCCGCAGCAACGGCTCGGTGTTGGAGGCGCGGAGGTTGAACCACGCGCCGTCCGGGAAGCGCAACGTGAGGCCGTCCAGCTCGTCGGCCTCGGCCTGCGGGTACGCGGCCCGAACCTCGGCCACCTTGGCGGCCTGGTCGGCCACGGTCGAGTTGATCTCGCCGGAGGCGACGTACCGCTCGTACTCGCCGGCCAGCACGGACATCGGCAGCGACTGCTCGCCGAGGGCGGCCAGGGTGTGCAGCGCGGCGAGCATGCCGGTGTCGGCGAACCAGAAGTCCCGGAAGTAGTAGTGCGCGGAGTGCTCACCGCCGAAGATCGCGTTGGTGCGGGCCATCTCCGCCTTGATGAAGGAGTGACCGACCCGGGCGACGACCGGCTCGCCGCCGTGCTCGCGGATGATCTCCGGCACGGCGCTGGAGGTGATCAGGTTGTGGATCACCGTCGAGCCGGGGTGCTTGGCCAGCTCTCGGGCCGCCACCAGGGCGGTGATCGCCGACGGGGAGACCGGCTCGCCGCGCTCGTCGACCACGAAGCAGCGGTCGGCGTCGCCGTCGAACGCCAGGCCGATCTCGGCGCCGTGCTCGAGCACCGCGCGCTGGAGGTCGACCAGGTTGGCCGGGTCCAGCGGATTGGCCTCGTGGTTGGGGAACGTGCCGTCCAGCTCGAAGTAGAGCGGCACGATCTCCAGCGGCAGCGCCGGCAGGACGGCGTCGCCGAGCACGGCCGGGACGGTGTAGCCGCCCATGCCGTTGCCGGCGTCGACGACGACCTTCAGCGGGCGGATCGTGGAGAGGTCCACCAGCTCGCGCAGGTACGCCGCGTAGCCGGCCAGCAGGTCGCGGCGCTCGGCCGGCGCGGTCGGCTCGCCGGCCGGACGGGCCTCGTCCTTGTCCAGCAGGGCCTGCGCCCGCTGGCGGATCTCGGCCAGGCCGCTGTCCTGCCCGATCGGCCGGGCACCGGAGCGGCACATCTTGATGCCGTTGTACTGCGCCGGGTTGTGGCTGGCGGTGAACATCGCGCCGGGCAGCCCCAACGTGCCGGAGGCGTAGTAGAGCATGTCCGTCGAGCCGAGCCCCAGCTCGATCACCGAGCGCCCCTCGGCACGCACCCCGGCGGCGAAGGCGGCGGCCAGACCGGGACCGGTGGCACGCATGTCGTGCGCGATGAGCACCGCGTCGCCGCCCTCGCCGTAGGCGTCCAGCACCTGCGCGAAGGCCACGCCGAGGGCCTCGGCGGCCCGCTCGTCCCACTGGTCCGGCACCGTCCCACGAACGTCGTAGGCCTTCACGATCTGGGACAGATCAGACACCGGTATCGCTCCTCGCGCCGCAGGTCGTCAACGGCCTGAGCGTATCGGAGGGGCGCGGGGCGCCCCGGCTCAGCCAGGGAGCCGGGGCATGAACCTGGTCTGGTCGCCGCCGCCGGCCTCCGGGGGCGGGTCACCGGGTCGCCCGGCGGCGGGCGGAGCCGACGTCGGCCGGCCGTACTGCCCCGGGGCGGGCGGCGTCGACGTCGGGTTCCCGGGCGGGGCGGAGACCGGCGGCGGGGTGGACCCGCCGGGCACCACCTGGGTGGCCTCCGGGGTCGGGCGGCTGCCGTACACACCGCCGGCCGGACGCGGGGCGGGGGTCCCCCCGTACACGCCGGGGACGGGCGGCTGCTGGCCGTACACCTGGCCGGGCGGGACGGGGACGGCGGCCGGGCCCTGCGCGGAACGGTAGGTGGTGCCGCCGGGGTTGCCGCGGGGCAGCGGGACGGGCGGCAGGTCGTCGGCGGGCTCCTTGTCCGCCCGGGAGCGGCGGAACAGCAGGATGATGAGCAGGACCCCGACGGCCACCATGGCGATGCCGAAGAACATGACCGCCGACCCGCCGCCGGACCCCTCCTCGGCGGCGTTGACGGTGGCGCCGGCGCCCTGCCCGGCGAGGGCCGCCAGGGCCGGCGACTCCTCGGCGGTCTTCGCCTGCGAGGCGACCGCGCTCGGGGTGGGCGACGGCTTCTTCGAGGGCGTCGGCGACGCGGAGGCCCGGCCACCGACCACCCGGGACGCCTCGGCACCCCGGCCCAGCAACTGCCCGAGCGCGTTGCTGGCCGCGCCGGTGACCGTCAGCCGGCCGCCCGGCGCACCCTGGACGAACGCCACCCGGTAGCGCACCGTGATGCTCTTGCCCTTGCACAGCCGCGGGTTCGCCGGCGAGGTGGCCGGAGTGGCCACGCTGCCCCCGCCCCCGGAGAGCGACACCGGGAACCAGTGGCCGCCCACGTTGACCTGCGCCCTGACCTGGTCGGCCCGCAGGCCGCCCAGGCGCAGCCCCAAGGTGGTACGCAGCAGCACGCAGCCGTCGCTGCGCTTGCGTACCTCGATCGAGACGCCCTCGGCGGAACCGCCGGCCGTGAAGCTGCCGGCCGACCGCACCCGGACCGAGTCGTCGTCGGCGAGCGCCGGCGTCGCGCCGAGCGCCACCAGGCCACCCAGTAACGCGCAGACCGTCGCGAGCCGCGCCGCGTGCCGACGTACCGCCATGATCACCTCGCCGTTCCTCCCCCGACGGGGGTCCGCCGGTAGGCTACTACCGCCCCCGGGTGGGGCCCGGTCATAGAACGCTCCGGATGTGCGCCGTATTACCCCGGTGGTCGCGTCGCCGCACCTCACATCCGGTCCCTGCACCTGACCATTCGTCAGCGGGGCGGGCCGGCACCTCGGCGTCGACGCTCCCGGTGGCACACTCCGCGCGTCTCGGACGGGGTGTCTGTGGCGTCTCGGGCGGGCGGGCGTCTGTGGACGTCTCGGGCGCGCGGGTTCTTGCGGGCGTCTCGGGCGGGCGGGCGTTTGCGGGCGTCAGCCCGACGCGGCGGCCGCCAGCGCGTCGCGGCAGAGCCGGTCGGCGGTACGGGTGGTCTCGGGCAGCCGGTAGCGCGGCGTCAACGCGAGCACCCGGGCCGTCGCGTTGTCGAGGCTCATCCGGTGACCGACGCTCACGAAGACCGGCTTCACGCCGTCCCGGGTACGCAGCACCCGACCCACGATCTCGTCCCCGTCGCGCAGCGGCGTCCACGCGCCGCGCTCGTCGGCCGGCGGGGCCCACTCGCCGAGCAGCGGCGTCTTGCCCACCCCGATCGCCGGCAGGCCGGTCACCACGCCCAGATGGCAGGCCAGCCCGAACCGGCGCGGGTGGGCCAGCCCGTGCCCGTCGCAGACCAGCACCTCCGGCCGCACGGTCAGCCGGTCGAGCGCGTCGAGCAACGCGGGCAGCTCGCGGAACGCGAACAGCCCCGGGACGTAGTCGAAGGCGGGCCGGCCCACGCTGACCGCCGAGTCGACCACCGCGAGCGTCCGGGCGTCCAGCACCGTCACGGCCGCCGCGAGGCGGTCGCCACTCTCGGCGTACGCGACGTCCAGGCCGGCCACCGTCGCCGGCTCGGCCGGCCCCGGCCCGACCAGGTCGACCAGCGGCCGCAACCGCTCCTGCACGGCCAGGGCCTCCGCCACGCCGCCCGGCACAGCGAACACCTCAGACATGCCGACCTGCGCGATTCCCGATCCGTCCGTCGTCACGACGACCGGCCGGTGGCCTGCCTGCCGGCACTCTGCTGGCCAGCGGACCGCTGGTCGGTGTCTGATTCAGCCATTTCGCCATGCTATTCCGGCCTCACAACCACCCCGTCCACGGTGAACCGCGACGCCCCTACTGGCCGACGCGGCCGTCGATCAGCTCGCGGAGCAGGTCGGCGTGGCCGTTGTGCCGGGCGTACTCCTCGATCATGTGCACCAGCAGCTCCCGCAGCGAGACCTCCCCGTCGCCGTGCCGGCCCGTGACCCCCAGGTCGTCGGACTCGGCGACGAAGCGTTCGGCGAACTCCACCTCCGCCCGCCAGGTGCGCCACGCCTCGGCCACCACCTCCGGTTCGCCGACCGCGCCGTCGAAGTCGCCGTCCGGATCGGCCATCGAGCAGTAGAGCTTCGGCACGTCCTGACCGGCCATCGTCCGCCGGAACCAGCCCCGCTCCACCTCGGCCAGGTGGCGGACCAGGCCGAGCAGCGACAACTTCGATGGCGGTACGGCCCGCCGGGCCAGCGCCTCGGCGTCCAGGTCGGCGCACTTGAGTTCCAGGGTGAGTCGCTGGTCGCGCAGGTACTCGACGAGGATCGTCCGCTCGTCGTGGTGGTTGCCGTCGGAGCGGGGGTCGTCGTCCGGGTGGACGAACATGTTCGACCAGGCGAAGTTCTGGGTGGGACGGTCGGCGGCGGGGGTGGCGAGGCCAGCAGGGGATTCAGCCATACGAGCGACCCTGACCGACACCGAACCAGGGCCGCAACAAGTTTCCGCCGTCGGGGGAACTCACCCCTCGCCGCCTTCTGCGCCTAGCAGAGGATCAGCTGCGGGGTCTCCCGCTCGCCGGAGTTCCTCTTCGAACATGACGAAGGTCTTCCTACGGATTCCCGTGACCAACGCTGTCTCGTGAGGCGTGAGCGGCCGACGCTCCGCGTCCGCCTGTTCCTCAATCGCACTCACCGTCTCGTACAGGGCGAAGATCGGGCCGCTGCCGCGTAGATACCGCCCTCGGTCATGCTCGGTGAATCCGATGAACTCGTCGCGCGACAACTCCTCAATCTCATCACCGCCGACGAGGAGAACTTTGCGGACCAACTCGTCAGCCCGTTCCCAACCGCCGGTCTTCCTTGATAGTCGCCAACCCTGGATCCGCCCCACCTCATCTGATATGAGCTTGAGGGGGGTCTCGTAGTAACTGAAGAAGGCCGGAAGCCTTCCCGGCGGCCGACTATTCACCACTCCATCGCCTCTCGCTCATGGCGTTCCAGAGCAGTTCGGAACGCTTCCTGCTCTCGGACGACAAGCCCGTCCCGTATCGCCAACTCCAGAGTCGTCAAAGGACGGTCCTGCGACTCCGCCATTGCGTCGAGGTCTCGGCGTATCTCATAAAGCGCGTGTTCCCACTCCGCAACCTCGTCCAAGGCTAGGAGCTGAAGACGGAGTTCCGCCACATGCCCATTCGACATCCGCAAACTTAGCAGCACGTCCCGGTAGCCGCTCAACTGAGGCTCAAGGAAGCGATCCTTCTTGGCGAGAACCTCGATGCCGGGTTCCTGACCGATCCGCTGCAGTCCCTGATACAGGTCGTCAAGACTTCTGAACTGGATCCTGGCCGCCGCAAGGTCCTTCAACGACGACACATCGTTCTGATATTCCACCACCTTGTCGAGGGCGCGCTGACGATCTTTGGGCTTGTCCCGCCAGCTCGCCACCCCACCCTCTCCAGCCATTCGCAGCGCCAGTTCGTTCAGTTCCGGCTGAGCCACTGACGCTTCCATGTACAGGCTGTTCAGGTAGTTCAGACGATAGGTCTCGTCGTCCTGCTGAGACGGATCGAATCCGGGTTGGTAAATCCGACGTTTCCTCGGGTTGACCGAATCACCGAGCACCTTTTGTGCAGCGCTGATTCCCCCCTCGGGCGGCTCTACCTCACCGGGAGCAACCGCCTCGGCGCCGAAGCCCACGATGTCATCAAGAACGGAGCCGAGGACGTCGATCGCCTGTTGGTGAGTGGCCAGGTGATGCAGTGTCACCGGACGGGCCATCAGCGAGTTCGCCAGTTCCGGCGTAGCGAGGATCATCCGCGCCAGGTCGGGCCGTTGCACCAACTGCCGGACGAGGGTCTCGGCGAGCATCGGCTCGTCCTTCGGCGGCGTCCGCCACGTGTCGTCCAGCATTCGCTGCACGCGCGGCTCCGCGAACAACCGCGCCACGTCCCGCGCCGCCGGCTCGTCGAGGTGCGGTACGAGTCGCCGGAGGGTCGAGGCATCGAGCCCGGCGGCCACCTCGACCGGGGTCACGCCAGCGGCGAACACCCCCTCCAGATCCGGCTCGTCGGCCAGGACGGCGCTCACGGGTCCGCCGTTCGCCACCCGTTCCGCCTGTGCGCGTTCCCGTGCGGCCCGCAGATCTTCCGGCGGGGCGTCGCCTCGATCGAGTGCCGAGTCCGGCTGTTCGGGCCGGGCTGATGGCAGCCCATCAGCCGGGGCGGCCGACCCGGGGTCGTCGAGCAGATACATGCGGTTCAGGTACGGCTCGCCGTACCCCTGGTCAGTCTCGACGGGCGGGTGGTCCGGCAGGTCCGGACGCTCGCTGAACCGGCCGCGCCGCAGCCCGCCGAGCGGCATCGGTCGGGCGTCCGGGCCAAGCACCAGGACCTCGGTGTCGACGGCGTTGTACGGGTGCGGGGTGCCCCGGTGCCGGTACAGCGGCGCGTCCGACACGGCTCCGGTCTGCGGGTCGAGGTAGAGCACCGTGCCGTGCTGGTTGAGGGCGACCCAGATGTGGGAGCCGCCCTGCTCCCAGCTGTTGACGACGAAGGCGAAGCTGCCGTGGCCGCCGATGCGGAGCTGGTGGTGGAGGTTGCGGTAGCCGGTGTCGACGGCCCACCGCCGCTCGGCACCCTGGACGTCCTCCGTCGGCTGGCAGAGGCGCTGGAAACGCCCCCCGGTGACGTCCTCGATCCGCCCCATGCCGCCCCACTCACCGTCGATGGGGCGCGTGACGTCACCGGCCAGGTAGGCGTCGAAGGTGCGGGGTGCGGCGACCCGCGGCCGGCCGTGCATCCAGGTGTCGAACAGCGAGAGCGTGCAGTCGATGCAGTTGATGGCGCGGGTCGGGTCGGCCCGCGGCCCGCCGTCGTTCACCAAGCCGAACCAGCCGCCGCGTCGCGGATCGGCGGTCCGCTTGACGCTCCCGTCGGGCTCGCGCGGGACCTGCCGCTCGATGTCGGTCTGGTGCAGCGCCAGCGGCGGGCGCAGACCGCCGGGCTGGCCGTAGTTCCGCGACCGGTCGATCGGCGGCGGGTAGTCGTCCCTCGTCAGCGCCGAGCGGTCCGCGGTCTCCACGGCACCGAGTGCCAGGTCGCCGACGTCGTCGTTGATCCCGCGGAAGTCCGTGTCGGTGACGGCGACGACGACCGGGGCGGCCGCCCCGGCGAGGACCGCTTCGGCCAGATCCCGCTGCTGGTGACACCAGCGCTCCCGTTCCCGGCTCTCCTGGAAGAAGCGCTCGAAGGTGACGCGGTGCCCGGCCTGCGCCAGCCGACGGCCCTCGCTGACGAGCCACCGGGCTTCGTCGTAGCTGCGGTCCGCGGCCTGACGTAGCCGGGCCGCGCTGTCCCGGCGGCGATTCTCCTCGTGGTTCGTGCGCTGGAACTGGAAGTGCCCCCGGTAGCGGCGTCGTTCGAACGCATCCCGATCCGCAGCCCACCTGGCGGCGTACCACTCGGCGGTGCGTGGACGCGGAGGTTGTTCTGCGGCTCCTGGCGGATGCGCCGCCCCGTCCTGCGTCCGGGTCGCAGGTCCGTCCTCTGGAGCCCCGGGCGGCGACGGCGGGACGAGGGTGGGCGCGGTCTGCGGTGCCAGACCGCTCCTCGCCGTGGCCTCACCGACCGCCGTCTGCGTGGTGGCGGCGACCGGGTAGCTCTGCGCCGGGATGCCGCCAAGAGGGGAGGCGACCCCGGGATTGTTCGGCGTGGTCCCTCCAACCACCGACGGGGCGGTTGTCGTGGTACTCGGATGCTGCGCGGTCACCCCGGCACCCGCTGCCTGTTCGACGACGTTGCCGGGGCCCACCGACAGCGGGACCGCGGGCGCCGGAGGCGCTTCCGGCATGACCGAGGAGAGCGTCGGATCGAGTGGGGCGGCCGACGCGTCGACATGTGACATCGGGGACAGCGCGGGCCCGGTGGCGTCGGGCCCAGGCGTGAGCTGGGGGCCGCTCCGCGCTTCCCCGAGTGCCGGCTCGGCTGCCGGCGCGACCATGGAAATGGCGGAAACGGTCTCTGGAGGCGCAGCCGGCAGCCCGGAGGAAGCCGCGCCCTGCTCGGGAAGCCGCACTCCGGGCTCAAGGGCACCCGGCCCGGGTGTCGCGCGCGTTTCGGGTGCCGACGTGAGTTCCGCGGCCGGCGGGGCGACGTCGACGGGTGGGCCGTGTCGGGTCGCCGCCGCCTCCGGCGTCGCCAGCGGGTGCCGGGGTGCATCCAGGTTTGCCGCCGGGCCTGCCATGCCGGTCGAGGTCTGTCCCGCAGCCCCGCTGTCCATCGCAGTCAGCGGCATGCCGGCCAGGGCACTCATCTGGCCGTCGAGCCGCGCCTGCAGCGCGGCGTCGGCCTGCGCGGTGGCGGAGCCACGGGCACCCGACACGGCCGCCCGGGCCGCGTCCTCCACGGAGGTCAGTCCCTGGCCGGTGGCGAGGCTCGCGGCCTGCTCGGCCATCACCTCGCCGGTCATCTCGCGGCCCAGGTGCTCCCCGATGCGGGCGCCCCGCCCGGTGGCGTGGCGGCCGAGGCCAGCCAGCGGCGCCACCGCTCCGCCGGCCAGGCCGCCGACCGCCGTCGTGCCCAGCTCCGTCATGTCCAGCCCGTGCCGTCGGCCGGTCGAGTTCTGGTACGCCTGGGTGGCGAGGTTGATGCCGCTCTCCTCGGCCGCCTCGGACACTCCGCTAAGCGCCGCACGCCGGCCGAGGCCCCGCACGCCGCCCTTGGTGACCTCCTTCGCCGCCCGCTCGCCGGCCTCCTTGAGCCCCTGCTTGAGGGACTTGCGGGCCAGTTGCGCCATCAGCCGCTTGAAGATCTGCTGCACGATCAGCCGGGTGGCGGTGATCGCCGCCCCGGCGGCGGGCGAGGCCGCGCCGGCGGTGAGCACGGTGGCGACCGCCAGCGACAGCAGCTCGATCACCAGGATGCCCAGCTCGATCCAGACCTCGAGCTTGGCGCCCTCGATGTCGCAGCCGCACTCCTCCACCAGCCGGCCCATCTCGGTGCTGACGGCGAGCAGCACGGGCAGCGGCGCCTCGTCGCCCTCGGCGACCCGGCGCCAGGCGGTGTCGAAGGCGGCGGCGATCGCCCCGACGCCGCCGTACCCGCCGCGCACCTCGGCGGCGGCCGTGACGGCGTCGGCGTGCGGCCCGGCCAGCGCGGCGGCCACCGCGTACCACTGGTCGGCCAGTTCCCAGACCGCCCGCTCGTTCCCCTCCGGCCACTCGACGCCGATCACCCAGTCGAGGGCCTCGTAGACCCAGCCCGGCAGGTCCCAGGGCGAGTAGTCGAGCGGGTGCGGGATGGGGCTCGGCAACAGACTCATCCGGGTCTCCTCCGCGGATCAGCGCTGCTGGTGCCGGTCGCCGGCCCGGTCGAGCCGGCCAGCGCTCGACGCGTCCGTGCGGAGGTTGGCGTCGACGGACCGGACCACGTCGGCGCCGAGGCCCTCCAGGTGCCGCCCCACGCCCTCCCACACGCGCAGCACCAGCTCCTCGAAGCCCCGGTACTTCTGCTCGAAGGCCGCGCCGATGTCGTCCTTGCCCCATGGCCGGGATGCGCTCGCCGCCGCAATGGCCCCGCCCACCTCGCGGCGCCGTGCGCCGACGGCCTCGCCGGCGAGCGAGAGGTCGGTGCCGCCGCGCCGGGCACGCTGCGGGTCGAGCCAGAGTTGCCCGTCCATCATTCGCCCCGGCGCAGCGCCGAGTCCGCCCGGCCCAGCAACGACCCGAAGTCACCCGTACGCAGGAAGTCGACCGCTCCGGAGCCGGCGGGCAGGTAGCCGGCCACCAGTTCCTGGGTGGCGGAGGCGGCGGTCGTACCGGCCCGGTGGATCGTGGTGGTGATCTTCCGGCTCAGCGCCTTCGCGTCCCGGTCGTGGTAGACGGAGGGGTGCAGCTCCACCGAGATCAGGTCGCCCCGGGCCCCGACGGTCGCGGTCACCTGACCGTCGTCGGAGCGCTCCGTCACCCGCAGCTCGGCGAGCCGGACCCGCAGCTCGTCCAAACCGGACCGAAGTCGCCGGTAGTCCCCGTACACCTCGTCGAACCGCGCCCGCAGCGCGCGATTGGCGTCCCGGTCCACGCTCTCGCCCAACGCCACCCTCCCCGGTCACCGTCGGTAGGGCGAACCATACCGGCCGCCACGATTCCGTGGGGTCCGGTAGTTTCGAGCCCGTGATCGATCGCCAGCAGGCCGAGCAACTCGCCGCCGTGTGGGCCCGCCGCGAGTCACAGCGCCTGGGACACGAGTGCCGCCCGACGGTCGACGAGTTCGACCTCGGTTACGTGATCACGTCCACTGTGTCCGCCGATGCGAGGACGGTGCCGGGCGAGCTGCCGACCACCGTGGTGGACAAGCAGACCGGCGAGGTGACCACCTGGCCACGCGTGCCGGTGGAGATCGTCGAGCAGATGTACCGCACGAGCCGGGCGGAGGGTCCCGGCGCGCCGCGCACGGTCGATCCGGCGAGCCAACTGCTCCGCGAGATCCGTCGGCTACCGACCCCCGGCACGGCAGCGCACCTGACCGTCGAGGGCCGGCTGTTCCGCGCGCAGGGGGCCAAGGGCGACGTCGAGCTGCACCACCACCCGTTGGTCCGCGCCTACCTGGATGAGCTGCCCACCGGCCACCTGGTGCGCGGCGGCGACCGGCACGCCGAGCTGATCGTCGTCTCGGACGCCCTGCACGACTTCGACCAGCGCCGCGCCGCCGAGGGCATCGCCCCACTGGGCATGGCCGACGCGGAGACGCTGCTGGGCGCCGCCCGGTTCGAGGTCTTCCGGGTGCGCGAGCCGGGCGACCCGTACGGCGGCAGGGCCGAGCGTGCCTGCGACTCGTGTCTCAACTTCCTGGTGCACTTCAACGTGTTGCCCTGGTCGGAGCTGGCCTTCACCGCCGAATGGCATCCGGAGCCACAGCGCCCGCATCATCCAGACCGCTTTCCACCCGCGGTCGCGGACGCGTTGATGGAGGCCGGCTGGGAGGACAGCGAGTTCAATCCGGCCCTGGCCGCCGGGGCTATCCGCGAGACATGCGAGGTCACCGGCCAGCGACACCGCCACGAGCCGTTTCCGGCGGCGGAGCGGGCGCTGACCGCCTTCCCCGCCGTCGTGAGCAGTCGCCGGGGCCCCGGCGAGGAGGTGTGGATCAGTCGGTTCACGACCAATCCACTCCGGAGCGCGCACTCGGCCGACACGCTGGCCGACTTCGCCGCCGTCCTCGGGGTGCGGCTCTTCCCCATGGGGTCCGAGCACGGTGACAGCATCCTCGCTGTCGACGAGCGGGGTCGGGTGTTCGCGTTGGACCAGGCCGGCGAGTGGTTCCTCGGCGCGGACGTCGACGCCGCGCTGACCACCCTGCTGCTCGGCCGCGCCCCGGCCCGCGTCCGCGACGACGGCACCTGGTGAGCTACAACGTCATTCCGGTCAGCACCATGACGCGCGGGTCGGTGTAGTCCTCCATCGCGCTGCGCAGTCCCTCGCGCCCGACGCCGCTGCCCTTGACCCCGCCGTACGGCATCTGGTCGGCCCGGTACGACGGCACGTCGCCGACGATCACCCCGCCGACCTCCAGGGCGCGATGCGCGGCGAAGGCGACATCCAGGCGATGGGTGAAGACGCCCGCCTGCAACCCGTACGCCGAGTCGTTGACGGCGGCGAACGCGGCCTGGTCGTGCTCGACGGGCGCGACCACCAGCACCGGCCCGAAGACCTCCTCGGCGCAGACCCTGGCGTCCGCCGGCACCCCGGTGAGCACGGTCGGCGGGTAGGTGGCGCCCTCGCGCCGGCCGCCCACCTCGATGGTGGCGCCGGCCGTGGCCGCCTCGTCCACCCACGCCTCGACGCGGCGGGCGGCCTCCTCGGACACCAGCGGGCCCACGTCGGTCAGCTCGTCGGACGGGTCGCCCGTGCGCAGCTCCTGGACGGCCGCGACCAGCCGGGGCAGGAACGCGTCGTAGAGCCATTCGTGCACGTAGACCCGCTGCACGGCGATGCACGACTGCCCGGCCTGGTAGTTGGAGAACGTCGCTATGCGGTGCGCGGCGAAGGTCAGGTCCTCGTCGGTGTTCCAGTCCTCGCAGATCACGGCGGCGGCGTTGCCGCCCAGCTCGAGGGTGACGTGCTTGTCGGGCACGGACCGGCGGATCGCCGCGCCGACCGGCCCGGAGCCGGTGAACGACACCACCGGCAGCCGGGGGTCGGCGACCAGCTCGGCGGCGCGCTCGTTGGGCAGCGGCAGCACCGAGAACATGCCCTCCGGCAGGTCGGTCTCGGCGAGCAGCTCGCCCAGCAGCAGCGCGGACAGCGGGGTGGCGGGGGCGGGCTTGACGACGATCGGGGCGCCGACCGCGATCGCCGGGGCGACCTTGTGCGCGACGAGGTTGAGCGGGAAGTTGAACGGCGCGATGCCGAGCACCGGCCCCTTCGGCACCCGCCGGACCAGGGCGATCCGCCCGGTGGCGGCGGGGTCGGTGTCGAGGCGTTGCAGCTCGCCGGAGAACCGTCGGGCCTCCTCGGCCGCCCAGCGGAAGGTGGAGACCGCCCGGCCCACCTCGGCCCGCGCCCACTTGAGCGGCTTGCCGTTCTCGGCGGTGATGAGCCGCGCGATCTCGTCGGCCCGCTCGGCGAGCCGCCGGGACACGTGGTCCAGGGCCGCCGCGCGGGCGTGCGCGGGCAGGGCCGCGGCCGTCGCGGCCACCGCCGCGGCTGCCGTGACGGCCGCTTCGACCTGGGCGGCGGTGGCGAGGGTGGTACGACCGACGGCGCGCCCGTCGTAAGGGTGGTGGACGGTCAGCTCGCCCTCGCCGTGGGCGGGGCGGGAGGCGACGTAGAAGGCTGCGGACTCCACGTGGAGCAGCGTAGACGACCAGCCCTTCCACGGAAACAGTCGCGTCAACCCTTGTCTGCCGCGAATTCAGTGGCCAAGATGGCAGTCAGATTGCGATAACCGCCGCAGACCGCCCCCTCTCGGAGTGAGCCCGTCATGAGTGACCAGCAGCAGCTGCGCAACTTCGTCAACGGCGACTACGTCGAGCCGACCGACGGCGGCTACGCCGACCTGGTCGACCCGTGCACCGGAGAGGTCTTCGCGCAGGCCCCGGTGTCCGGGCCCGGGGACGTGGAGGCGGCGATGCGGGCCGCCGCCGACGCCTTCGAGACCTGGCGGGACACGACCCCGGCCGAGCGGCAGAGGGCGCTGCTCCGGCTCGCCGACGCGGTCGAGGCCCGCGCCGCCGAGCTGGTCGACGCGGAGGTACGCAACACCGGCAAGCCGCGTCAGCTCACCGCCGAGGAGGAGTTGCCGCCGGCGGTCGACCAGTTCCGCTTCTTCGCCGGGACGGCCCGGATGCTGGAGGGTCGCTCGGCCGGCGAGTACATGGCGGGGCACACGTCGTACGTGCGGCGCGAGCCGATCGGCGTCTGCGCGCAGGTCACCCCGTGGAACTACCCGCTGATGATGGCGGTCTGGAAGATCGCCCCGGCCCTGGCCGCCGGCAACACGGTGGTGCTCAAGCCGTCGGACACCACGCCGGTGTCGACGCTCCTGCTGGCCGAGATCGCGTCGGAGTTCTTCCCGCCGGGGGTGTTCAACGTGGTCTGCGGCGACCGGGACACCGGTCGTACGCTCGTGTCGCACCCGACCCCGCAGCTCGTGTCGATCACCGGCTCGACCCGCGCGGGCATGGAGGTCGCCTCCGCCGCGGCCCCCGACCTCAAGCGGACCCACCTGGAGCTGGGCGGCAAGGCCCCGGTGGTGGTCTTCGACGACGCGGACGTGGCGGCGGCGGCCGAGGCGATCGCGGTCGGCGGCTACTTCAACGCCGGGCAGGACTGCACGGCGGCGACGCGGGTGCTCGCCGGCCCCGGCGTCCACGACGACTTCGTGGCGGCGCTGGCCGAGCAGGCCCGCAACACGAAGACCGGCGCGCCGGACGACGCGGACGTGCTCTACGGCCCGCTCAACAACGCCAACCAGCTCTCCCGGGTCAGCGGCTTCGTCGACCGGCTTCCCGACCACGCCGACCTCCGGACCGGCGGCTCGCGCCTCGGCGAGCGCGGCTACTTCTACGCCCCGACCGTCGTCAGCGGGCTGCGCCAGTCCGACGAGATCATCCAGGACGAGGTGTTCGGGCCGGTCATCACCGTGCAGCGGTTCTCCGACGAGGACGAGGCCGTGCGCTGGGCCAACGGCGTCGACTACGGCCTGTCGGCCTCGGTCTGGACGAAGGACCACGGCCGGGCGATGCGGATGACCCGCCGGCTCGACTTCGGCTGCGTCTGGGTGAACACGCACATCCCGTTCGTCTCCGAGATGCCGCACGGCGGCTTCAAGCACTCCGGCCACGGCAAGGACCTCTCGGTCTACAGCCTGGAGGACTACACCCGGATCAAGCACGTCATGCACAACATCGAGGGCTGAGCGCGATGGCCTCCTCGGACGAACTGCACAAGCGGCGCGGCGCGGCCGTGGCCCGCGGCGTCGGCAGCACCATCGCGTCCTACGTGGACCGCGCTTCGGGCGGCACCATCGTCGACGTCGACGGCCGGGAATGGATCGACTTCGCGGCCGGCATCGCGGTCACCAACGTCGGCAACTCCGCGCCGCGCGTGGTCGAGGCGGTACGGGCGCAGGTCGAGCGCTTCACGCACACCTGCTTCATGGTCGCCCCCTACGAGTCGTACGTGGCGGTCTGCGAGCAGCTCAACGCGCTCACCCCGGGCACGTTCGACAAGCGGTCCGCGCTGTTCAACTCGGGTGCCGAGGCGGTGGAGAACGCCGTGAAGATCGCCCGGCACGCCACCGGGCGGCCGGCGGTGGTGGTGTTCGACCACGCGTACCACGGCCGGACCAACCTGACCATGGCGCTGACCGCGAAGAACATGCCGTACAAGCACCGGTTCGGGCCGTTCGCCGGGGAGGTCTACCGGGTGCCGATGTCGTATCCGCTGCGCGACGGCGGGCTGGACGGGTCGACCGCCGCGGCCCGCGCGATCGAGACGATCGAGAAGCAGGTCGGCGCGGAGAACGTCGCCGCGCTGCTGATCGAACCGATCCAGGGCGAGGGCGGGTTCGTCGTACCGGCGCCGGGGTTCCTGCCGGCGCTGCGGGAGTGGGCGACGGCGGCCGGGGTGGTGTTCGTGGCCGACGAGATCCAGACCGGGTTCTGCCGCACGGGCGACTGGTTCGCCTGCCAGCACGAGGGCGTGGAGCCGGACCTGGTCACCCTGGCCAAGGGCATCGCCGGCGGCCTGCCGCTGGCCGCGGTCACCGGCCGGGCCGACCTGATGGACGCGGTGCACGTCGGCGGGCTCGGCGGCACGTACGGCGGGAATCCGGTCGCCTGCGCGGCGGCGCTCGCGTCGATCGCGACCATGCACGAGCTGGACCTGACGGGGGCGGCCCGCCGGATCGGCGCGGCGATGACGGCGCGCCTGCGAGCCGTGGCGGACCGGGATCCCCGCATCGCCGAGGTACGCGGCCGGGGCGCGATGCTCGCCGTGGAGATCGTCCGGCCTGGCACCCTGACGCCCGACCCGGTCGCCACGGCGGCGGTCTCGGCGGCCTGTCACGCCGCCGGCCTGCTCACCCTGACCTGCGGCACGTACGGCAACGTGCTGCGCTTCCTGCCGCCGCTGGTGATCTCCGACACAGAGTTGCGCCGGGGGTTGGACATCCTGGACGAGGCTTTCCGCAGCTGACGAGGCTTTCCGCAGCTGGCGGCCCGCCGGGCGCCGGCGCACCCCTATCTTTGTTTACGCTTCGTTGCCAGATATCGAAAGATCTACACATTTCTCTACGGACGCTCTACGCTCTTGCTCACTTTGATCAATTGTGATCGATGGCGGGACCCGCCGTCGTGGAGCGAGAGGAACACCCGAGGGATGACACTTCCCCACCTTGCCGCGCGCCGCTGGCGCCTCGGCGTGATGACCGCCGCCGTCGCCACCGCCGTGGCGTTCGGCGCACCCGCGACGGCCGCCCCCGCCGAGGGGCAGATCCTCCTGGCAGGCGGCCCCACCGCCGTCGACGAGTCGTACATCGTCGTGTTCAAGGACGCCACCGTGGGGCGGAGCGACGTCACGAAGCGGGCGCGCGACCTCGCCGGCCGGCACGGCGGCGCGGTCAACCGGACGTACCAGAACGCGCTGCGCGGGTTCGAGGCCCGGATGTCCGAGGCCGAGGCCAAGCGGCTCGCCGCCGACCCGTCGATCAGCTACGTCCAGCAGAACCACACCGTGCGGATCAGCGGTACGCAGAGCCCCACCCCGTCCTGGGGCCTGGACCGGCTCGACCAGCGCGCGCTGCCGCTGAACAACTCGTACACCTACCCGAACACCGGCTCGGGCGTGAAGGCGTACATCATCGACACCGGCATCCGGTTCGGCCACGGCGACTTCGGCGGCCGGGCCGTCACCGGGTTCGACTCGATCGACGGCGGCAGCGCCGACGACTGCAACGGGCACGGGACCCACGTGGCCGGCACGGTCGGCGGCAGCGCCTACGGCGTGGCCAAGGGCGTCACCCTCGTCGGCGTCCGGGTGCTCGACTGCCAGGGCAGCGGCACCGACGCCGGCGTCATCCAGGGCGTCGACTGGGTGACCGGCGACCACGCCGCCGGCCAGCTCGCGGTGGCCAACATGAGCCTCGGCGGCGGCTTCAGCCAGGCCCTCAACGACGCGGTGGCCCGTTCCATCGCCGACGGCGTCAGCTACGGCCTCGCGGCCGGAAACGACTACGGGGCCGACGCCTGCGACAGCTCGCCGGCCAGCACCCCCGCCGGGATCACCGTCGGCTCGACCACCAACACCGACGCCCGCTCGTCATTCTCCAACATCGGCACCTGCCTGGACATCTTCGCCCCCGGCAGCTCGATCACCTCGGCCTGGCACACCAGCAACACCGCCACGAACACCATCAGCGGCACCTCGATGGCGACCCCGCACGTCGTCGGCGCCGCCGCGCTCGTGCTCGCCGCCAACCCGTCGTTCACCCCGCAGCAGGTACGCGACAAGCTCGTCGCCGACGCCACCAGCAACGTGGTGACCAGCCCCGGCACCGGCTCGCCCAACAAGCTGCTCAACCTCGGCGACGGCGGCACCACGCCCCCGCCGACCACCGGCTGCACCCAGACCAACGGCACCAACGTGACCGTCGGTGACAACGCGACGGTCACCAGCACCGTCGCGATCAGCGGCTGCACCGGCACCGCCTCGTCCAGCAGCAAGGTCGCGGTGCAGATCGTGCACACCTACATCGGGGACCTGGTCGTCAGCCTCGTCGCCCCCGACGGCAGCGCCTACACCCTGCACAACCGCAGCGGCAGCTCCGCCGACAACATCAACCAGACCTACACCGTCAACCTCTCCTCGGAGACCCGTAACGGCAACTGGACCCTGCGCGTCCAGGACGCCGCCGGCGGCGACACCGGCTACATCGACACCTGGACCCTGACCCTCTAGGTCTCGGGTGGGACGGCCCCGGCTGGCCGCCAGCACGGAAGGCTCCTCGCCACCGCGGCGAGGAGCCTTCTCCGTCCCGACAAGGGGCCTTCCCGTCGCGGCGGGGGACCCTTCTCCGCCGCGCGGCGAGGCACCGCCGCAGCAGATCTTGACCTCAAGTCGGGTTGAGCTCCTAGCGTCGTGGTCACCGGACAAAGGAGGGTTTCGTGACGTATCTGGTGACCGGCGCGACCGGCAGGGTGGGCCGGCACGTGGTGTCCGAGCTACTGGCCCGTGGGGTGCCCGTACGGGCCCTGACCAGGGAACCCGCCCGGGCCGCCGGCCTGCCGCCCGAGGTGGAGGTGGTCGCCGGCGACCTGACCGATCCGGCCACCCTCCCGGCGGCCCTGGACGGCGTCGTCGGCGTACACCTGCTCACCACCGGCGGCGACGACTACGCCACGCTGCGCACGGGCCCGGAGATCGTGGAAATGGCGGAGAAGGCCGGCGTCCGGCGAATCGCCGTGCTGTGGAACGGCAAGCCCGGCCCGGTGGAGGACGCCGTCCGCGCTGGCGGTACGGAGTGGACGATGCTCCAGGCGGTCGACTTCATGAGCAACACCCTCGGCTGGGCGGAGTCGATCCGCGCCACGGGCGAGGTGCGGGAGCCCTTCGGCGACGTCCGTGCCGCAGTCGTCGACGAGGCCGACGTGGGCGCGGTCGCGGCCGAGGTGCTCACCGGCGACGGGCACGCCGGGCAGGTCTACACGCTCACCGGCCCGGAGGCGCTCACCCCGAGACAGCGGCTCGCCACCATCGCCGCCGCGATCGGCCGCGAGCTGCGCTTCGTCGAGCTGACCGAGCAGCAGGCCCGCGACCGGTGGCGGCAGGCGGGCTACGACGACGAGCTGGTCGACCTGCTCGCGTCCTGGCAGGGCAACCCGCCCCCGGTGGCGTACACGGTCACCGACACCGTCGAGCGGTTGCTCGGCCGCCCACCCCGCCCCTTCGCCACCTGGGCCCACATCCACGCCGCAGCCTTCCGCTGACCGCCCGCCATGTCTGGCGCGCACGCCACCGTGAGCCGATATGCCGGTGAGGCACATTCCCGCCTCACCGGCATATCACCCAACGAGGCAGGGAACGACCCCGCAAGCGTGGTCACCCATCTGCGGTGCTCACTGTGTCCGAAATCCGGCCACCTCCTGATCTGCAAACGGTGGTGCAATGGCTGGCGGAGGGGCCGGTAAAGGGCACTGACCAGCGCAGACGGACAGGAGGCAGGAGATGCGATCCGTCAAACAACTCGGGAGACTCGCCCTCGTTGCGTGCCTCGCCACCGCGGCGACGCTCGGCGTCGCGCCGGGCGCCGCACTCGCCCAGAGCGCGCCGATCACGGTCGACCCGGTCGGCACCTTCGACGCCCAGTCGGGCACCGCCACCATCAGCGGCACCTACGACTGCGGCGACGCGAGGGGCTTCGCCTTCATCGAGATCAACCTCAGTCAGCGCGTCGGTCGGGTATCCACGGTGACCGGCTCGGCCTTCACCGAGATCCCGGAGTGCACCGACGACACCAGCTCCGGCACGTGGACGGCGATGATCCCGGCCAGCAACGGCGCGTTCCGTGGCGGCCAGGCCACCGCCAGCGCCCGGCTCGTCGTCGACACCACCGCCGTTGCCGAGACCACGGAGCCGGTACGACTCAGTGGCGGCGCCTGATCCTGAGGCGACGTCCGCACGCACACCGGTCCCCCGGGTCATCCGCCCGGGGGATCCGGCGCCCTCGGGTCGGAGGCGGGCGGTCAGGCGATCTGCCGCAGGTCGTTGCCGTAGTCGAAGATGATGCGGAGCCGAGCGCCCAGGGCTGCGGCGTAGCGGCTCAGCGTGGCGACCTCGTTGACATCGAGGTCACCGTTCTCGATCTGACTGACCCGTCCCGGGGTGACGCCCATCAGTTCGGCCACCTGGCGCTGGGTCAGCCCCAGCCGCTTACGCTCCTCGGCCAGGTGGAACGCGCTCACCCACGCTTCGGTACGCGCCCGCTCCCTCTCGTGCTCCGTCTCGTCGTCACGAAGCTCGTCACGGACGTCTTCCCAGTCGTAGAACTCGGTCACGACTCCCCCCTTCGCCTGCTCTCATGGTCGAGCCAAGCCTTGTAGGCAACCTCCGCCAGTGGAATGTTGTCGTGGTACCAGCGCGTCCAGTTGTGCGCCTTGTTGCCTGCCACGAGCAGGACGGCCTGGGACCAGGGATCGAAGACGAACAGCACCCGAACCGCGACGTCCCGCCCTGACCTGGGACGCAACTCTTTGAGATTACTGATGGCACTGCCCCGCAGCGTGCCGACCAGCGGACGCCCCAGCCCGGGCCCGACCTCCGCGAGCATGTCGACGGCCACGCTCACGCTCCGGTACGTGTCCGGATCGGTATGCCGCAGCTCCCGGAGCCACTGCCGGACCTCGCCGGTGACCCGCACGGACCAACGTCCCCCGGTCGCACCGCCCATGACGTAACTATAGCTCGAACTAAACAGGCTCCCTAGCGCCCGAACGAGGTGATCTCCGATCAGCGGGAGTCGAGGAGGGGTTGGGTCGGGGTCCACGGCGGGTGGCCGGCGGCGTCGCGGCGGCGGCGGGCGATGGCCGACAGCGCCTCGAGCACCACGCGGTTGCCCAGGTACGCGGTGATGTCGGCGTGGTCGTACGGCGGGGCGACCTCGACCACGTCGACGCCGACGACGGGCAGCTCGTAGCAGCAGCGCCGCACCGCGTCGAGCAGTTGCCGGGAGGTCAGGCCGCCGGGCTCCGGGGTGCCCGTGCCGGGTGCCATGCCCGGGTCGACCACGTCCACGTCGACGGAGAGGAAGACCCCCTCGCACTCGTCGGTGGCGATGGTGAACGCCTCGGTCAGGCACTCGTCCAGGCCCCTGGCGACCAGCTCGGTCATCTCGTACGACCGCATCCGCTGCTCCGCCATCCAGGACAGCACGGCAGGGCCGGGCCAGTAGCCCCGCAGGCCGATCTGGAGGAACCGGTCGCCGCGTACGGCACCGGACTCGATGAGCCGGCGCATCGGCTGTCCGTGCCCGTGCAGGCTGCCGAACTCGATGTCCCCGGTGTCGGCGTGCGCGTCGAAGTGCACCAGCGACACCCGGCCCGGCCCGTGGTGGCGGGCGACGCCGGTCGCGTCGGGCAGCGCGATGGAGTGGTCTCCGCCGAGCACGACCGGGATCGCGCCGGCCCGCGCCACCGCGAAGACCGCCGACTCCAGGGCGGCCAGGGACCGCTCGATGTCGCCGGAGAACATCTCGACGTCGCCGGCGTCGTACACCCGCAGGTCGCGCAGCGCGTCGACGCGCAGCGCGAGGGACGGGCGGGAGCCGTCGTGCGGCAGGTAGCAGGCCTGCCGGATGGCGGACGGGCCGAACCGGGTGCCCGGCCGGTGCGAGGTGCCGCCGTCGAAGGGCGCGCCGACGATCACGACGTCGGCGTCGGCGAAGGACGACGGGTCGTCGAGGGTGCAGCGGTCGACGCCGAGGAAGGTGACGTCGGGGCCGAACATCGGGCCGTAGCGGGTCATCGCTCCTGCATCCCCCATGGTGAGCCGTAGCCGGCGAGCAGATCGAGGAAGGGGCGCGGGGGCAGCGCCTCCGGGCCGATCACCCCCGACCCGGACCACGCGCCGGTGGCGAGCAGTTCCAGGGCGACGACGGGGTTCACGGCGGTCTGCCAGACGACGGCCTGGTGACCGTACTCGGCCATGGACCACTCGTTGTCGACCACGTGGTAGAGGTAGACCTCGCGCGGGCGGCCGTCGGGCGCCGTGCCGCGCACCCAGGTGCCGGCGCAGGTCTTGCCGCGCATCCGGTCGCCCAGGGTCGCCGGGTCGGGCAGGCAGGCCGCCACGACGTCGCGGGGCGCGACGGTCACGCCGCTCACCCGCACCGGGGAGGCCGCGTCGAGGCCGAGCTTGTGCAGGGTCCTGAGGACCTCGATGAACTCGTTGCCGAGGCCGTACTTGAAGGTGACCCGCTTCGCCGCGACCCAGCGCGGGATCAGCAGCACCTCCTCGTGCTCGACGTTGACGCACTCGACCGGGCCGATGCCCTCGGGGAAGTCGAACACCTCCGGCTCAGAGAACGGCGGGGTCGTGTACCAGCCGCGGCCGGCCTCCCAGATCACCGGCGGGTTGAGGCACTCCTCGATGGTGGTCCAGATGGAGAACGACGGCGCGAAGTCGTAGCCGTCGACGGTGAGGTTGCCGCCGTCGCGTACCCCGATCTCGTCGATCTCGGCGAACAGCTCGTCGGCGGCGTAGCGGGCGAAGACGTCCGACAGTCCCGGCTCGACGCCGATGCCGCACAGCGCCAGCCGGCCGGCGGCCGACCAGCGGTCGGCGGTGGCGAACTGGTCGTCGCCGAGCTTGACGCCGGTCTCGGCGTACGGCCGGTCGGGGTGCGGCCGGGACAGCGACATGGCCATGTCGAGGTAGTCCGCGCCGGCCGCGAACGCCCCGTCGAAGATCGGCATGACGAAGCGCGGGTCGACCGCGTTGAGCACGTGGGTGATCCGGTGCTCGCGGCACAGCGCGGCGACCGCGTCCGCCGACGAGGCGTCGACGGCGGCGGCGACGAACCGGTCACCGTGGCCGGCCACGGCCCGCGCCGCGCGGGCGGGGTCGCGGTCGGCGACAACCATGGTCTCGAAGAAGGATCGGCGGGCGGCGATGGCGACTGCGGCGGAGCCGACGCCACCGGCGCCGACGAGCAGGATCCGCATCAGGAATCAAACCCCAAACCAAGACGATCGAGCGTACGGAGCCAGAGGTTGCGCTGTCCCGCCCGCGCGTCGGCCCGGGCCAGGGACCAGCGGGTGAGGTGGATGCCGGTGGCCCGCAACGGCTCCGGCGGGAACGGCAGCGGCTTGCTGCGCACCAGGTCGAGCCGGGTCAGCGGGGTCTGCCCGCCGCCCAGCAGGTCGAGCACCACGCGGGCGCCGAACCGGGTCGCGCCGACGCCGAGGCCGGTGTAGCCGGCCGCGTACGCCAGCCGGCCGTCGTACGCGGTGCCGAAGAACGGGCAGAACCGGGTGCAGGTGTCGATGACGCCGCCCCAGCGGTGGCTGAAGCGCACGTCGGCGAGCTGCGGGAACGTGGCGAAGAAGTGCTGGGCGAGGGCGGTGAAGGTGGCCGGCCGTTGGGCCAGTTCGGGGGCCATCCGGTTGCCGTAGTGGTAGACGGCGTCGTAGCCGCCGAAGAGGATCCGCCCGTCGCCGGTGAGCCGGTAGTAGTGGAACTGGTTGCCGGTGTCGGCGAGCCCCTGCCGGTTGCGCCAGCCGATCGATTCGCGTTGCGCGGCGGTCAACGGCTCGGTCGTCAGCGCGTAGTCGTAGACCGGCACCAGCCAGGCCCGCAGCCGGCGCAGCAGCGGCGGGAACGCGTTGGTGGCGAGGACCACCCGGCGGGCGCGCACCGAGCCGGGGGTGCCGTGGCCGCCCGGTCCCGGGTCGTCGGCCCCGGGCGCGTCGGACGGTCCACCGCGGGTGGTGGCGCGCAGCGCGGCCCCGTCGCGGCGCAGCCCGGTGACCCGGGTGTGCTCGTGGATCCGCACGCCGAGGTCGAGGCAGGCGCGGCGCAGGCCCCAGGCCAGCTTCGCCGGGTCGAGCATCGCCACCCGGTCGCGGTCCCACAGCCCGCCGAGGTACGTCGGCGAGTCCACCTCGGCGCGTACCTCGTCGCGGTCGAGCAGCCGCACGTCGTGGCCGAACCGGCGGGCCAGGTCGACGTCGGCGGCCAGCCCGTCGAGCTGGTGGGGCTCGACCGCCACGGACAGCTCGCCGGTGCGCTCGAACTCGCAGTCGATGCCGTACGCGGCCACGGTGTCGGCGATGGCGTCCAGGTTGTCCCGGCCGAGCCGGTCCAGCGCGCCGATCTCGTCGGGGAAGCGTTCGACGCCGTTGGCCAGGCCGTGGGTCAGCGAGGCGGCGCAGAACCCGCCGTTGCGCCCGGACGCCGCCCAGCCGCAGGTGCCCGCCTCCACCAGCAGCACGTCCCGGCCGGGGTCGTCGGACTTGGCGAGCAGCGCCGTCCAGAGGCCGCTGTAGCCGCCGCCCACGACCAGCAGGTCGGTGTCGGTGCCGCCGTGCAGCGGCGGCAGCGGGTCGGGGCGTTCCGGGCGGTCCAGCCAGTACGGCACGGGCGCCGCGTCGGCGAGCGCCCGGCCGGCGGGCGGGGGCGTCATGGCAGCCGCTTCGCCCGCCGGCCCCGCAGGGTGCTGGCGAGCACCAGCAGCAGCGCGACCACGAACATCGCCGTGCCGATGACGTTGACCTGCGGCGGGATGCCCCGCTGGGCGGCGCCCCAGACGTACATGGGGAACGTGACGGTGGTGCCGGCGTTGAAGTTCGTGACGATGAAGTCGTCGAACGACAGCGAGAACGCCAGCAGCGCGGCGGCCACGATGCCGGGCAGCACCAGCGGCAGGGTGATCCGCCGGAAGGTCTGCCACTCGCTGGCGTAGAGGTCCATCGCGGCCTCCTCCAGTCGGGAGTCCATCCCGGCCAGCCGCGCCTTGACGGTGACCACCACAAACGACACGCAGAACATGACGTGCGCGATGACGATGGTCCAGAAGCCCTGCGGCACCCCGGCGGAGACGAAGAGGGCGAGCAGCGAGGTGCCCATCACCAGCTCGGGGGTGGCCATCGGCAGGAAGATCAGCACGTTGATCCCGGACCGGCCGCGGAACCGGTGCCGCACCAGCGCGAACGCCATCAGGGTGCCGAGCACCGTGGCGACCACGGTGGAGATGAAGCCGATCTGGACGCTGCGCACCACCGCGTCGCACATGTCGGAGGTGACGCACGGGTTGCGCCAGTTGTCGAGGGTGAACTCGTGGAAGTCGTACGACAGGCGGCTGGACGGGCGGTTGAAGGACAGGGCGGCGACCACGGCGATCGGCAGGAAGAGGTAGCCGAGCACCAGCAGCGCCACGCCCATCACCCAGCGCTCGGCGAGCCAGCGACCGATGCGGTGCCCCACGGTCACAACACCTCCTCCGTGCCGGCCCGGCGCAGGTAGACGAAGACGACCGCGAGGATCGCCGCCATCAGCAGGAAGGACAGCGCCGCGCCCTGCGGATAGTCCAGCCGGACCAGGAACGCCGAGTCGATGACGTTGCCGATCATGTACTCGTTGGGGGTGCCGAGCAGTTCGGCGTTGATGTAGTCGCCGCTGGCCGGGATGAAGAACAGCAGCGTGCCGGCGACCAGGCCCGGCATGGACAGCGGCAGCGTGACCCGGCGGAACACCCGCAGCGGGCTGGCGTAGAGGTCGCTCGCCGCCTCCAGCAGCCGGTGGTCCAGCCGCTCCAGGCTCGCGTACAGCGGCAGCACCAGGAAGGGCAGGAAGTTGTACGTGAGGCCGAGCACCACCGCGACCGGGGTGGCCAGCAGCCGGCCGTCGGGGGCGAGCAGGTGCACGTCGCGCAGCAGCCCGACGACCCAGCCGTTGTCGGACAGGATCGTCTTCCAGGCCAGCGTGCGCACCAGGAAGCTGGTGAACATCGGCGCGACCACGCAGACCAGCAGCAGGTTCTTCCACCGGCCGGCCTTCTGCGCGATCGCGTACGCCAGCGGGTAGCCCATCAGCAGCGCCAGCACCAGCGCGATGCCGGCGTAGCCGAAGGACCGGGTGAACTGCGGCCAGTACGCCGCGAGCGCGTCCGGGTAGTTGCCGACCGCCCAGGTCAGCGCGTACCCGGTGGCGAGCGAGCCGGCGGGGTCGTAGAGGCTGGCGGCGGCGAGCTGGAACAGCGGCACGGCGAAGAAGAGGAACAGCCACGCCGCGCCGGGCAGCAGGAGGAGGTACGGCAGGAACCGGTGCCGACCGGACCGGCGGGTTGGCGGGGGCGCCGCCGACCGTCCCGAACCGGGCATGTGTGCGAGGGCGGTCACGAGGACGCACCCACCGGCTCGTCCAGGACCGGCGTGGTCCGGTCGTGCTCGCCGGGCGCCCGGGGCAGCAGGAAGGCGTGCCGCGGGTCCCAGTGCGCCACCGCCTCGCTGCCCACCGCCAGCGGGCCGGTCACGCCGCTGTTGGCCACGAAGACCGACAGCTCGCTGCCCCAGCCGGTGCGCAGCAGGTACTGGGTGCTGACCCCGACGTAGGAGGCGTCGGTGACCAACCCGCTGACGTGCTGGTGCCCGGCGGGAACCTGGTCGACGGAGTCGACCAGGTGCAGCTTCTCCGGGCGTACGCCCAGGTGGACCGGCCCCCGGTCGACCCGGGCCCGGCCGGCGGGCACCGAGAAGCGGTTGCCGTGCGCCGAGACCGCCACCTCGCCGCCGCCCGGGCCGGCGGCCTCGCCGGCGAGCAGGTTGGACTGGCCGAGGAAGTTCGCCACGAACGCGGTGGCCGGGAACTCGTAGATGTCGGCGGGTGCGCCGAGCTGCTCGATCTTCCCGGCGTTCATCACCGCGACCGTGTCGGCCATCGTCATGGCCTCCTCCTGGTCGTGGGTGACGTGCACGAACGTGATGCCGACCTCGGTCTGGATCCGCTTCAGCTCGATCTGCATCTGCCGGCGCAGCTTCAGGTCGAGCGCGCCCAGCGGCTCGTCGAGCAGCAGCACCTGCGGGCGGTTGACCAGGGCGCGGGCCAGGGCGACCCGCTGCTGCTGCCCGCCGGAGAGCTGGGCGGGACGGCGGTGGCCGTAGTCGTCGAGCTGCACCAGCGCGAGCATGCCCATGACCTGGTCGTCGACCGATCGGATGCCGCGCCGCCGCAGCCCGAAGGCCACGTTCTCGAAGACGTTCAGGTGCGGGAAGAGCGCGTAGCTCTGGAACACCGTGTTCACCGGCCGCTTGTACGGGCGCAGCCGGGCGATGTCCCGGTCGCCGAGCAGCACCTGCCCGCTGGTCGGCTCCTCCAGCCCGGCGATCATCCGCAGGGTGGTGGTCTTGCCGCAGCCGGACGCCCCGAGCAGGGCGAAGAACGAGCCCTGCGGGACGGTCAGGCTGAGGTCGTCCACGGCGGTGAAGATGCCGAACCGCTTGGTGAGGTTGGCCAGCCGCAGGTCGCCGGCCGGTGTCTCGCGCCCCACAGTCGCCCCGCCCATGCCGCCCATGCCGCTCACGCCCCGATGACCTGCTGGAACTTGCTCTCGTACTCGCGTTCCTGCTTCTCGTCCAGCGCCATGAAGACCTTGGACCTCGACAGCATGGTGTCGTCGGGGAAGATCAGCGGGTTGGCTGCCAGCTCGGGATCGATCTTCTCCATCTCGGCCTTGGCGCCCTGGACCGGGCAGATGTAGTTCACGAACGCGGCGAGCTTCGCGGCGACCGCCGGGTCGTAGTAGTAGTTGATGATCTGCTCGGCGTTGCCCTTGTGGGTGGCCTTGTTCGGCACGAGGACGTTGTCCGACCAGAGCATCACGCCCGACTCGGGCACCACGAACTTGACCTTGTCGTCCTCGAAGCCGAGCTGGATGACGTCGCCGGACCAGCCGATGCACGCGGCGATGTCGCCCTTGGCGAGGTCCGGCGCGTAGTCGTTGCCGGTGAACCGGCGGATCTGGCCGGAGTCGACGGCCTTCTTGAGCTTGTTGAGCGCGTCGTCGAACTGCGGGCCGGTGAAGTTCGCCGGGTCGTGGCCGTTCGACTGGAGCAGCAGGCCCATGGTGTCGCGCATCTCGGACAGCGCCGTCACCTTGCCCTTGAGGTCGGGGCGGGTGAGCAGCTCGTCGACCGTCCGGATCTCCTTGGTCACCTTGCCGTTGTAGGCCAGCCCGGCCAGGCCGGACTGCCACGGGATGGCGAGCTGGTTCTCGGCGTCGAAGGACCGGTTGCGCAGCGACGGCAGCAGGTTGGCCTCGACGTTGGGCAGCTTCGACTTGTCGAGCTTCTGGACCCAGCCGAGGCGGATCATCCGCGCCGCCATCCAGTCGGTGAGGACCATGACGTCCCGGCCGGTGCCCTGACAGCCCGCGAGCTGGTTCTGCACCTTGCCGAAGAACTCGTTGTTGTCGTTGACGTCCTCGGTGTAGGCGACCTGGATGCCGCTCTGGGCGACGAACGCGTCAAGGGTCGGCCGCTTGGACTCGTCCTTCTCGTCCACGTCCATGTACTGCGGCCAGTTGGAGAAGGCCAGTTTCTTCTCGGTGGCGGACAGGTCCTCGCTGACGCAGCCGGCCTCCGTCTGGGTGGCGGCCTTGGTGCCGCAGCCGGCCAGCGAGCCGCCGGCGGCGAGCAGCGCGGCCGAGCCGAGGGTGCCGGTCAGGAGTCCACGCCGGGTGAGGGGCCGAAAGGGAGTACGCATGTGACGACTCCTAGGGGTCATCGTCGGCGGCGGGACGGGGGTGGCGCGCCGACGGGAGGGTCAGGTGCGGTGGACGACTGATCCTGACATGGGGTGACCTTCCTTACAAGGGATTCCGTTGCCGGAATAGCTCTGCACGACGAAATACGCCAGACTGCCCGGGGGCACTAGGCTCAGCCCGGGTACGGACATGGGGAGCGGTCGATGACGAACCGGCAGCAGGACAACGCCAACGGCGGACGCAGGGTCACCGTCCGCGAGGGTGCCAGCCACGCACTGCTCGACGACGTGGCGAAGCAGATCATCGAGCAGCTCCAGGAGGACGGCCGCCGACCGTACGCGACCATCGGCAAGGCGGTCGGGCTGTCGGAGGCGGCGGTGCGCCAGCGGGTGCAGCGGCTGCTCGACGCCGGGGTGATGCAGATCGTCGCGGTGACCGACCCGCTCCAGCTCGGCTTCCCCCGCCAGGCCATGATCGGCCTGCGTACGAACGGCAACCTGGAGGCCGTGGCCGACCGCCTCGCCGAGCTGGACGAGGTCGACTACGTGGTGATCACGGCGGGCTCGTTCGACCTGCTGACCGAGGTGGTCTGCCGCAACGACGACCACCTGCTGGAGATCCTCCAGCGGCTGCGGTCGGTCGAGGGCGTGCTCTCCACCGAGGCGTTCGTCTACCTCAAGCTGCGCAAGCAGACGTACACCTGGGGCACCGCCTGAGCGGGCCGCTCGCCGCCTGTCAGCTCTGGCCGCTGGTCGACCTCAGCCGGCGCCCCCGCCGCGCCCCACCGAGGCGACGAACGCCCGCCACGCGGCGGGCGCGAAGGTGAGGGTGCCGCCGACGCGGTCCTTGCTGTCCCGCACCAGCACCCGGCCCGGCAGGTTGTCGGCCACCTCGACACAGTTGCCGCCGTTGTTGCTGCTGCGGGTGGCGGTGCGCCAGCGGGCGTCGGTCATGTCCATGTCGTCGCCACTTCCCTGATCAGCTCGATCGACCGGCGTCGCGGCAGCGCCTCGCCGGCAACGCTCTCCCATCTGCCGCCCAGGCTAGCAATGTCGGCACTCTCCGTCACGACCTGACCGCGCAGCTGGTTGTCCACATAGGCCGCCTCGGCGCCGTCCGGCAGACGGATCAGGACGAACGGCCCGGCGAGCCCGGTGCGCCAGGAGACCTCGGCCGGGATCACCCGCACCTGCACGTGCTCCTGCTCAACGACCCTCAGCAGGTGAGCCAACTGGCCGGCCATCACCGCCCGGTCCCCGACGAGCCGCCGCAGCACCACCTCGTCGATCACGGCGACGAGCTGCGGCGGAGCGTCCCGCGCCAGGATCGCCTGCCGGGCCAGCCGGCCGGCGACGATCTCGTCCACCTCGGCCGCCGGGAGCAGGCCGCCGGTCCCCAGCACCGCGCGGGCGTACCCCTCGGTCTGAAGCAGGCCCGGCACCAACAGTGGCTCATACGACCGGATCGAGGTGGCGTCCTGCTCCAGTTCGGCCCAGGGTCGGAACCAGGGAAGATCGCGGCGGCGGAACGGCTCGGGCCACAGCTCGGCGGCGTCGCGGTCGAGCACCTCGGCCACCGCCAGCCGGGTCCGGGGGTGCGGGATGCGGCCCGACGTGAGCCACCGGCCCGCCGTCTTCGGGTCGACGCGCACCTTCTCCGCGAGCGACTCGACGGTCTCGCCCTTCGCGGCCATCGCCACGCACAGCGCCTCGTTCGCCATCCGACCCTCCGTTCCGGGATCACACTCCGGCGCACCCTAGCCACGCTCAGCCCCCGAGTCGCACGCCAACCGGCGTGTCGCGCCTGGACGTCTTTCGCGCATCCGGGCCGCCCGGCAACCGCCCGGGAAAGGCCCTGGACCTGCCCCCGCGCACTCTCCGCCGTCCAACGGCGAGCGCCGGAAGGGCGACCGGCGCGGAAAGCGCGGTGCTGGTTCGCGGGCGTCACGACAGGTCGTGAACGACCCGGCCCCCTGCCTTGCCAACGCCTGTCGAGCTGATGTCGCAGACGAATCAGACCCGTCGGCGCCACGATGCGCGCTCCAGCCCGGCGCGATGCCGCAGACGAATCAACCCCGTCAGCGCCACGATGCGCGCTCCAGCCCGGCGGTGATGTCGCAGACGATTCAGCTCGACAGGGCGACAGGGGCGCACCCTGACGGCACCGACGGACGCCGACCAGCCGTCAACAACCGATACGGATTCCGTTGCCGACCGGACACGCGCTCGCTGATTCCGTTGCCGAATGGACCACATACCACCGATCCCACTTGCTTTTGGCCGCCGGACTGTGGGATAACCGTGGGCAGAGCGGCCGGTGTCACCTTTGACCGGCCCGAGACCCGATGGGGCTGACATGGCCGACGCCACCGACCACCTCTGGATGCACTTCACCCGGATGGCGAGCTACTCCGCCGGCGAGGTGCCGACCATCGTGCGCGGCGAGGGCGCGTACGTCTGGGATGCCCAGGGCCGCCGCTACCTGGACGGCCTCGCGGGGCTCTTCGTCGTCAACGCCGGCCACGGGCGCACCGAGCTGGCCGAGGCCGCCGCCAAGCAGGCGTGCGAGCTGGCCTACTTCCCGCTCTGGTCGTACGCCCACCCGAAGGCCGTCGAGCTGGCCGAGCGGATCGCCACGCTCACCCCCGGAGACCTGAACCGGGTCTTCTTCACCACCGGCGGTTCCGAGGCGGTCGAAGCGGCGTGGAAGCTCGCCCGCGCCTACTTCAAGCGCACCGGCAGGCCGAACAAGCACAAGGTGGTCAGCCGCTACATCGCCTACCACGGCACCTCGATGGGCGCGCTGTCGATCACCGGCCTGCCCGGCATCAAGAGCGACTTCGAGCCGCTGGTCCCCGGCGGCATCAAGGTGCCGAACACCAACTTCTACCGCGCCCCCGAGCACGGCGACTCCCCCGAGGCGTTCGGCCGCTGGGCCGCCGAGGAGATCGGCCGGGCCATCGAGCGGGAGGGGCCGGACACGGTCGCCGCCGTGTTCCTGGAGCCGGTGCAGAACTCCGGCGGCTGCTTCCCGCCGCCGCCCGGCTACTTCGAGCGGGTCCGGGAGATCTGCGACGCGTACGACGTGCTGCTCGTCTCCGACGAGGTGATCTGCTCCTGGGGCCGGCTCGGCGAATACTTCGGCGCCGTTCGGTACGGCTACCAGCCCGACATCATCACCACCGCCAAGGGCATCACCTCCGGCTACGCCCCGCTCGGCGCGATGATCGCCAGCGACCGGCTGATGGAGCCGTTCCTGACCGAGACCGGCATGTTCGCCCACGGCGTGACCTTCGGCGGCCACCCCGTCTCCTGCGCGGTGGCCCTGGCCAACCTGGAGGTCTTCGCCCGCGAGGACCTGGTCGGGCACGTCCGGGCCAACGAGGCGGCCTTCCGCGCCACCCTGGAGAAGCTGCACGACCTGCCGATCGTCGGCGACGTACGCGGCGACGGCTATTTCTACGGCATCGAGCTGGTCAAGGACAAGACCACCCGGGCGACCTTCGACGAGGCCGAGTCCGAGCGGCTGCTGCGCGGCTTCCTGTCCACCGCGCTGTTCTCCGCCGGGCTCTACTGCCGCGCCGACGACCGGGGCGACCCCGTCGTGCAGCTCGCGCCGCCGCTGATCGCCGAGCAGCAGCAGTTCGACGAGATCGAGCAGATCCTGCGCGCCGTGCTCACCGAGGCGTGGGCGCGCCTGTAACCCTCGTCCACCCGGCCGGGCCGGCCGCGCGCCCCGCGGCGTGTGGTCGACCCGGCCGTTTCCGCACCGGGAGCGGCCGATGCGCTACCAGGACCTGTCGTCGCACCATGTCTTGATGCCCGTCCTGGCTGACGTGGATCTTGCCGGCCTTCCAGGCCCTTGAGGACCAATGCTCCAAGAAGTCCCGATAGGGCTGCCGGGATATGGCCGGAAGGGATAGCAGGGTGATCTTGAGGGGGCAACTTGCCCCGGTGTGCAGTTATCCGGCCATTGGAGGAGATAGGATTCCGAGCCGACTCTAGCCGGTCGCGTGTGCTAAATCCTGGCTCGGGGGGATCCCGAACTTGCGTGCGTACTCGCGGCTGAACTGGCTCGGGCTCTCGTACCCGACATCGAAAGCGGTGGCGGTGACCGAGGCGCCGCCCGTCATCAGGAGTCGCCGTGCCTCGAGCAGGCGAACCTCCTTCTGGTATTGCAGCGGGGTCGTTGAGGTGATCGTCTTGAAGTGTTTGTGAAATGACGACGCGCTCATTCCGACTCGCCTTGCGAGATCCGGAATCGCAATCGGCGAGCGGATGTCATCGCGGATGTGGCCGATGGCGCGGGTGATGGCACTCGCGTTGCTGTCGTGGCGAATGAGACTGCGAAGCATTCCGCCAAACGGAGCGACCAGCAAGCGGTAGTGGATCTCCTTCGACGTGAGCGGGCCGAGTACCTTCGCGTCCGTAGGCGAGTCGGAGAGCGCCAAGTATCGAAGCAGTGCATCCAGCAGCGCGGGATCCGCCTGATGCGTCTGCGCCGCGCGAGCGCGTTCGCTGTCGAGCGCCGATTCTGTGACCTTGTCGTAGAGCTCCCTGATGGTGGTGATGTCTACCTCGAAGACCAGCGCCAGGTATGGAGCTTTCGTGATTCTGGAGCACACGGGCAGGTCGTGACTCACGAGGAGGCACTCTCCCGGGCCGACCGACAACGTCTGCTCTCCGATCGCGACCTGTTTCCCGCCTTGGAGGATTAGGCACAGGACGGGCTCGTACAGCGAAGCTTCCAACGAACTCGGGGAGTTCTGCCGGAAGACTTGGAGACCATCGATCGGCTGGGCGGTTTGTTGCTGGTCGTTTCCGGCCGCCGGGACGCGACGAGAAGCCTGCTCGATGAGCCGTTCCACGTGCATGCTTCAGCCTCCATCGATCTCCTCGACCGGCCACTGTATCAGTCCTGGGACCAGTCAGCCTCTCCCGACATGTGCAGGAATAGGCAAGCGACCTAGAGGAACGGGCAGGCGCTGTAGGCCCGGGGCTGGTTAGGGTCTTCACCTGTCGAGTTCCAAGGAGAAGCGATTGAAGAATCGAACACTGACCACTGATGTCGAAATCCCGTACCTCGGCTTTGGCACGTTCCTCATCCCCGACGGCGCGGTTGCCGCAGCGGTGAGTGAGGCCATTCGCGCCGGCTACCGGCACATCGACACCGCGGAGGGCTATCAGAATGAATCGGGCGTCGGGGCGGGCATCAAGCAGGCGCTCGAGTCCGAGGGGTTGACGAGGAGCGACCTCTTCGTCACCACGAAGCTCTGGCCCGGAAACCCGGCGTGGGGGCAGCCGGCGAAGACCACCGAGTCCACGGTGGCGTCGCTCGACGAGAGCCTCGAGCGGCTAGGGCTGGACTATGTGGATCTCTACTTGATCCATGCGCCGTTCGAACGCGACCAGAGGCTCGCCCAGTGGCGCGGGCTCGTCGAGTTGAAGCGACAGGGAAAAGCACGTGCGATCGGCGTGAGCAACTTCAGCATCAAGCACATCGAGGAGCTGAGGGCAGCGGGCCTGCCCATGCCGGATGCCAACCAGATCGAGCTTCATCCCTGGTCGCAGAAGCCCGAGCTAGTTCGATACCTCAACGACAACGCGGTCGCACCCATCGCCTACAGCAGCCTGGTCCCGCTCTCCACTTGGCGGACCGCCGAGGGGCACGACAGCGCAAAGACGGACCAGATGAAGGACGACGGCGAGCGAGCGGACGCCCCCTTCAAGGTCATGGCCACGAAGTACGGTGTGAGCGAGGCGCAGATCCTGCTGCGCTGGGCCGTCCAGAAGGGGTACCCGGTGCTTCCGAAGAGCACCAACCCCGACCGCATCCGAAAGAACGCCGACATCTTCGGCTTCAACCTCGACCACGAGGACATGGCTGCGATCGAGAAGATGGACCGCGGCGACGGGGTCGCCTGGGCCATGGGGGACCCCACCAAGGCTCCATGAGCCGACCCAGCAGCAGCACTCCGACCGCGCCGCAAGCGGCTGGTGCCGGCGGCGACCGCCTGTTCTGAGCGAAAGAGCATCAAAGTTATGAAACAGATCAACCTCGGGTCCCAAGGCCTTCGTGTGCCTGCGATCGGCTTGGGCTGCATGGGAATGTCGGAATTTTACGGGTCCTCTTCGGAAGCTCAGAATCTTTCCGTTCTCGACCGGGCAGCAGACATTGGATGCACGTTCTGGGACACCTCAGACATGTACGGCCCGTTCACGAATGAAATGTTGTTGGCCAAGGCGCTCAAGGGGCGCCGCGACCAAATAACCTTGGCAACCAAATTCGGCGTCTCCCGAGGCGAAGACGGCAGCTGGCAAGGTGTCAAAGGAACTGCGGATTATGTGAAGGCTTGTTGCGATGCCTCACTGAAGCGCCTCGGGACCGACTACATCGACCTCTACTATCAGCATCGCGTGGACCCCGAAACACCGATCGAGGAGACGGCCGGCGCCATGGCCGATCTCGTGGAGGCGGGGAAGGTACGCTATATCGGCCTGTGTGAGGCAGACCCGGAAACCATCGCCCGAGCCCACGAAGTTCATCCCATCAGTGCGCTCCAGACCGAGTACTCATTGTGGTCGCGGGACGTTGAGGCCGACATCCTGCCAACAATTCAAAGACTTGGCATCGGATTTGTGGCTTACAGCCCCCTTGGCCGAGGATTCCTGTCCGGGGCGATCCGCTCGCGAAGCGATCTAGAACCCGGAGACTGGAGGTTGGACAATCCGCGATTCACCGAGGAAGCAATCGCCAAGAACAGCCGATTGGCCGATCTTGTAGTTGACGTCGCGGAAGAGATGGAAGCCACGCCGGCTCAGGTCGCATTGGCATGGATTCTTTTGCGCGGTGTCACCGCGATGCCAGGGACGCGGAAAACCGAACGCCTGGAGGAAAACTGGGCATCTCAAGATATCACCTTGCGAACAGAGCACTTGGACCGTCTTGAATCCCTTATCAATCAGGGCGTAGTAGGCGATCGGTGGTAATGGGTGCATGGGGGCGAAAACGATCATTATTGCCCCCACATCCGCCAAGACGACGTCCGGCCCCCACCAAAGATGATCTTACCTAACAGGGCTTTCTCCGAGCATTAGTCCTCAAGTGCCTCCCATCGCACGACGAGCATCGGCGCCCTGGTGGGTGTGGAGGAGACGTCTGCCTGCTGCATGGTGAAACCGTACGGTCAGCGTCCGACATCGCCCGACGCGGCGGCGGGGCGCTCCCGCCGGCAACCTGGGCCAGCGCGCGGACGACGTCGACTGGCTGTCCACGGTGGACGAGCCGTTGACCCCGCGCCCGCCGCTCACCGGCGACGCCGACGCGGACGTGGTGATCGTCGGGGCCGGCTACACCGGGCTCTGGACGGCGTACTACCTCGCGGTCGCCGACCCGACGCTGCGGATCACCGTGCTGGAGGCACAGGTCGCCGGCTACGGCGCGTCGGGCCGCAACGGGGGCTGGTGCTCGGCGCTGTTCCCCACCTCGCTGCCCGCGCTGGCCCGGCGGCGCGGGCGGGACGCGGCGATCGCCATGCAGCGCGCCCTGCACGCCACCGTCGCCGAGGTCGGCCGGGTCGTCGCGGCCGAGGGCATCGACTGCGACTGGGCGTACGGCGGGACGGTGGTGCTCGCCCGCACCGGCCCCCAGCTCGACCGGGCGCGCGGCCGTCGCGGAGGCACGGGCATACGGGCTCGGGCCGGAGGACTTGGCGCTGCTCGACGCTGACGCGGCCACCGCCCGCTGCGCCGCCGAGGGGGTACGCGGCGGCACGTACACCCCGCACTGCGCGGCGGTGCACCCGGCCCGGCTGGTGCGCGGCCTGGCCCGGGCGGTGGAACGCCGAGGGGTGACGATCCACGAGGGCACGCGGGTGACCCGGATCCGGCCCGGCGCGGCGGTGACCCCGGCCGGCACGGTGCGGCAACAGTGGTGGTGCGGGCCACCGAGGGCTACACGCCCGGCCTGCACGGTGCGCGCACCGGTGGTGGTGCGGGCCGCCGAGGGCTACACGCCCGGCCTGCCGGGGCAGCGCCGCGCCGTCGCGCCGGTCTACTCGCTGATGGTCGCCACCGCGCCGCTGCCCGCCGCGACCTGGGCGCGGATCGGCCTCGCCGAGCGGGAGACCTTCTCCGACCACCGGCACGTCATCGTCTACGGCCAGCGCACCGCCGATGGCCGACTCGCCTTCGGCGGCTGGGGCGCGCCCTACCACTTCGGTTCCCGGGTCACCCCCGGCTACGACCGGGAGCCGGCGGTCTTCGCGGCACTGCGCCGTACGCTCGGCGAACTGTTCCCGGTGCTCGGCCCTGACGTGCCGGTGACCCACACCTGGGCGGCCCGCTCGGGGTGGCCCGGGACCGGGCGGCCTCGGTCGGTCTCGACCGGGCCGACGGGCTGGCCTGGGCCGGCGGGTACGTCGGCGACGGCGTGGGCACCAGCAACCTCGCCGGGCGGACCCTGGCCGACCTGATCCGGGCGAGCGGACGGACCTGACCGCCCTGCCCTGGGTGAACCACCGCTCCCCGAAGTGGGAGCCGGAGCCGCTGCGCTGGCTGGCCGTGAACGCGGGCCTGCGGCTGATGTTCTCCGCCGACGCGGCGGAGAACCGCACGGACCGCCCCGCCCGCCGCGCCACCCACCCCACCCGCCTCCGAGCCCACTAACCCCCCACCCCCACCCCACCCACGAGCCCGTTGATCATGAAGTTGTTGCCGCGACACGCCGAAGCGCGCGGCAACAACTTCATGAT
This sequence comes from Micromonospora sp. NPDC047620, assembly GCF_043205005.1. Lineage (NCBI taxonomy): Bacteria > Bacillati > Actinomycetota > Actinomycetes > Micromonosporales > Micromonosporaceae > Micromonospora > Micromonospora sp. NPDC047620. The sequence goes on along the minus strand of NZ_JBIDDG010000004.1, from coordinate 100,254 downwards.
CAACGGGCGAGGGCGGGGTGGGGGCCCGGAGGGGCCGGGGGGCCGGGGGGGTTAGTGGGTGGGGGGGATTACGCGGAGGTGGCCGCGGCGGCCCGTCTGGGGGGCCGTGTTGAGGGTCTCGTCGTCCTCGGGTGGGCGGGGGGCCACCGGGCGGGCGGCCTCGCGGACGGCCTCGGCGAGGGCGACCAGGTCGTCGGTGGTGGGCGGCGGGGGCTCGAACTCGCCCTCGTGCCGGACGACGTCCCACCCGCGTGGCGCGGTCAGGCTGCGGGCGTGCGGCTCGCAGAGGTCGTAGGTGTGCGGCTCGGCGAAGGCGGCCAGCGGCCCCACCACGGCTGTCGACTCGTTGTAGACATAGGTCAGCGTGGCGACCGCTTGCCGGGGGCAGCCGTTACGGGAGCAGCGCCGTGGTGACCTCACGGCGGCAGGGTATCTCCATTACCGGGTCCGGCGCACTGCTTCGCGTTGCGACACGCCCGTCACGGTGATCACAATTCGGCCCGGCGCGACCCGCGCCGCGCCACACCCGCCGCGCTGCCGCAGGCCAGGTCGGTGTGGGAGCTAACCTGTCCCTCATGACGAGCCCGGAACACCGCCGCCCCGGCCCCGGCCGGCGCGCCCACCGTGACCGGCACGGGCGCGGCCTGCGCGGGCGGCTGGTGCCGGCGACGGTGCCGCTGGCGCGGACGAAGGCGGAGATCTTCGACGACCTCGTGCTGGACACCGTCGAGACCCTGGAACGGCGGTTCGCCAAGGAGTTGGCCGGGGTCGAGTTCGCGGTGGAGGACGTCCCGCCGGACCTGAACGTCTACGACTCCGACGTGCTGGAGGACGGCGAGGTGCCGCTCGCCCGGCTGCTGCCCGGCCGGCCGGGCCGGCAGGAGGTGCCCCCGCGGATCGTGCTCTACCGCCGGCCGCTGGAGTTCCGCGCCATGGACCGCGAGGATCTCGCCGATCTCGTGCACGACGTGATCATCGAGCAGGTGGCCAACCTGCTCGGGGTCGATCCGGACGAGTTGGCCTGAGCCGCCCCGCCGGATGCCGCCGCGAACGGCGACCGGTTCGACTGCGCCTGAGCCGGGCGGCCCCCACCGCCCCGGCCCGGCAGCGCTCAGGCGGCCCGCCGCTTGAGCTTGCGCCGCTCCCGCTCCGAGAGCCCACCCCAGATCCCGAACCGCTCGTCGTGCCCGAGAGCGTATTCGAGGCATTCCGTCTTGACCTCGCAGCGCGAGCAGATCCGCTTCGCCTCGCGGGTCGAGCCGCCCTTCTCGGGGAAGAACGCCTCCGGATCGGTCTGCGAGCAGAGCGCCCGCTCCTGCCACTCCGGCGCGTTTCCGAGCAGGTCGGCCACCTCAAGCTGGCCGTCCATCAAATGCCTCCTTGTCGCGCACCGGCGTCATCGCCGCTGCAACCCCCCACGCGAAAGGCGCGCGTGTCCGTCCGGTCCCGATTTGTTGCGTACCGTGCGAACAACCCCATTCAAATTACACGCGTGTAATGCGTGCGCCGTCAAGCCGAACTTGATAATGGAGTCGCCCTCCCGACAACACTCCGGACGACCACCCGGCCGCCCGGCCTCGCAACCTGCCCTATCGATTCAGACCCCGGCCGAGTAACGCCCTCTCCGGCGAGTTGCCCGAGTTTTCTCCCGTGGCGCTTCCCCGCCGGCCCGACCGGACAGGCCGTTGGAGACCCCCGAAAGACCACCCACCACATCGTTGATCTTGGTGGGGGACAAGGTTAACCCGAGTTCGCGTCGACCGCCCGTCGAGCCGGAAACGACCGACGGCATCCCGTCCACGATGTGGACGAGGCGCCGCTGCGGGCGGTGCCGGCCGGCTCGATCGGAGACCGGAGGCACGCTGGTCGGCCACGTGAAATCGGCGATCACACCGGCGGTGACGCCGACCCTGCCGGCCAGCAGCCGATCGTCCCACCAAACGGTACAGACGCCGGCGGGCAGCTCCGGGTGGACGGCACTGTGGAACGCCCCGTTCCGCACCCGGCGCTCCCGGGCCGCCGGGTGCGTACGCGGCCCGTCGTCCCGGCTGACCTCGATCTCCCGGCCGTGCGGGTTTCGTCCCGGGTAGATGATCAGGGTGCCGGTGTCGCCGCCGGGATCGAGGACGACGCCGGCGGGTTGGGGAACCCGGCGTATCCGGCTAGGGGAAGTCGGGGAACGTCGGCGGCGCTCAGCCCCGGCGGCAGAGAAAGCTGTTCGGATTCGTGATCCCGGTGGTGAATTCGAACCGGTAGGTGACGTCGGCCCACCCGTCACCGTCGTTGTCGATATGGACTCGTATCGCACGTCGTCGCCGAACTCGAAGAAGCCAACCGTGCGAAATGGATCGCCGGAGCTGAGCCGTGGAACCCCTCGACGTCGACAAGGCTCGGCCGGGCGCCCGGGAACCCGCGCCGGGCCGGCAGCGGGGAAAGGCTCGACGATCCTACGGCCGGGGGCGGCCGTACGCGGTCGTGCGCTTGCGGGCCGGGCGTCCGGCGGCCGCCGCGATCGCGATCAACTGCTCCTCGGTACGCGCCGAACCGTTGCCGGAACCGGCCATCCGGGAGATCGTCTCCTCCATCAGCGTGCCGCCGAGGTCGTTGCAGCCGCCCCGCAGCATCGCCGCAGTGCCCTCGTCGCCGAGCTTCACCCAGGAGCACTGGATGTTGTCGATCCGGCCGTGCAGCAGCAGCCGGGCCATCGCGTGCACCACCCGGTTCTCCCGCCAGGTCGGCCCGGGACGGGCGATGCCGGCCAGATAGATCGGCGCGTTGGTGTGCACGAACGGCAGCGCCACGAACTCGGTGAAGCCGCCGGTGCGGTCCTGCAACCCGGCCAGCACCCGGAAGTGCGCGAGCCACTGCGCGGGGTGGTCCACGTGGCCGTACATCATCGTGGAGCTGGACCGGATGCCCAGCTCGTGGGCCGTGCCGACCACCTCGACCCAGGCGGCGGCCGGCAGCTTGCCCTTCGTGAGCACCCAGCGCACGTCGTCGTCGAGGATCTCCGCGGCGGTGCCCGGGATGGTGTCCAGCCCGGCGTCGCGCAGCCCGGTCAGCCACTCCCGCACGGACACGCCGGCCTTCGCGGCGGCGGTGACGATCTCCATCGGCGAGAACGCGTGCACGTGCATCGCCGGCACCCGTGCCTTGATCGCCCGGACCATGTCGGCGTAGACGGTCACCGGCAGCTTCGGGTCGATGCCGCCCTGGAGGCAGACCTCGCTGGCGCCGGCCGCCCACGCCTCCTCGGCCCGGTCGGCGACCTGCTCCACCGAGAGCCGGTACGCGTCGGCGTCCCGCTCCCGCTGCGCGAAGGCACAGAACCGGCAGCCCACGTAGCAGACGTTGCTGAAGTTGATGTTGCGGTTGACCACGTACGTCACGTCGTCGCCGACCGCCGCCCGGCGGGCGTCGTCGGCGAGCCGGCACAGCTCGTCGAGCGCCGGCCCGTCGGCGGCGAACAGCGCCAGCGCGGCGTCGGCGTGCCGCGGGTCGAGCAGCGCCGCCGGGTCGTCGGCGGCCAGCCGCAGCCCGGCCCGCAGGTCGCGGTCGGTCCCGCCCCCGCCCCCGCCGGTGACCTTGCCGGCCACCTCCGACCAGTCGCCGTAGACGTGGTCGAAGTCGCCGCGCCGGTCGCCGGTGCGCCCGGTGGTGTCGATGGTGGCGTGCAGGTCGGTCCGGCCGCCGTACGTCTCGTCGGGCTCCTGCCAGGGGCGGCCCACCGGCCGCGCCTCCTCGACGGCCAGCCCGGTCGCCGGGTCGGCCAGCGCGCCGACGTGCGGCAGCAGGCGCGGGTCGAGCCACGGGTCGCCGGCCCGCACGTACTCGGGGTAGATCGTCAGCCGCTCGCGCAGGGTGAACCCGGACTTCTCCGTCTGCCGGGCCAGCTCGTCCAGGTGGGGCCACGGGCGCTCGGGGTTGACGTGGTCCGGGGTCAGCGGGGAGACCCCGCCCCAGTCGTCGATGCCGGCGCGCAGCAGCAGGTCGTACTCGCCCTCGATGAGGTTCGGCGGGGCCTGGATGCGGGCCTTCGGCCCGAGCAGCACCCGGGCCACCGCCACCGTGGCGGCCAGGTCGTGCAGCTCCGCGTCGGGCATCCCGCGCATCGCCGTGTCCGGCTTGGCGCGGAAGTTCTGCACGATCACCTCCTGGAGGTGGCCGTACTCCCGGTGGGCGCGGCGGATGGCGAAGATCGCGTCGACCCGCTCGGCGGGGGTCTCGCCGATGCCGATCAGGATGCCGGTGGTGAACGGCACCCCGACCCGGCCCGCGTCGTCGAGCACCCGGAGCCGGACCGCCGGCTCCTTGTCCGGCGAGCCGAAGTGCGGGCCGCCCGGCTCCGACCAGAGCCGCGTCGCCGTGGTCTCCAGCATCATCCCCATGCTGGGCGCGACGGGCTTCAGCCGCTGCAACTCCGACCAGGACAGCACGCCCGGGTTCAGGTGCGGCAGCAGCCCGGTCTCCTCCAGCACCGCCACCGCGCAGGCGCGCAAATAGTCCAGGGTGGAGTCGTAGCCGCGCTCGTCCAGCCACTGCCGGGCCGCCGGCCAGCGCTCCTCCGGCCGGTCGCCGAGCGTGAACAGGGCCTCCTTGCAGCCCTGGGCCGCGCCCGCCCGCGCGATGGCGAGCACCTCGTCGCGGTCGAGGAACGCCGCCGGCAGCCGGTGCGGCACGGTGGCGAACGTGCAGTAGTGGCAGCGGTCCCGGCACAGCCGGGTGAGGGGGATGAAGACCTTCTTCGAGTACGTCACCACGCCCGGCCGCCCGGCCTCGCGCAGCCCGGCGTCGCGGACGGCGCCGGCGACGTCGAGCAGCTCGTCCAGCGCGTCGCCCCGGGCGCTCAGCAGCGCGGTGGCCTCGTCGACGTCGAGCGCCCGCCCGGTCGCCGCCCGGCGCAGCGCCCGCCGCACGCTCGCGTCACTCGGGCCGGGCTCGGTGCGATCAACCATCCGCCCAGCCTAAGCGCTCGCCGGCCGCACCCCGCCCGCCCGGCCCGCACGGTGAAGAAGGGCACGCACCCCTCGCCCCACCGCCGGACCGGCCGCCCGGCGGGACGCCGGACACGACCGCCCGGCCGGACGCCGGACACGACCGCCCGGCCGGACGCCGGGGGCCCGATGCCGGGGGCCGGGGAAACGCGAGCGCCCCGCACGTGGTCGCGCGGGGCGCTCGGATGCGGTGCTGCCGCCCGGTCAGCGCGGGGCGTCGGGGGTGTCGCCCGGGTTGATGCGCTGGGTGCGGTCCGGCTCCCCGTCCACGGGGCGCGGAATCGACTGGGTGGGCTCGACGGACTGGCGCGGGATCGCCTGGGTCGGTTCGGCCGAGGGCGGCGGCCCGAACGGCGGGGCGGCTGGCGACGACCCGAACGGGGGCGCCGACTGCGGCGCGGTGGCGGCCGGCGGGCCCGGCTGCGGCGCCGGGTTGAACGGCGGGGTCGCCTGCGGGCCGCCGAACGGCGCCGGCTGCTGGCCGTACGGGGCGCCGTACGGGCCGGGGGCCGGCCACGCGCCCGGCTGACCGGGGATCGACTGGCCAGGCTGACCCGGCTGACCGGGGACCGGCTGGCCCGGGGCCGGGTAGCCGGCCTGCTGCTGCGGCCAACCGGGCTGCGGCTGGCCGTACACGCCGGGCTGGGGCTTCGGCTTCGGGACGTAGTACAGGGTGCGCCAGATCTTGAAGACGACGAACGCGGCGAGCGCGAGGAGCCCCAGCCAGGCCACCCGGGAGAGCAGGCCGAGGAAGGCGTCGAGGACCTGGCCCTGGGACAGCAGGTCGAGCGTCCAGACCAGGAAGGTCAGCACGCCGAACAGCGCGCTGAACGCGTACTCACCGAGGGCAACCTGGGTGATCAGTTTCGCCTTCGGCGCCGGGGGACGCACGTGCGTGGCGAGCAGCACGGCCAGCAGCGGCAGGGCCACCGCCTCGATGCCGACGAAGGCGGGGAAGGCGTTGCCCGCCCGGCCCGCGAAGGGTACGTACTCGGCCGGCGTCAGCAACCGGATCAGGCCGACGAAGAGGAACACGGCGTTCGCGCCGAGGAGCACGAACGCGGCGAGTTCACGCAGCGGCTTGGTCAGTTGGCTGGCCTGCGTCGCGTCGGTGGACGCGGGCTCGGCGGGGCTGGTCACGGGATCCCCCTTGGGGCGAAAGCGGACAGTTGCCGACGTGAGCCTAGTCTCCCGGGCCAGCGGCGGATCCCGGGCGGCTCGTGCGCGAGGATGTTCGGCATGCGCATCGTGGTTCTGACGGGCGGCATCGGGGGTGCCCGCTTCCTGCTCGGCGTCCGGGCGTACGCCCGCGAGGTCGGCGCCGAGGTGACCGCCGTGGTCAACGTCGGCGACGACCTGTTCCTGCACGGGCTCAAGGTCTGCCCCGACCTGGACAGCGTCATGTATACGCTGGGTGGCGGCGCCGACCCCGAGCGGGGCTGGGGCCGCGTCGACGAGAGCTGGACGGTCAAGCAGGAGCTGGCCGCGTACGGCGCCGAGCCGACCTGGTTCGGGCTCGGCGACCGGGACGTCGCCACCCACCTGGTGCGCACGACCATGCTCAACGCCGGCTACCCGCTGCACGCGGTCACCGAGGCGCTCGCCACCCGCTGGCAGCCCGGCGTACGCCTGCTGCCGGCGACCGACGACCGCCTGGAGACGCACGTGGTGGTGAGCGGGCCGGCGGTCGCGGGCGAATCCGGCGCGGACGGGCCCGACGGCGGCCAACGGGCGATCCACTTCCAGGAGTGGTGGGTGCGCCACCGCGGGAACGTCCCCACCCACCGGTTCGTCTTCGTCGGCGCGGAGACGGCGAAGCCGGCGCCCGGCGTCGTGGCGGCGATCGCCGGGGCCGACGTGGTGCTGGTCGCGCCGAGCAACCCCGTGGTGAGCATCGCCCCGATCCTGGCCGTGCCCGGGCTGCGCGAGGCGGTCGCCGACGGCCCCGCCCCGGTGGTCGGCGTCTCGCCGATCATCGGCGGCGCGCCGGTGCGCGGCATGGCGGACCGCTGCCTGGAGGTGCTCGGGGTCGAGTGCAGCGCGGCCGGGGTGGGCCGCCTCTACGGCGGCCGGGCGGCCGGCGGGCTGCTCGACGGCTGGCTGGTCGCCGAGGAGGACGCCGGCGTCGTGGTGCCGGAGGTGACGGTGCGCGCGGTGCCGCTGCTGATGACCGACGAGACGGCGACGGCGGCCATGGTCCGCGCCGCGCTGGAGCTGACATGAGGCTGGAGATCCTGCCGGTGCCGGGCATCGGTCACGTGTCCGAGGGCGACGACCTGGCCGCCCTGATCGCGAACGCCGCGCCGTGGCTGCGCGACGGCGACGTGCTGGTGGTGACCAGCAAGATCGTCTCGAAGTCGGAGGGGCGACTGGTGGACGTCCCGGCGGACGGGCCGGAGCGGCTCGCCGCGCGGGACGAGGTGCTGGCCGCCGAGACGGCGCGGGTGGTGGCGACCCGGGGCGCGACCCGGATCGTGCAGACCCACCACGGCTTCGTGATGGCCTCGGCCGGGATCGACGCCTCGAACGTCGACAAGACCCGGCTGGTGCTGCTCCCGGCGGACCCGGACGCCTCGGCCCGGGCGCTGCGCGCCGCCCTGCGCGACCGCTACCACGTCGACGTCGCGGTGATCATCACCGACACGATGGGCCGGCCCTGGCGCAACGGGCTCACCGACGTGGCGCTCGGCGTCGCCGGCATGGACGCGATCCGCGACCACCGGGGCGAGGTCGACCCGTACGGCAACGAACTCCAGCTCACCCAGATGGCGGTCGTGGACGAGCTGGCCGGCGCGGGCGAGCTGATCAAGGGCAAGTGCGACCAGGTGCCGGTCGCCGTGGTGCGCGGCTACCTCACCGCGCCCCGGCCGGACGACGGCGCCGGGGCGGCGACGCTGGTCCGGGACGCCGCGATGGACCTGTTCTCGCTGGGCACCGCCGAGGCGAGGGCGGCCGGGCTGGCCGCCGCCGCCACCCTGCCGGACGCCCCCAACCCGACCCCGCCCGACCGGGACGCGGTGCGGCGGGCGATCGCCGCGGTCGCCGGCGTGGTCGCGCCCGGCACGGAGTTCACCCTGGTCACCGACGAGGCCGTACGCACCGAAATGGTCACCGCCGTGCCCGGCTGGCCGGCGGAGGCGGCGGCGCTGGTGCTCGGCTCCCCGGCCGCCCCGGCCGGCCCGGCCGAGCTGGTCCGCTTCGGCGCCGACCTGCACCGCCTGCGCGCCGCCCTGGCGGCGGAGGGCGTCGCCTCGCTCCCGCTCCCCCCGCCCGCCGGCACCCCCGCCGCCGCCTGCCTGGCCCTCTGACGGGCCTCCCGCCCCCGGTTCCCCGCCGCGCCCGCGCGGCGGGTGCGAGGTGGACGGCGCGGGGCACGGGAGCGGGCTGGGCGCTCAGGAGTTGAGCATCGCCCGCCCCAGCGGGGTGAGGGTGTGCAGGACGCTGTTGCGGTCGCGGTGGCTGACCAGCAGGCCGGCGTTGCGCAGCACGGCGGTGTGCTGGCTGGCGGCGGCCGGTGAGATGTTCAGCCGGCGGGCCACCTCCCCGGTGGTGCAGCCGTCGTCGCTGACCGCCAGCACGGCGGCCCGGGTGCGGCCGAGCAGCGCGGCCAGCGCCTCCCGTCCGGTGTCCGGCGTGCCCGGGCCGGCGCCCTCGGCGGGCGCCGGCAGCAGCCCGCCCAGCCGGTCCACCCGGTAGACCAGGACCGGGGGCAGCGCCGGGTCGAGCAGGGCCACCGGGGTGGGCGCGCAGAAGAACGAGGGCACCAGCAGCAGGCCGCGCCCGTCCAGGTGCAGCTCGCGACTGTGCGGGTAGCCGCGGACCTGGAGCACCCCGGACTCCCAGTGCATGGCGGGCCGCAGGCTGGCCAGCAGCCCCTCCACCCCGCCGTCGAGCAGCGCCCGGGCCCGCCGGGACCGGTCGGCCTCCACGGCCGCCTGGATCCGGGTCCAGTACGGGTCGATCGCCAGGTCGCGGTACTGCGCCATCGCGCCGGTCAGGTCGCGCAGCGTGTCCGGCTCGCCCCGGGCCACCGCGGCAGCGCCGGCCGGCAGGGTGTGGCCGGTGGCGAGCAGCGACAGGTCGCGTTGCAGCAGCGACACGGGAGTGCTCCGGACCGCCTCCATGCCGGCCTCGAACCCGGACACGCTCTGGTAGGGGGTGAGAAAGTCGGGGAAGTAGCCGCGGGGCGGATTGAGCGACAGGAGGAGCCTCAGGCCGGGGGACCCGATGCCCTGGCGCAGTGCCCGGGTCACGCTGCGCCGCCAGCCCGCCAGCAGCGGGTCCCGGCCGCGACCCGGCAGCAGGTGCAGACTGAGGACCAGTTCCCACACCGGGTCCGCCGCCGGAGCCACCCGGGTCCGGAGGATGTCCTCGGCGGAGAAATAGATCTTCAGCATGGAGTGCTCCCGTGCCGCCCGGCCGGGGGGATGCCGGGTGACCGTTGCAGCCTACCTGGGCGGCACTTATCTCCGTCTTTAAGCCTGAGCTGAAAAACCTCGACGTCCATGGTGGGGGTTGGGCATGCTTCCACTGCCCACACGGGGACGATCGCGTCGGCGACGCGATCGCGGACCGGGGCGCCCTGGGGGACGGGGAGGACCCGGGGGCCGGGCGGCACCACGAGGGTCTGCGGGCCTGCTCCGCAGAGGTGCCGTCCGGCCGCCGGCCCGCCGTGGCTCCCCCGCGTCGGCCGGCGCCCGCCCGTTCACCCCACCCAGAGCGCCACGCGGTGGTCCTCGTCGGTGACGTAGAAGCTGCGCCCGTCCAGCTCGGCCACCCCCTCCACATGGTGGAACGGCGCCAGGTCGACCACCAGCTCACCGGGGACCAGATGCCCGTCGCTGGGCGGCGGGAACCGGACGTGCCGGGAGGTGACGTCACCGCCGGTCGGGTGCTCGTCGAGCAGCACCGAGCCCTTGCCGAGCGCGTCGATGGACCCGACGACCGCCGCGTAGCCGCCGTCGTCGGTGGGGGCGATCGCCCGGAAGCCGGCGAGCGCGCCGGGCGGGGTCACCCCCGTCAACACGTACGCGCCCGTCGCCTCCGGCCAGGTCGGCACGGGATCGAACATGCCCGGCACGCCGGTCAGCTCGACCAGGATCGGCTCGCCGTCGGCCGTGACCGGGAAGCGGAGTCCGATCAGGACGCCGCCGGCCGGCGTGAAGGCGGCAGCCTCGACGTTCAGCGGCAGGTCGTCGGGGACGAGTCGGCTGACCCAGCCCTTCGACCGGGCGGTGCCGCGCGCGACGGTCTCCCCGATGAACCGGGCCCGCACCCGCGCGGCCGGCGGCAGCGGGGTGAACGGCGCCTTGAGCAGCGCGTCGTTGACCGCCCGGTGCAGCCGGAACCGGTTGCGCACCACCTGCACCGGCAGCACGCCACCCGCCGCGTCGTCCTCCCGGAACCGGGCCACGAAGGCGCGTCTGGGGCGCAGCGGGCCGCCCTTCGAGCCGAAGTGCGAGCCGAAGACGTAGACCCAGCCGTCGTGGTGGGCCAGGGCCTCGCCGTCCTCCGTCCGGCCGTTCTCGGCCCCGGCGTCGGCGGTCACGTGCCGGGCGACCCACTCGCCGTCGTCGCGCTCCAGCAGCAGGGCCAGGCAGTGCTCCACCGGCCCCTCGTCGAGCACCGTCCAGAAGCCGCGCCGGGCGCCGTGCGCGCGCAGCAACGCCACGGAACGCACCGGCAGCAGGTCGCTGGCCTCGTTGCCGGCCACGACGAATTCCAGCAGTCGCAGGGTCACCCGGCCAGGGTACGAAGCGCCGGCTCGTACAGTGTCGGCATGCCCGAATCCCCCACCGCCGCCGCCGGCCCCCGGACGTCGCCGCCCACGGACGCCGAGGTGTACGCGACGCTGCACGCCGACGCCGTCGCCACGCTGGAGCGCTGGGAGCCGGCCGGCCCGGCCGCCGCCGAGGCCCGGGACTGCACCGTGCGGCTACTGGCCGCCGGGCCGGTGGCGATGAGCCGGGCACACCGGGCCGGGCACGTCACGGCGAGCGCGCTGGTGCTCGACGCCACCGGCTCGCGGGTGCTGCTCTGCCTGCACGGCAAGTTCCGGAAGTGGGTGCAGCTCGGCGGGCACTGCGAGCCGGCCGACCGGACCCTCGCCGGCGCCGCCCTGCGCGAGGCCGGCGAGGAGTCCGGGATCGCGGGCCTGCGGATCGACCCGGTCCCGATCGACGTGGACATCCATCCGGTGAACTGCCAGGGCGGCTCCCTGCACTACGACGTCCGGTTCGCCGTCCTCGCCCCGCCCGCCGCGACGGAACGGGTCAGCGACGAGTCCGAGGCGCTGGCCTGGTTTCCGCCGGACCACCTGCCGGAGCCGCTGGCCGGGGGGACGGCGAAGCTGGTCGCCCCGGCCCTGGCGACGCTCAGACGAGCCCCTCTTCGCCCCGCTCCTTGAGCTCGTCGACGATCTTCTTGACGTCCTGCGCCCGGTCGCGCGGGCAGACCAGCAGCGCGTCCGGGGTGTCGACGACGATCAGGTCGTGCACTCCGACGGTGGCCACCAGCCGCCCGGAGTGCGGCACCACCACCAGCCCGGAGCTGTCCCGCAGCAGCACCCCCGGCTTGGCGTCGCCGCCGAGCACCACGTTGCCGTCCGGGTCGGCCGGCAGCACCTCGCCCAGCGTGTGGAAGTCGCCGACGTCGTTCCAGCCGAAGTCGCCCGGCACCGTGGCCACCCGCCCGGCGGTCGCCGCGCCCTCCATCACCGCGTAGTCGACGGAGATCTTCGGCAGCGTCGGCCAGACCGTGCCGAGCACGTCGTCCTGCCCCTCGGTGCCCCACGCCTCGGCGATCGCGACGATCCCGGCGTGCAGGGCGGGCTGCTGGCGGGCCAGCTCGGCGAGGAACACGTCGACCCGCCAGACGAACATGCTGGCGTTCCAGAGGTGCCGCCCGGAGCGCAGGTACGCCTCCGCCACCTCGGCGCTCGGCTTCTCCTTGAACTCGGCGACCGGGCGCAGCGGGCCGTCGTCGACCGGGTCGCCGGTCTGGAGGTAGCCGTAGCCGGTCTCGGCCCGCGTCGGGGTGATGCCCACCGTCATCAGCAGGCCCTGCTCGGCGCCGCGTACCGCCTCCCGGACGACCTCCCGCCACCGCTCCGGGTCGCCGATCAGGTGGTCGGCCGCGAAGGAGCCCATCACCGCTTTCGGCTCGCGCTGCGCGATGACGGCGGCGGCCAGGGCGATCGCCGCGCAGGAGTCCCGGGGCGACGGCTCGACCAGGATGTTCTCCTCCGGCAGCCCGGCCAGCTGGCGCGCCACCGCCGCGACGTGCGCGGTCCCGGTGACCACCAGGGTGCGTTCGGCGGTGGTCAGCGGGCCCAGCCGCTCGACCGTGGCCTGGAGCAGCGAGGCGGCGGAACCGGTCAGCGGGTGGAGGAACTTGGGGTGGCCGGCACGGGACAGCGGCCACAACCTCGTGCCGCTGCCACCCGCCGGGATGACGGCGTAGAGCATCAGCACATCATGCCCGAACCGGGCCCGCCCGGACGCCGGGTTGCCACCCCGCCGCTCCGGGGTCAGGCGCGCGCCCGGCTCCAGGCCGCGATGTGCACCTCGGCGCTGGACTCCCAGGTGAACTCCTTGGCCCGGTCGAAACCGGCTTTGGCCAGGGACAACCGCCGCTGCTCGTCGTCGAGCAACGCGGCCAGGTCGGCGGCGATCTGGTCGGGGGCCTCGCTGGTGTACGCCACCGCGTCGCCGCCCACCTCGGGCAGCGACAGCCGGGGTGTGGTGAGCACCGGCGCGGCGCAGGCCATCGCCTCCAGGATCGGCAGGCCGAAACCCTCCCCGTAGGACGGGTAGGCGGCCACCAGCGCCCCGCCGAGGAAGCCGGGCAGGTCCGCGTAGCGGAGGTAGCCCGGGCGCAGCAGCCGCAGGTGCGACGGCACCTCCGCCACCGCGCGGTCGATGTCGTCGTCGTGCCCCTGACCGCCGGCGACCACCAGGGCCGGCGGGTCCTCCCGGTCGGCCACCGCCCGGGCCCAGCCGCGGATCAGGTTGGGCACGTTCTTGCGCGGCTCCTTGGCCCCGAGGAAGGCGACGTAGCTGCTGCCGCCGAGCCCCAGCCGGGCGCGGACCCGGGCCTTCTCCTCCTCGCTGGGCGCGTGGAAGGCGGCGTGGTCGACCCCGTGGTAGGCGACGTCGATCCGGGTCGGGTCGGCGTCGAGCAGCCGGATCAGCTCGTCGCGGGTGGCCTTGCTCGGCACGATCACCCGGTCGGCGCGGCGCAGCGAGGTCTTGATGGCGCTGCGGAAGAACGTGCGCCGGGACTTGTCGTAGTGCTCCGGCTCGGTGAAGAACGTCGCGTCGTGCACGGTCACCGTGACCGGGCAGCCGGCGCGCAGCGGGCAGGTGTAGAAGGGCGAGTGCAGCACCTGCGCGCCCACCTGCTGGGCGAGCAGCGGCAGGCCGGTCTGCTCCCAGGCGAGCCGGGCGGGGCGGTGCGCGACGGCGGCCGGGGCGGGGATGATCTCCGCGCCGGGCAGCATCCGGGTGTAGCGCTCAAGGTCGGTGCGGAGGCTGACCACGGCCAGCTCCACCCCCGACCCGCACACCTTGCCGAGGGCGCCGAGCAGGCCGTCGACGTATCGACCGACACCGCCACGGTCGGCGGGGACACTCGTGGCGTCGATGAGCACGCGGGGCGGGCGACCGGCGGTCACGGGGCGACTCCTTGCACTGGCGGATCTGTGGGGAACAACACTCCGGGCAAGCCTACGCCGGAGCCCGGGGCGGACGCTGACCGCGACCCGACGGTACGCCGACTTGTCGTTGTCTTCGAGTACGGCCGGCGGGGGCGTATCGTTCGCGCCGATGGCCGACAACATTGCCCGGGTATTCGCCGACGCGATCGCGCCCGACCCGACCCGACCGCTGCTGACCTGGTACGACGACGCCACCGGCGAGCGGACCGAGCTTTCCGGCGCGACGCTGGCGAACTGGGTGGCCAAGACGGCCAACCTGCTCGTGGACGAGGTGGCCGTGGGCCCCGGCGACACGGCCGGGGTGCTGCTCCCGCCGCACTGGCAGACCGCGGCGGTGCTGCTCGGATGCTGGTCGGCCGGGCTGCGGGTGGCCGACACGCCGGGCGACGTGGAGGTGCTCTTCGCCGCCGTCGCGCGGCTCGCCGAGGCGGACGCCTGGTCGGCCGGCGAGCGGTACGTCCTCGCCCTCGCCCCGTTCGCCCTGCCGATGCGGCAGGTGCCGGCCGGCTTCGCCGACTACGTCTCGGAGGTGCGCGCGCACGGGGACCACTTCACCCCGTACGCCGCCGGCGGCGAGGAGCTGGTGGAGCGCGCGCGGCGGCGCGCGGGCGAGCTGGGCATCGCCCGCGACGACCGCGTCCTGGTCGACACGGGGGTGTATCCCGACCCGGTCGACTGGCTGCTCGCCCCGCTGGCGGCCGGCGCCAGCGCGGTCCTCTGCGCCAACCTCGACCCGTCCCGCGCCGAGCCCCGCGCCGCGACGGAGAAGGTCACCCGCGCCCTGACCTGACCCACCCGTGCCCTCCACCCCACCGCCCCCACCCCCACCGCGCCGATCTTGCAGTTGCTGCCCTCGATGTGGGCTATTCACCCCAAGGGTCGGGGCAGAAAGTGCAAGATCGACGCGCGAGGAGAGCAAGGGCGGGGCGGGTCAGGCGGAGGTGGACTCCGGGTGGGTGGCGCGGCGCTGGGCGAGGGTGGCGAAGGCCGACAGGGACTCCGGGTTGGCCAGGGCGCCCTTGGCTGCCGCCGAGTCGACCGGGGTGCCGGTGAGGATCTTCTTCACCGGGACCTCCAGCTTCTTCGCCGAGAGGGTGCGCGGCACGGCGCGGACCTGGTGGATCTCGTCCGGGACGTGCCGCGGCGACAGGGCGGTACGCAGCTCCCGGCAGATCTTCTTCCGCAGCGCGTCGTCCAGCTCCAGTCCCTCGGCGAGCACCACGAACAGCAGCAGCTCGCCGGCGCCGCCCTCGTCGTCCTCCAGGTGCACCACCACCGAGTCGACGACCTCGTCCAGCCCCTCGACGACCGAGTAGAACTCGGCGGTGCCCAGCCGCACGCCGCCCCGGTTGAGGGTGGCGTCGGAACGGCCCGTGATCACGCAGCCGCCCCGGTCGTTGATCGTGATCCAGTCGCCGTGCCGCCAGACGCCCGGGTAGAGGTCGAAGTACGCCTCCCGGTAGCGGGCGCCGTCCGGGTCGTTCCAGAAGCCCACCGGCATGCTCGGCATCGGCTCGGTGATCACCAGCTCGCCCAGCTCGCCGATCACCGGGGTGCCGTCGGCCGAGCGGGCCTCCACCTTGGCGCCCAGCGCCCGGCAGGTGATCTCCCCGGCGTGCACCGCCAGCAGCGGCACCCCGCCCACGAAGCCGGTGCAGACGTCCGTGCCGCCGGAGAGCGACTGGAGCTGGAGGTCGTCGCCGACCGTCTCGTACACCCAGGTGAAGCCCTCGGCGGGCAGCGGCGCGCCGGTCGAGCCGACCCCGCGCAGCGCGGTCAGGTCGGCGATCTCCCTCGGCACCAGCCCCGCCTTGCGGCAGGCCAGCAGGAACGGCGCGGACGTGCCGAAGTACGTGGTGCCGGTCTCCTCCGCCAGCCGCCACAGCGCGCCCAGGTCGGGGTGGCCCGGGTTGCCGTCGAACAGCACGATCGCCGCGCCCACCGCCGGCCCGGAGACCAGGAAGTTCCACATCATCCAGCCGGTGGTGGTGAACCAGAAGAAGCGGTCCGCCGGGCCCAGGTCGTGGTGCAGGGCCAGCATCTTCAGGTGCTCCAGCAGGATGCCGCCGTGGCCGTGCACGATCGGCTTGGGCAGGCCGGTCGTGCCGGAGGAGTAGAGCACGTAGAGCGGGTGGTCGAAGGCGACCGGGGCGAAGGTCAGCGGCTCGTCGGTCTCGGCGGCCAGGTCGGACCAGGCGAGCGCGCCCTCGGGCGGCGGGCCGGCCGGGTCGAGGTAGGCGATGCCGACGGTGTGCGCCAGCGACGGCAGGGCGGCCCGGATCGCGGCCACCTCGCCGCGCCGGTCCACCGGTTTCTCGCCGTACCGGTAGCCGTCCACGGCGACGAGGACCTTCGGCTCGATCTGCTGCCAGCGGTCGGTGACGCTGCGGGTGCCGAACTCGGGCGCGCAGGAGGAGAAGATCGCGCCCAGGCTGCTGGTGGCCAGCAGCAGCACGTACGTCTCGGGGATGTTCGGCGCGTACGCGGCCACCCGGTCGCCGGCGGCGACGCCGAGCCGGCGCAGCCCGGCGGCCACCCGGCGGACCTGCTCGCGCAGCCCGGCGGCGGTGAGGGTGACCGGCTCCCGGGTCTGGCCGTGCGCGATCACCACCGGGTCGTCGTCGGCCCGGCCGGGCATCCGCAGCACGTTCTCCGCGTAGTTGAGGGTGGCGCCCGGGAACCAGCGGGCGCCGGGCATCCCCCGGTCCGTCAGCGTGGCGGTCGGCGGGGTGTGGGAGACCACCTCGAAGTGGTCCCAGACCGACCGCCAGAACGCCTCCAGGTCGGTGACCGACCAGCGCCACAGCTCGTCGTAGTCGGCGAAGTCCACGCCCCGGTGCTCACGCAGCCAGCGCAGGTAGTTTCCGATCCGGGACCGCTCGCGTACGTCCGCCGGCGGCGTCCACAGCACGTCACCCACTGCTCCACCCTCCCCCTGGCCCCGCACGACACTGTGAAATGGGCCGTGGCGCCATCTTGCCCTACCTCGAAGCGCCATTCTCCGCACCCGGCCCCTGTCGGCGCACGTGCGGAACCCACATGCCCCACCACCACCCTGTGTGGGACAGGTGTAAGGAAGGGCACCTTCCTAACGTCTGCGGTAGAGGAAGGGACCCTTCCTAACGGCTCAGCCGGCGCGGTGGGCCTGGATGGCGCGGCGGCGGGCGAGGCGGTGGGCCCGGCGGATCTCCGCCTCCCGGAACCGCCGCTCGTCCTCCAGGGTCTCCGGCAGCACCGGCCGGACCGCCCGTGGCGCGCCGCCCACGTCGACGCCCACGAAGACGAGGTACGCGGTGGCCACCCGGACCGGCTCGTCCTCGGCCGAGTCCCACCGCTCGGCCACCACCCGGACGCCCACCTCCATCGAGGTCTGCCCGGTCCAGTTCACCTGGGCGTGCGCGTGCACCAGGTCGCCGACCCGGACCGCCTCGGCGAAGACGATCTCGTCGATGGCCGCGGTGACCGCCGTGCCGCCGCTGTGCCGGGCGGCCGCCGCCCCCGCCACGTCGTCGATGAACTTCATCAGCACCCCGCCGTGCACGGTGCCGTAGAGGTTGACGTCGACGGCGGTCATGATCCGGCTCAGGGTGACCCGGGAGTACGAGGTCGGCTTACCGGCCGGCGCGGTGGAGGGGTGCTCGGTCATGTCGGAAACGGTACGGTGCGCGGATGCGACATCTCTGGAGCTTCCTCGCCGGGTTGGTGGTGGCACCCGTCACGTGGGTGCTGGTCACGCTCGGGCAGGACGGGTCGGCGGGCACCGTCGACCGTTGGGTCGAGATCGGCACGTCCAACTCGGCCAATCTCATCGAGCCTGCCGTCTACCTCGCCGTCGGCGGGATCCTGCTCGGCCTGCTCGCCACGCTGCGCATCTCACCGCTCGGCCCGCTGGTGGCCGGGCTGCTGCTCGCCGCCCCGTACGTGGGGATGTTCGCCGCGCCCTTCGAGGTGCGGGACCGCATCCCGGAGGGCTGGAAGGTCTTCGGTGACCCCCTGCCGCTGCACGTGCCGGTGGAGAACGGCACGCTCTTCCTGATCGGGCTGCTGCTGATCATGGCGACGTTCAGCGGGCAGCGCTGGCGCCGGTGGCCGCGCCCGGCCGCCGAGGTGGCGCCGGAGCCCGCGACCGGCCCGGAACGGGACGACTTCACCCTGACCGACTGGCCCCCGGCCGGCTCGACCGACCGGGACACCGCCCCGCTGACCCTGGGCTACCCGGAC
The DNA here is from genome assembly GCF_043205005.1 of Micromonospora sp. NPDC047620. NCBI lineage: Bacteria > Bacillati > Actinomycetota > Actinomycetes > Micromonosporales > Micromonosporaceae > Micromonospora > Micromonospora sp. NPDC047620. The sequence continues at coordinate 82,323 of NZ_JBIDDG010000004.1, read as the reverse complement.
GACTCGACGCCGACCGAGCCGCTGCCCCGCCGCACCGGCGGCGAGTCGCCGTGGTCGGCGCCGCCGCGCACCGGCAACCGGCCGGAGGACACGACCGAGATCCGGTGACAGATCGGGCGGGCCGGGAGACCGGCCCGCCCGACGACCGGTCAGCCCTTGAGGAGCTGGCGGGCCATCACGATGCGCTGTACCTGGTTGGTGCCCTCGTAGATCTGGGTGATCTTGGCGTCGCGCATCATCCGCTCGACCGGGTAGTCCCGGGTGTAGCCGTAGCCGCCGAGCAGCTGCACCGCGTCGGTGGTGATCTCCATGGCCGCGTCCGAGGCGAAGCACTTGGCCGCCGCGCCGAAGTAGGTCAGGTCGGCGTCGCCGCGCTCCGACTTGCCGGCGGCGGCGTACGTCAACTGCCGGGCCGCCTCCAGCTTCATGCCCATGTCGGCGAGCATGAACTGGACGCCCTGGAACTCGGCGACCGCCTTGCCGAACTGCTTGCGCTCCTGCACGTACCCCTTGGCGTAGTCGAGCGCGCCCTGGGCGATGCCGAGGGCCTGCGCGGCGATGGTGACCCGGGTGTGGTCCAGGGTCCTCATCGCGGTGGCGAAGCCGGTGCCCTCGGCACCGATCATGCGGTCCGCCGGGATCCGGACGTTGTCCAGGTAGACCTCGCGGGTCGGCGAGCCCTTGATGCCGAGCTTCTTCTCCGGGGCGCCGAAGCTGACCCCGGCGTCGGACTTCTCCACCACGAACGCGGAGATGCCCCGGGACCGGGCCGTCGGGTCGGTCACCGCGAAGACCGTGTAGAACTCCGAGACCCCGGCGTTGGTGATCCAGCGCTTGACGCCGTCGAGCACCCAGTGATCGCCGTCACGCACGGCGCGGGTGGTCATCGAGGCCGCGTCGCTGCCCGCCTCCGGCTCGGAGAGGCAGTACGAGAACATCGCGTCACCCGACGCGACGCGGCTCAGGTAGCGGCGCTTGAGCTCCTCCGAGCCCGCCAGCAGCAGCGGCATGGTGCCCAGCTTGTTGACCGCGGGGATCAGCGAGGACGACGCGCAGGCCCGCGCCACCTCCTCGATCACGATGGCCGTGGCCAGGGCGTCCGCGCCCGCGCCGCCGTACTCGACGGGGATGTGCGGGGCGTGGAAGTCCGCGGCGCGCAGCGCGTCGTAGGACGCCTTCGGGAACTCACCGGTCTCGTCCGCCTCGGCCGCGTGCGGGGCCACCTTGGCCGCACAGACCTCACGGACCGCCTCCCGGATCGCCTCGTGTTCCTCCGGCAACCGGTAGACGTCGAACGACTGCTCTGCGGCCATGTCGGCCCCTCCCCTTCACCGCTATCATGCGCAGTCTGTAACGTCTCCTGACCGTCGACGGCGCAGACTGAAGGATAGCGACCAACCTCAGGCGATGTTACCGCCGCGTAGGCTATGGCATGACGAGCGTCGACGCCGCCCGGCAATGATGGAAGTGACAGGCATAGAGTCCCTCCGGTGCCCGCCCAGGCGCCGCAGCAGAACGCGACGCGACGACGCGACGCCAGCGCGAGCGGAGAAGACAGGCGTGACGATCCCGTACCCGAACACCCAGCCGATGCCCGCCATCGCCGCGGTGACGCCCCCCTCGGGCGCGCAGCGGCCACGGGTGACCTTCCTGGGCACCGGCTACCTCGGTGCGACGTACGCCATCTGCTACGCCGAGCTGGGCTACGAGGTGCTCGGCTTCGACGTCGACGCCGACAAGATCGCCATGCTGAACGCCGGCGAGGTGCCGATCCACGAGCCCGGCCTGGACGAGCTGCTCAAGCGCAACCTGGCGGCCGGGCGGCTGCGGTTCAGCACGGACATCGCCGAGGTCGCCGAATTCGGCGACGTGCACTTCATCTGCGTCGGCACGCCGCAGATCGCCGACGGCATGGGCGCCGACCTGTCGTACGTCGAGGCGTCGGTCACCAGCCTGGCCCAGCACCTGACCCGCAAGTCGCTGATCGTCGGCAAGTCCACCGTGCCGGTCGGCACCGCCGAGTGGGTCGAGCAGCTCGTGAGCAAGCACACCCCCGCCGACCTCGGCGTCGAGGTGGCGTGGAGCCCCGAGTTCCTCCAGGAGGGCTTCGCCGTCGACGACGTGCTGCGGCCCAACCGGATCGTGGTCGGCGTCAAGAGCGAGTGGGCCAACGGCATGCTCTACGCCGCCCACAAGGGCGTCTTCGACCTGGCCGCCACGGAGGACCGCGAGGTGCCCCTGGTGGTCACCGACTTCGCGACCGCCGAGCTGGTCAAGGTCGCCGCGAACGCCTTCCTCGCCACCAAGATCTCCTTCATCAACGCGATGGCCGAGGTCTGCGAGGCCGCCGGCGGCGACGTCACCCACCTCGCCCGGGCCATCGGCTTCGACCCCCGCATCGGCAACCGCTTCCTCCAGGCCGGGCTCGGCTTCGGCGGCGCCTGCCTGCCCAAGGACATCCGGGCCTTCCAGGCCCGCGCCCAGGAGCTCGGCGCCGGGGAGGCGCTGCGCTTCCTGCACGAGGTCGACCTGATCAACATGCGCCGCCGGACCCGGGTCGTTCAGCTCGCCGCCGAGCTGCTCGGCCGTCGGTCCGGGCCGGCCGGGCCGGACCTGTCCGGCACCCGGATCGCCGTGCTCGGCGCGACCTTCAAGCCCAACACCGACGACGTACGCGACGCCCCGGCGCTCGCCGTCGCGTCGCTGCTGCGCAAGGCCGGCGCCGACGTGCACGTCTACGACCCGCAGGGCATGGAGCGGGCCCGCGCGGTGGCCCCCGAGCTGGTCTACGAGCCCGGCATCAACGAGGCCGTGACCGGTGCCGACCTCGTCTGCGTGCTCACCGAGTGGGCCGACTTCCGCAACGCCGACCCCGTCGCCCTCGGCGAGCTGGCCGCGGGCCGCCGGGTGGTCGACGGGCGTAACTGCCTGGACTCGGCACTGTGGACGCAGGCCGGCTGGGAGTACCGCGGCATGGGCCGCCCCTGACCATCGACCGCTGAGACGGCCGGCCGTGGAGCACGCTCCGCGACCGGCCGTTCGCCGTCCGCGTGGACGATCTTTGCCCCGGACCCGCCGACAACTGTCGAAATCCGCGCCCGCATTCGGCATGCTGCCAAGGTGGGAGTCCACAGTGCGGGTGGAGGGGTGTCGTGGCGAGCTTTCAGTGCTCCTCGTGCGGCCGGGAGATCAAACCGGCCGTCAGCTGCCCGCACTGCGGCGCGCACCAGCCACAGTGGGTCGAGCACCTGGCGGAGATCGAGCGGTCCATCGCGGAGATGAAGGCCCGCGAGGCCGCCATCGCCAGCGAGCAGCGGCAGATCGCCGCCAAGATGCAGGCCGCGCTCTTCCAGCGGGACATCCTCGCGCACGCCGGTGAGGAACGCCTCAAGCAGGCCGCCCGCCCCCGCCGGGTGCTGCGCCGCCGGCCCGGCCGCCGCCCGCCCACCGCCGCCACCGGCGCACCGCCCCGGGTGCCCCGGCAGGGCACCCCGGCCGGCCCGGAGGATCCGCCCCCGCCGCCGAACGCCACCTGGCTCGACGCCGACGACCCGGAGCACCCGCCGGAGGCATCCTCCCGCGAGGTGCAGAACATCCCCCTCGGGCTCGGCGCGCTGCTGCTCGGCGTCGCCGCGGTGGTCTTCGCCGCGGTGGCCACCAGCTCGATGGACGCGCTGGCCCGGCTGGGCATCCTGCTGCTCGCGACCGTGCTGATGCTGCTCGCCCCGCCCGTGCTGGCACGACGCGGGCTCACGTCGACCGCCGAGACCATCTCCGCCGTCGGCCTGCTGCTGGTGCCGCTCGCCGGCTACGCACTGTGGGCGGTGGACCGGGTCGGCAACGGCGGCGCCTCGGGCGCCGTCTTCGCCGGGGTGATCTTCGCCGTCACCGCCGGTGTCTCCTTCGGCTACGCGGGCTGGACGGGGCTGCGCGCGCCCCGGTTCGCCGCCGTGTTGGCCGCCCAGCCGGTGCTGCCGCTGTTCGCGTACGACCGGGTCACCGGCCCCGGCGGCTGGGCGCTGGTGCTGACCGCGGTGGCCGTGCTCGACCTCTGGCTGGCCCGGTCACCGGTCACCGTGGAGCGGCCGGTCCGCCGGGACCTGCCCGAGCCGCCGGCCGCCCCCGCCACGTCGACGGCACCGGCCACGCCCCGGCAGCGTCGCGCCGAGGGCCGGCCGGAGGGGGACCCGGAGGAGGCCGGCGAGGTGCTCGACGGTGGCCCGCCGGAGCAGGCGACGCCGGCCCCGGCCGCCCGGGCGGTGCCGTGGCTGCGCGAGCTGACCTGGACGCTGCACGGGATGGCGGTCGCCGTCGCCCTCGCGTACGCCGTCTCCGCCCTGCTGCGGGCGACCACCGTGCCGGCCGCGGCCGGAGCGGGGCTGGCGCTGCTGCTGGCCGCCGCCGTGGGCCTGGCCGGGACGCTGGTGCTGCGCCGGCCGCCGTTGCCCGACCTCGGCGCCGGGATCTTCACCCTGGCCGTGATCGGCGCGCTGAGCCGGATCGCCTCGGTGGCGCTGCCCGGCCGGGCGCTGCTGCTGATCGCGGCGGTCATCACCGTCACCGGGCTCGCCGTGCGGGCGGTGCCGGAGGCCGCCCGGCGCGGCCCGCAGCTCGCCTCGGCGGTGGCGCTCACGGTCAGCGGGGTGGTCGTCGCCGGCGGGGCCCTGCGCGCCGGGGTCGCCCCCGTCCGAGCCGCGCTGCCGGCCTGGGCGGCCGACCTCGACCGCTACCCGGCCGAACTGGCCGCCGCGGTCGGCCCGGCCGCCTGGCAGCTCGCCGCGAGCGCCTTCCTGCTGACCGTGGCCGCGGTGCTGGCCCTGCCGCCGGAGATCCGCCGGGAGTTCGCGGTGGTCGGCGCGGCGCTGACCGCGCTCGCCGTACCCGCGTCGTTCGGTCTCGGGTGGGCGGTGGCGCCGTGGCCGATGGTGCTGACCGCGATCGGCATCGGGGTCGTCGGGCTCTCCGCCCGGACCGGACGGGCGGCGGTGGCGCACGCGGCCGCCGCGGCCAGCGTCGGGCTGTTCGGGGCGGGCGCCGCCCTGGCCCGGCCGCCGCTGACGACCGCGGCCCTGCTCGCGCTCTTCGCCGCCGGGGTGCTGGTCGCCGTGGCGCCCCGGATGCGGCTCGCCCCGGCCGCGGCCGACACCGTCTCGGCCTGGGCCGCCGGCGGCGCGGCGTTCGCGCTGCCGGGCGCGGTGGCCGCCTTCGTCGCCGCCACCGTGCCGACCGACCCGACGCCCACCCCGGCGAGCCTGCGCGAGGCCACCGTCCCGGTGCTGGCGGCCAGCTTCCTCGCGGTCTGTGTCACCCTCGGCTACGCCGCCATCGTGCAGGTGTCCCAGCGACACGTCCCGGCGCCGCTGGCGGTGGGCACCGCCCTGGGCACGGTCGTGGTCACCGCCGCCGCGTTCGGGGCCCCCGGCGCCACCGCCGCCGACGCCTGGGTCGGCGGGCTGCTGCTCGTCGCCGCCGCGATGGTGGTGTTCGCCGGCCCCATCGACGCGGGCCGGCGCTCCGACGTCTCCCTGGACGGCTCCGACCTCGCCGCCGCGGCGGTGACCGCCGCCCTGATCGCCACCCTCGCCCGGATCGCGGCGGTGCTCGCCCCCGGCGGCCAGCTCGCCGTCGCCGCCGGGCTGGTGCTGGTGGTCGCGGTGGCCGCCCGCGCGATGCCCGAGGAGTGGCGGCGCGGGCCGATCCTCGGCCTCACCGTCGGCGGCGTGCTCATCGGCGTGCTGGCCGGCTGGAGCGCGCTGCGCGGCGGGCTGGGGGTGCTCGCCACCCCCGGCCCGATCTGGGCCGGCGACCTGACCGGCTGGCCGGCCGCGCCGACCGGCGGGTCGGCGTGGCAGGCGCCGGTCGCGCTGGCCCTGCTCGGCGTCGCCGCCGCGGTCCTGCTGCCGCCGCCCTGGAAGTACGACGTGTCGGGGGCGGCGGCCGTGCTCGCCACGATCGGCGCGCCGGCCGCGTTCGACCTGCCGTGGTGGTCGCCGGTCCTGGTCGGTGGCATGGTCGCCACGGTCTTCGGGATGGCCGCCGTGGCGGCGACCGACCCGCGCGCCGGGCTGTCCCGGGCGGTCGTGGCGGGCGTGGTGGCCCTGCACGCCGCCGGGGCCGGCCTGGTCCGGCCGTGGACCACCGCGCTGGCGCTGGGCAGCATCGCGCTGATCGGCGTGGTGGTGGCGGCGCTGGCCCGGACGCTGGCCGTGCCGCTGGTCGACGACATCGAGGCCGAGGGGATGCCGCCGCACCTGGCGCAGATCGGGGGCGCCGCGGCCGGCGCCGCCCTGCTCGCGTCCCCGGGCGCGGTCGCGGCGCTGGCGGCCGAGTTCGGCCACTCGCCGGAGGTGGTGCTCACCGCCGCGCTGGCCGCGTCCAGCCTGGGCCTGGCGGCGGTGGCCGCCGCCCGGCGACGGGTTCCGCAGTACCTGCCCTGGGCGAGCGCGGCGGTGGCCGGCGGCGCCACCGTGACCGCGCTGGCCGCCGTCCCCGCCGGGCTGCCCGTCGGGGTCTACGCCGCCGCCGCGGCCCTGCTCGGGGTGCTCGCCGAGCTGGTCCGCGGCGCGACCGAACCGCCGGCCGGCTCGGCCCAGCCGGTACGGCGCTGGTCGGTGCTGCTCGACGGGGCGCTGCGGCGGCTGCCGGACGACGGCACGCGGCGCTGGCGGGTCAGCCCGGCCGCCGGCGCGCTCGCCGTCGCCGCGCTGCCCACCGTCCTGGCGCTGGTGTCGATCGCGCCGTCCCTGGTCGTCGCCCTGGTGGAGCCGCACCGCAGCCTCGCCCGGGTCTGGCAGGGGCCACCGCCGGAGCTGCTCACCCCGCCGCCCGGCGCGGTCGACGCCACCCACGTGCTGACCGCGCTGCTGCTCACCGCGACCGCCGCGCTGGCCGCCACCGGGTTCAGCGGCGGCCGGCGCTCCCGGGCGGTGCCCGTGGTGCTGCCCGGCGCGGCCGTGACCCTGCTGATCACCCCGGTGGCGCTGGGCAACGGCTGGCCGGCGAGCACCCTCGCGGCGCTGGCCGTGTTCACCATCTCGATGCTGGGCCTGGCGCTGACCCCGCCCCCGCCGCTGGTCGAGCCGGCCCGCTCCCTGCGGCTGACCCGGGTGCTGGTCTTCGCCATCGGGCTGGCCGCCGGGGGCGCGGGGCTGGCCGGCAGCCTCGCCACCCGGGAGCTGACGCTCTTCACGCTCGGCGGCGCGGTCGGCGTCGGCACGGTGGCGGCGCTGTTCGGCACCACCCAGCGGGCACGCATCCTCGGCTGGCTCTTCGCCTCGCTGATGGCGCAGCTGTTCGTGCTCACCGTCGGGCTGGTGGCCGGGCTCGCGGCCGTCTGGTCCGCCTTCGGTGTGCTGGCGGTCGGCGCGGCCCTACAGGTGTTCGCCGCGACCGTGCCCCGGCTCCGCCGTCCCGAGGCCCAGCGCGAGGCGGCCACCGTGGAGTGGAGCGGGCACGCCGCCGCCCTGATCGCCCTGGCCCTGGCCTTCGACTCGCCCCGGCACATCGCGGCGCTGCTGGCCGCCTGGGGCGCGGTCCTCGGCGTCGCGGCCACCCGGCCGGGCCGCCGGCCGGTGGAGCGGCGCATCCTGTTCTGGGCGGTTGTGGTCTGCGAGATCGCCGCCTGGTGGATCCTGATGCGGGTGGCCGACGTGGCGCTGCCGGAGGCGTACACGCTGCCCTTCGCGGCGCTCGCCCTGCTCGTCGGGGTGCTGGAGCTGCGGCACCGGCCCGACCTGAGCAGCTGGGTCGCGTACGGGCCGGCGCTGGTCACCGCGTTCGTGCCGACCCTGGCGATCGTGCTGGCCACCGACTCCAGCACGCTGCGCCAGGTGCTGCTGCTGCTCGGCGCGGTAGCGGTGCTCATCTTCGGCTCGACGAGCCAGCAGCAGGCGCCGGTGATCGTCGGCGCCGCCGTCACCGCGATCGCGGCGGTGCACGCGCTGTTCAGCCTCGGGCCGTGGCTGGCGCTGATCCCGGTCGGGCTCCTGCTGCTGGTGCTCGGCGCGAGCAACGAGCGCCGCCGCCGCGCCCAGGAGCGCCTGCAGACCGCCCTGCGCGGCATGAGATGAGGCTTCCGGGCACTCCCGGGCCCGGGCCGGGGTTGGCTACGCTCCGGCCATGCAGATCATCGAAGGCGCCGGGGCGTGGACCCCGCCCGTGGGGGCGGCCAACGACTGGGTGGAGCACCTGCGCGTGCCGGACCTGTCGGTGGGGACGTACTGCATTCCGGCCGGTGGACTCGACGATCAGAGCCCGCACACCGAGGACGAGGTCTACGTGGTGACCGCGGGGCGGGCCAGGATCGTGACCCCGGACGCCACCGCCGAGGTCGGCCCCGGCTCGGTGATCTTCGTGCCCGCGGGCGAGGAGCACCGGTTCGAGGACGTGACCGAGGACCTGGCGCTGCTGGTGGTGTTCGGCCCGGCGTACGGGTCACGCACGCCGACCCGGAGGGACGCCTAGGTGTACGCCCCACGAGTGCAGGTTTCCGGACCCGCGCTCTACTGCCAGGTGGCGGTGTCGGGGTCGATGTCGTGGGCGCGTGCGCTGGCGTCGATGCTCTGACGGAACCATGTGGCAAGGCCGGCGCGGATGCCGTCGTAGTGGGCAGCAAATGCCGGATCTGCCTCGTACATGCGGCCGAGACAGACCTGCATCTGCCTCGTGAGGGGAAAGTACGAAGTGAACACCTCACGGTGCCGCTCGACGAGTTGATGCGCTTCTGGGCTGCCAGGGGTGACACCGGTGTCCATCGCGTCCCCGAGGGCACGGTCGAGGTCAGCAACGGTGTCGGCGATGGCCTGCCATTCCTCCGGACTGCGAGAGGCTGAGCGTTCGGCGTACTGCTGCCACTGCGTCGTGTCTCCGTAGCGCTGACGGGCTTCGGCGGGCCAGTCCGGGTTCCACCCGGGGCCGAAGATCGCGGCCTGCTGCTCGACGGTCAACAGCAGGCCGCGCTCGTGGGCGGCGATCATCCGATCCAGGCCGGCGCTGAGCTGCTGGAGGCGGTCGATCCGTTGGGCAACCTGGGTGCGCTGCGCGCGCAGTGCTCCGGGCACGTCTGCGGTCGAGTCGTCCAAGATGGCCCGAATCCTGTCCAGGTCGAGGCCGATCTCCCGATAGACGACGATGCGGTGTAGGCGTTCCAGATCGCCAGCGGTGTAGAGCCGGTATCCGGCAGTCGTGCGCAGCGACGGTCGCGCCAGACCGATGTCGTCCCAGTGGTGCAGCGCGCGGACTGTCACGCCCAGACGCGTCGAGACCTGACCGACGGTCAGGCCATCGACGTCAGTGGCATCAGGCATGATCCTCATTGTCGCCGCGACCGACGCCCGGTGGGGTGATCCCGATGGCTTCAAGGTTCCGCGCCTCCTGACTGGCCGGATCGAAGGGCTTCGCCGCAGTGAAAACGATCCGTGCGTTCTCGGGGGTGATCACCTCCACATCGCGGGTGTTCCAGGGAGTTTCCCGTGGGCCATCGACCGAGTTCGGGCTCAACGCACGACAGGCCTCGACAAGGGAATCGATCTGGCTAAGCACGCACGAGAAACTGACGCTCATCGCTGGTGCCTGCTCCGGAACGCTCGCCGCGGAGGCGAGGAGTACGTCCTGGAACGCCCACCGGCGCAGATGCACAAGGCTGCCGGGGATGCTGAACAGCTCGAAGAACCCGAGCCCACGAATCCAGAAGTCCACCGACGCCGCCAAATCGCTCGTGGGGATCGTCACGAACGCGGGCATTCCATAGATGCCCCGGAACGGCTCCGGCGCAACCGCATCCGGGCCGGGATCGGGCACGGGGCTCATCTCAAAAGCGTTGTAGTAGTCGCTCATGCACCCACCCTCCGGCCTCACGCAACGTAAGGGTCAAGCCGGGCCCCGTGGATCCGGTCCTATCGCTGCGACGCGACCCACGTCGTGGCCGGGTACACCTAGGTCGGGGCCGGCGCGGGGCCGTGCCGTCACCCGCACCCCGACCGCCAGGCCGGTCAGGACCGGGGCCCGTTGGCATGCCCATGCCCGACAGCGCCGAGGGCGCAGGTCAGGCGAGGCAGGCGCGCAAGCCAGGCGAGGGAAGCGCGCAGGTCAGGCGAGGGAGGCGCGCAGCGCGGCGTCCTTCTCGGCGACCAGCTGCTCCAGGTCCGCCTGGTAGGCCGCCATCCGGTCGAGCAGGGCAGGGTCGCCGGCGGCCAGGATCCGTACGGCGAGCAGCCCGGCGTTGCGGGCGTTGCCGATCGACACGGTGGCGACCGGGATGCCGGCCGGCATCTGCACGATGGAGAGCAGCGAGTCCATGCCGTCGAGGTGCTTGAGCGGCACCGGCACGCCGATCACCGGCAACGGCGTCACCGAGGCGACCATGCCGGGCAGGTGCGCGGCGCCACCGGCCCCGGCGATGATGACCTTCAGGCCCCGGTCGACGGCGGCGCGGCCGTACTCGATCATCTTGGTCGGCGTGCGGTGCGCGGAGACCACACCGACCTCGTACGACACCTCGAACTCGTCCAGCACCTCGGCGGCGGCCTTCATGGTCGGCCAGTCCGAGTCGCTGCCCATGATCAGCCCGACGGTGCCCACAGCGGCGTCCGCACGTTCACCGGTCACGCTCACTGGTGTCCCTCCCGCAGCCAGCGGGCGGCCCGCGCGGCCCGCGTCCGTACGTCGTCCAGGTCGTCGCCGAGCACCGTGACGTGCCCGATCTTGCGGCCGGGTCGCACCTGCTTGCCGTAGAGGTGCACCCTGGCGCCCGGCTCCGCCGCGAAGAGGTGGTGCAGCCGCTCGTCGATCGACATCCCGCCCGGCTCGCCGCCGAGCACGTTCGCCATCACCACGACGGGCGCGGTCAGCGCGGTGTCCCCCATCGGGTAGTCGAGCACCGCCCGCAGGTGCTGCTCGAACTGCGACGTGCGCGCGCCCTCGATGGTCCAGTGCCCGGAGTTGTGCGGCCGCATCGCCAGCTCGTTCACCACGATCCGGCTGCCGGCGGGCGCGGTCGGGTCGGCGACCTCGAAAAGCTCCACCGCGAGCAGGCCGACCACGCCGAGCGCGGTGGCCAGGTCGATGGCGAGCTGCTGGGCGGCGACCGCCAGCTCCTCCGGCAGGCCCGGCGCGGGGGCGAGCACCTCGACGCAGATGCCGTCCCGCTGCACCGTCTCGACCACCGGGTACGCGGCGACCTGCCCGAACGGGGAGCGGGCCACCTGCACGGCGAGTTCCCGGCGCAGCGGCACCCGCTCCTCGACGATCAGCCGGGTGCCGCCGGCGAGCAGCGTCGCGGCCAGCTCGGTGGCCTGCGCCGCGTCGCCGACCAGCCACACGCCCCGGCCGTCGTACCCGCCGCGGGCCGCCTTGAGCACAACCGGCCAGCCGGTCTCGTCGCCGAAGGCCACCAGGTCGGCGGGCTCGGCGACCGGCCGCCACGCCGGGTTCGGCGCGCCCAGCTCGCCGAGCCGCTCCCGCATCACCCGCTTGTCCTGCGCGTGCTGCAGCGCGTCTGCCGGCGGGAAGAGCTTCACGCCCTCGGCGGCCAGCGCCCGGATGTGCTCGGTGGGGACGTGCTCGTGGTCGAAGGTGACCACGTCGCAGCCCTTGGCGAAGGTGCGCAGCGCGGCGAGGTCGGTGTGGTCGCCGTACTGGACGTCGGCGGCGACCAGCGCGGCGCCGTCGTCGGGGGCCAGCGCGAGCACGCGCAGCGACTGGCCGAGGGCGATCGCGGCCTGGTGGGTCATCCGGGCCAGCTGGCCACCACCCACCATGCCGACAACGGGCAGACCGGTACGGGAATCCATAGCGGCGCCAGCCTATCCGGGCGACCCGTCCCCCGCCCCGCCGGATGGCCGATCGCACACCGCCGCGGCCGTGGGCCTCAGCGCCGGCCGAGCTGGCCGACCAGGTCCTCCACCGTCGTCACCGGGCGCTCGCAGACGAAACCCCGACAGGCGTACGCGGTGGGCTGGCCGTCGACCATCGGCCGGTCGGCGAGCAGCGGCACCCCGGCCTGTCCTGGGCGGCCCGCCACGATCACCGCGCCGGGCGGGGCGTGCCGGTGCGCCGCCGCCACCAGCGGGTCGCCGGTCGGCTCCTCGGTGACCACCGCGATCTCGTACGGCCCGGAGAGCAGCGCCTCGCCGACGGTGGCCGCGTAGCCGGTGAACCGGGCGTGCCGGCCGACGATCGGCGCCACGGTCGACAGCGCGGCCTCGGCGGCCTCCCGGTAGCGGGTCTCACCGGTCAGGGCCGCGTACGCGACCAGCGCCGCGACGATCGCCGAGCGCCCGGACGGGGTGGCGTTGTCGGTGGGGTCGGCGGGGCGGGTGACCAGCCGCTCGGCGTCGTCGGCGGTGTCGTAGAACCCGCCGCCGGGGGCGGCGAACCGCTCCAGCGCGACGTCGAGCAGCCGACCGGCCAGCGTCAGCCAGCGCCCCTCCCCGGTGAGCTGGTGCAGCGCGCAGAACGCCTCGGCCACGCAGCCGTGGTCCTCCAGCACGCCGGCCGGCTCGCCGACCACGCCGGCCCTGGAGACCCGGCGCAACCGCCCGTCCACGATGTGCCGATCGGCGAGCACCTCGCCGATCCGGACCGCGGCGGCGGCGGTGACCGGGTCGCCGGTGAGCGCGGTGTGCTCGACCAGCGCGGTGACCGCGAGCCCGTTCCAGGAGGCGACCACCTTGTCGTCCCGGGCCGGCTGGGGCCGGGTGTCGCGGACCTCGCGCAGCCGGGCCCGGATCCGCTCCCACCGGGCGGCCACGTCCGGGGCGGCGTCGTCCACGTCCCGGGCCAGCCGCAGCACGCTCGTGCCGTGCTCGAACGAGCCCTCCTCGGTGACCGCGAACAGGTCGGCGGCGAAGCGGCCGTCGTCCTCCCCCAGCGCCTCCACGAGCTGCTCCGGGGTCCAGGAGTAGGTGAGCCCCTCGACGCCCTCGGTGTCCGCGTCCAGCGCGGAGGCCAGGCCACCCTCGGGCGTGCCCAGGTCGTCGATCATGAAGGCGGCGGTCTCGGCCGCCACCCGGGCGGCGAGCGGGTCGCCGGTCAGCCGCCAGAGCTGGGTGTACGTCCGCAGCAGCAGCGCGTTGTCGTAGAGCATCTTCTCGAAGTGCGGCACGGTCCAGTGCGCGTCGACCGAGTAGCGGGCGAAGCCGCCGGCGAGCTGGTCGTAGATGCCGCCGCGGGCCATCGCCTCGCAGGTGTGCCGGGCGACCTCCAGGCTCCGCGCCGAGCCGGTGCGCTGGTGGTGCCGGAGCAGGAAGAGCAGGTTCATGTGCGGCGGGAACTTCGGCGCGCCGCCGAAGCCGCCGTTCACCTCGTCGTACTCCCCGCCGAGCTGGTCGGCCGCGGCGTCGAGCAGCGCGGCGTCCAGCGGCGCGGTGGGGCCGCCGACGGCCTGGGCTCCGCCGATGGCCTCGACCACGGCGGCGCCCTGCGTGATCACGGCGTCCCGCTGGTCCCGCCAGGCGGTGGCGACCGACTGGAGCAGCCGGACGAAGTTCGGCCGGGGGAAGTAGGTGCCGCAGAAGAACGGGGTGCCGTCCGGGGTGGCGAAGACGGTCATCGGCCAGCCGCCCTGCCCGGTCATCGCCTGGGTGGCGGTCATGTAGACGGCGTCGACGTCCGGTCGCTCCTCGCGGTCCACCTTGATCGAGACGAAGTCGTCGTTCATCAGGGCGCCGACCTGCTCGTTCTCGAACGACTCGTGGGCCATCACGTGGCACCAGTGGCAGGCGGCGTAGCCGACCGAGATGATCACCGGCACGTCCCGGCGCTTCGCCTCGGCGAACGCCTCGGCGCACCACGGCCACCAGTCGACCGGGTTGTCGGCGTGCTGGAGGAGGTACGGGCTCGTGGCGTCAGCGAGTCGGTTCACCCGACGACCATAACCAGCCGGTGCCCCGCCCGCCCGCGCTCCGCGGGGGCGCCCGCCCGAGCGGGGCGGTGCGCCGGGCCGGGTCAGGAGGCGCCGTCGGCGCGCAGTGGGAAGACGTTCGGCCGGGCCTCGTCGAGCAGGGTGCCCAGCACCGCGCCGATCTTGTCGGCCGGCATCGGCTTGAAGAAGTGGTAACCCTGCGCGGCCGTGCAGCCCAGCTCGGCCAGGGCGGACCGCTGCTCGGCGGTCTCCACGCCCTCGGCGACCACCCGCAGCCCCAGTTCGTGGGCCAGGCCGACGGTGGTCCGTACGATCGCCGCCGCCTCCGGCGAGTCGGCCATCCGGATCACGAAGGAACGGTCCACCTTGAGCTCGTCCACGGCGATCCGGGTGAGGAACGTCAGCGAGGAGAAGCCGGTGCCGAAGTCGTCCACCGCGAGCTGCACGCCCATCGACCGCAGCGTGGTGAGCACTTCGTCGATGACCTCCAGCTCGCTCATCACCACCGTCTCGGTGATCTCCAGGACCAGCCGCTGCGGCGGCACCTCGTGCCGCCGCAGCGCCTCGGCGATCTCGGCGGGCAGGCGGGGGTCGAGCAGGCTGCGCGCCGACAGGTTGACCGAGATCGGCACGTCGACCCCGTCCCGGGCCCAGCCGGCGGCGACGGCGAGCGCCTTGTCCAGCACGTAGCGGGTGAAGCTGCCGAGCTGCTCGCTGTTCTCCACCGGCCGGATGAAGTCGTGCGGGCCGAGCCAGCCCCGGCGCGGGTGCCGCCAGCGGATCAGCGCCTCCACCCCGGTCGGCGCGCCGGTGGCCAGGTCGACCGCGGGCTGCAACGCCAGCACCAGCTGGTCGTCGGCCTTCAGCGCCTCGCGCAGCTCGGCCAGCAGGGCCAGTTGGTCGGTGCTAGCGGCGTCCCTGGTGGCGTCGTACGCGGCGACGCTGCCGCCGCCCTCCTTGGCCTGGTACATCGCGATGTCGGCCCGGCGCAGCAGCTCGGTCAGGTCGGCGGTGCCGGCGGCGGCGACCACCACCCCGACGGAGACCTCGACGGACATCCGGACCCCCGCCACCTCGGTCGGCGCGGCGAGCCGCTCGGCGATCTCGCGGGCCTGCCGCAGCGCGTACGCCATCGCGGCGGCGCGGTCGCCGAGCACCGGGACCGACGTCAGCAGCAGGGCGAACTCGTCGCCGCCGAGCCGCGCGAGCAGGTCCCCGGGGCGGGCGAGGGTGCCCAGCCGGTTGGCGGTCAAGCGCAGCAACTGGTCGCCGGCGGCGTGCCCGAGGGTGTCGTTGACCTCCTTGAACTGGTTGATGTCGAGCAGCAGCAGCGCCACCGGATGGTCGTGGGCGAGCTGCCGCAGCGCCTGGTCGCCCTTGCTGAGCATGGCCGACCGGTTCACCAGCCCGGTGAGCTGGTCGTGCACCGCCTCGTACGACGAGCGGGCGGTCACCAGACGCAGCTCCCGGTGGGTGGCGGCGTCGTGCAGGGCGGCAGCGAGGGCGTCGCCGAACGCTGCCACGGCGTCGCGCTCCCGGGCACTGGGCGGGGCCGAGCGCGGGAAGCGGACCCGCAGCTCGCCGACCCGGGCGGCGCCCACGGTGAGGGCGCGGACCAGCTCGTGCCCCTCCGGGTCGCTCCGGCCCGGCGGCGCGACCTCCCGGTCGACCAGGTGACCACCCGGGTCGCCCCGGTAGCGCCGCCACCGGCCGTCGCCCCGGGCGACGTCGACGTCGACGAGTTCGGCGTTGAACAGCGCCAGCGCCCCGGTCACCGCAGCGGTGGCGACACCCCGCTCGTCGAGCTGGTTGAGCGCGGCGGTGGCCTCGGCGAAGGTCCGCCAGGTGCGGCGCTCCTGGTCGGCGCGGAGCCGGTGCCGGTAGGTCTGCTGGAGCAGCCAGAGCGGCGGCGGGAGCAGCAGCAGCCAGCGCGCGTCGAGTTCCAGCAGCGCCACCACGACCAGCCCGACGGCGACGTTGCCGACGAACATCAGCAGCTTTCCGCGGAGCGCGGCGAGCAGCGGCGGGGCGACCGGGACGCCGTGCCGGAGCGCCAGGGTGGCCCCGCCCAGCCAGGCGGTCGCGAGCAGGTAGGTGACCGACCCGGCGACCACGGCCAGGGCGAGCCCCGGCGTCGGCGCGGCCAGCAGCGGCCGGCCGAGCGCGATGGTGACCGAGACGGCCAGCGCGGTGGCGGCGGTCAGCGAGGCCGTGATCCGGACGACCTCCAGCACCGGCCGGCGGTCGCCGAGCAGCGACATCGCCGACCAGGCGAGCCCGGCGCCGAGGAGCGTGGCGGAGGGCAGCCAGCCGGCGGGCGCGAGGTAGAGGCAGATGATCAGCGCGGCCTCGCCCCAGGTGATGCTCACCATTCCGGCGGCGGTGCGGAACCGCAGCCGGGCCAGCTGGGCGACGGCGAACACGACGACGGCGATGCCGAACCGGGCCGGCCCGCCGATCGCGTCGTCGGCGGGGAGGCGCGTCGGCAGGGTCCACCCCACCGCGGCGGCGACCAGGGCGGTCAGCGCGACGGCGGCGGTGAGCAGGAGCAGCCGCGGCGGGGTGCCGCGGTCTTCGAGCCGGTCGGGCGGCTCGCCGGCCCTGCCGGAGGTCACCGATCCCCTCCGCCCGCGGGCCGATCGCCGGTACGCCGGGCGGCCGCTGCTGTAGTGGTCATCGGCGCCCCCTTCCGCGCACGGCTCGGGAACTCTTGGTCCCCCGGCGGAAGGCTAAGGCAAACCCGGTGGCCGCAACAGGGGGCGACGACCCGGTTCGACGTGAATCATGCGTGGACTACCCGTTGCGGCGCTGCTGACGCCCTTTGGAAGCGTCCGAGGATGAATTCTGCGCCGGCGTCCCGTCTGTCGGATCGACGACCGCCGCGTCCGCCCGGTGCGCGTCGACAGACGGCCCCTGCTCGGGGAACCGGTCGGGCAGCCGGCGCAGCCGGGCGTTCATGTTGCGGATCAGCAGGATGGTCGCCGTCGCCAGGACCAGGATGAGGAAGAGGCCCATCGGCCCCGCCAGGCCACCCGAGCGGGTGTCCCCGAAGTTGTTCTGGGCGAGCACCTGTGCAGCGGTCAGCATGGCGTTCCTCCGGTGTGCGGTTGGTGACCAGCGTAGCCGCCCGCCCGATCAGCGGGCATGGACCGTCTCGCGCACCCCGGCGAAGAGGTCGGACTCGGGCAGCGGGCTGTCGACCAGCGAGCGGACCAGCTCGAAGTCCTCCGTCGGCCAGGCGCGCCGCTGCACCTCCATCGGCACGTGGAACCAGAAGCCGTCCGGGTCGATCTGGGTGGCGTGGGCCCGCAGCGCGTCGTCGCGGACCGGGAAGTAGTCGGCGCACTCCACGCGGGTGGTGATCCGGGGGCCCTTGTCGGGCCGGTCCTCCCAGCGGGTGAGCCACTCCTCGTAGGGCGACTCCCGGCCGGTGGCGAGGATCGCCTCGTGCAGGGCCATGATCTTGCCCTTGGAGAAGCCGATGTCGTAGTAGAGCTTGAGCGGCTGCCACGGCTCGCCCAGCTCCGGGTAGCGCTCCGGATCGCCGGCGGCGTCGAAGGCCGCCACGCTGATCTTGTGCGTCATGATGTGGTCGGGGTGCGGGTAGCCGCCCTGCTCGTCGTACGTGGTGACGACGTGCGGGCGGAACTGGCGCATCAGCCGCACCAGCGGGCCGGCCGCCACCTCGACGTCCTGGAGGGCGAAGCAGCCCTCCGGCAGCGGCGGCAGCGGGTCGCCCTCGGGCAGACCGGAGTCGACGAAGCCGAGCCACGCCTGCTCGACGCCGAGGATGGCCCGCGCGGCGTCCATCTCACCCCGGCGGATCTCGGCGATGTTGGCCCAGACGTCGGGCCGGTCCATCTTCGGGTTGAGCACGCTGCCGCGCTCGCCGCCGGTGCACGTGACCACCAGGACGTCGACCCCCTCGGCCACGTACTTCGCGGTGGTCGCGGCGCCCTTGCTCGACTCGTCGTCAGGGTGTGCGTGAACGGCCATCAGTCGCAGTCGCTCTGCCAACGTCGGCGCTCCTCGTCTCTGGCTCTGCCGGCGGACCCCCCGCGGGACCGCCCGGCTGACCTGCCGGCATCCTCCCCCCGCGCCGGGACCTGGCGGTGCCGACGTGTCATTCTTGACGACGGGACGGGCTGGGAGGATGGAACTCTGCCATTCTTGCCGATGCCGCCGACAACAACGCCAGGAGATACCCGCCGGTGACCGAGACGCACGCCACAATTCCGCCGGGCGCGCCGGCCTTCCCGCCCGGCCGGTACGGCCGCCGCCGGGAACCGGGCCGCCGCCGGCCGCTGCTGGCGGCGCTGCTCGTGGTCGTCCTCGTCGCGGTCCTGAGCCTGGTCACGGTCCGGCTCTACCGGCAGTACGGCGACCCGAACTACGACGCCCAGGTGATCACCTACACCGGCATCACCGACAGCCATGTGCTGGTCGACTTCCGGGTCATCGTGCCCGAGGGCGGGTCGGCGGTGTGCCTGCTGCGCGCCCGGGACCGTGCCGGCGCCGAGGTGGCCAAGGAAAAGGTCACGGTGACCGCCCGGCCGGGCCAGCGGCAGGTGACGGCGCAGCACCGGCTGGTCACCAGTGCCCGCCCCTTCATCGGCGAGGTGGTGCGCTGCCGGCCCCCGGCCTGAGCAGCCACGACGCGGGCCGGACGCGCCGGCACAGGCGACACGGCGGCGCCGGACGGGGTGCCGCCGGTGATCGTCGACACCCCCGTGTCGTACCGCACTGGTAGCTTGGAGGTTCACCTGTCAGCCAGCACGCACATCTGAGGAGACCGCCTGTGTCCACTGGCAACGAGGCGCCCGCCACCTGGCTGTCCCAGGACGCATACGACCGGCTCCAGGCCGAGCTCGACGAGCTGATCGCCAACCGGCCGGTCATCGCCGCCGAGATCAACGCCCGGCGCGAGGAGGGCGACCTGCGGGAGAACGGCGGCTACCACGCGGCCCGCGAGGAGCAGGGCAAGGCCGAGGGGCGCATCCTCTACCTGAAGGAGCTGCTCCGCACCGCGCAGGTCGGCGAGGCGCCGACCGCCGACGTGGTGTCCCCCGGCATGGTCGTCACGATCTACTTCGACGACGACAAGGACGACACCGAGACGTTCCTGCTCGGCTCCCGGGAGATCGCGTCGACCACCGACCTGACGGTCTACAGCCCGGAGTCGGCGCTGGGCAAGGCGATCCTGGGCGGCCGGGCCGGTCAGACCTGCACCTACACGGCCCCCAGCGGCGCCGACATCAAGGTGACCGTGGTCGGTTTCGAGCCGTTCTCCGGCTGATCCGCACCGCCCGGCACTCGCACGCCGCCAGACGGCGGTGAGAGCCGGACGACACTCCGCACACCCCGCTGAGGCGTGACACCGACCGGTGTCACGCCTCAGCCGCGAAGACCACCTGGTAGCCGCTGGCCCGCAACGCGCTGATCAGCGTGTCGGAGTGCTCGACGCCCCGGGTCTCCACCGACAGCGCCACCTCCACCTCGCCCAGACGCAGGTGCGGGTTGGCCCGCTGGTGCTCCACGTCCACCACGTTCGCCCGGTGCTCGGCGATCTCGCTGAGCAGCGAGGCGAGCTGCCCCGGGCGGTCCGTGCAGCGCACGGTCACCCGCAGGTAGCGGCCGGCCGCGGCGAGGCCGTGCTCGATCACCCGGAGCATCAGCAGCGGGTCGATGTTGCCGCCGGAGAGCACCGCCACGACCGGCGGCTCCACCTCGACCGCGCCCGCCAGCAACGCCGCCACGCCCACCGCGCCGGCCGGCTCCACCACCTGCTTGCCGCGCTCCAGCAGCATCAACAGCGCCCGGGAGATGTCCTCCTCGGAGACCGTGACGATCTCGTCGACCAGCTTGCGGACGTGGGCGAAGGTGATCTCCCCCGGCCGCCCGACGGCGATGCCGTCCGCGATCGTGCTGAACGACGGGAGGCGTACCGGCTCGCCGGCCACCAGGGAGGGCGGGAAGGCTGCCGCGCTGGCCGCCTGCACGCCGATGACGCGCACGTCGGGCCGCAACGCCTTGGCGGCCACCGCCATGCCGGAGACCAGCCCACCGCCGCCCACCCCGGTGACGATCGTCCTGACCTCGGGGCACTGTTCGAGGATCTCCAGGGCCACCGTGCCCTGGCCGGCGATCACGTCCCGGTGGTCGAACGGGTGGATGAGCGTCGCCCCGGTCCGCTCGGCGAAGGTCTGCGCCGCGACCAGGGACTCGTCGACGGTGTTGCCGACGAGTTCGACCTGGGCGCCGTACCCCTTGGTGGCGGCGACCTTCGGCAGCGGCGCGTTCACCGGCATGAAGACCGTGGCGTGCGTGCCGACGAGGCCGGCGGCGAGCGCCACCCCCTGGGCGTGGTTGCCGGCGCTCGCCGCGACCACGCCGTTGGCCCGCTCCGCCTCGGACAGCCGGGAGATCCGCACGTACGCGCCGCGCACCTTGTACGAGCCGGCGCGCTGCAGGTTCTCGCACTTGAGCCACGTCGGCCCGCCCAGCGCCGCGCTGAGCGGGCGGGAGGGCTCCAGCGGGGTCGTCCGGGTGACGCCCGCGAGCAGTTCCCGCGCGGCGCGTACGTCGGCGAGACCGACCAGTTCCGTCATGCCCTGATCGTGCCACCCGCCGCCCCCGCCGCCCGCACCGACGCCCACACCAGAATCATCCGCGATCTTGCACCTTGGGCCCGCAAAGAAGCGCACCGTTCATCCCCATTTGCCGGGGCGGAAACCGCAAGATCGCGGGGCGGGGGGTTAGACGGGGGCGGGGGTGCGGGGGTAGGTGGGGGCGTGGCGGGACCAGGGGGCCTGCATCTCGAACTGGCCAGCGACGCCGAGCAGCAGCAACTCGGAGCCGGGCGGGCCGATCAGCTGCACGCCGACCGGCAGCCCGTCCGGACGGCGACCGACCGGCACCACCAGGGCGGGCAGGCCGGCGACGTTCCACGGCGCGGCGAACGGGGCGTACCGGATGTTGGCCAGCATGTTGGCCCGCCAGGACCGGGCGGACCAACTCGCGGCCTCCGGCGGCACGGTGGCCAGGGCCGGGGTGAGTAGCAGGTCGATCGAGTGGTCGGCGAAGAAGCCGATCGAGCGTTCACGCCAGGCGGCCCGGTCGGCCTCCCGGACGTACCCGCGCCGCTGCGCCCACTCGCCGAGGGCGACGTGCCGGCGGCTGCGCCGCTGGAGGCCGCGCCGGTCCAGCCCGGCGGCGCGCACGTCGGCGGCCGCCGCGGCGAACCAGGTGGCGATCCCCTGCAGGCCCAGCGCGGTCGGGTAGACCGGATCGGCCGGCACCGTGTCGTGACCGGCGGCGGCGAGCAGCCGGCCGGCGGCGGCGACCGCGTCCCGGTTGGGCTGGTCGGGGTGCACGCCCCGCACCGGCGAGCGGAGCGAGACGCCCACCCGCAGCCGCTGCGGCGGGACCAGCGTCTCCGGGCGGCGGCCGGCCAGCACGGAGAAGCCGACGGCCGCGTCGGCGACCGTGCTGGTGAGCATGCCGTGCTCCGTGAGGCCGAACCAGTCCTCCGCGCCGAGCTGGCACGGGACCACGCCCCGCCCCGGCTTGAGCCCGACCAGGCCGCAGCAGGCCGCCGGGATGCGGATCGAGCCGAGGCCGTCGTTGCCGTGGGCGATCGGCACCAGCCCGGCGGCGACCGCGGCGGCCGCGCCGCCGGAGGAGCCGCCGGGGGTACGCCCGGCGTCCCAGGGGTTGCGGGTGACCGCGGTCTCGTCGTCGGTGATCCCCCAGAGGCCCAGCTCCGGCATCCGGGTCACCCCGAGGATCACCGCACCGGCGCCGCGCAGCCGACGGACCACCTCGTGGTCGGCCTCGGCCACGGGCGTACGGACCGCGGCCGACCCGTTCCAGGTGGGCAGGCCGGCGACCGGGGTGTTCTCCTTGACCGCCACCGGCACCCCGGCCAGCGGCAGGTTGGCCAGGTCCTCCTGCTCGTCGACCTTCTCCGCCTCGGTGATCGCCTCCCCGCCGCGTACCGTGCGGAACGCGGCGAGGTCGGCGTCGACCCGGGCGATGTGGTCGAGGTGGTCCGCGACGACCTGGGTGGCCGTGACGTCGCCCCGGCGTACGCCCCGGGCGATCTGCTTGGCGGTCGCCCCCACCCAGGTCGGCATGATGTCCTGCACGGCCACCCTCCCAGCCAGCGGTCAGCCCAGCGCCTGCTCCAGATCGGCGAGCAGGTCGTCGACCGTCTCGATGCCGACAGACAGTCGCACGAGATCGCCGGGAACTTCAAGCGGCGAGCCGGCAGCACTTGCGTGTGTCATCCGGCCCGGGTGCTCGATCAGGGATTCCACGCCGCCCAGCGACTCGGCGAGCACGAACAGCTTCGCCCGGTTGCAGATCTCCACGGCGTGTTCCTCGCCGCCGGCGGCCCGGAACGAGATCATGCCGCCGAACCGGCGCATCTGCTTCGCGGCGATCTCGTGGCCGGGGTGCGAGGGCAGCCCCGGGTAGATGACCTGACCGACCTTGGCGTGCCCGTCCAGGTAGGCCGCGATCCGCTCGGCGTTGTCGCAGTGCCGGTCCATGCGGACGCCGAGGGTCTTGATGCCGCGCAGGGTGAGCCACGCGTCGAAGGGGCCGTTGATCGCGCCCATCGCGTTCTGGTGGTAGCGCAGTTCCTCGCCGAGCCCCGCGTCGGCCGTGACCAACGCGCCACCGACCACGTCGGAGTGACCGCCGACGTACTTGGTGGTGGAGTGCACCACCACGTCCGCGCCGTGCGCGATCGGCTGCTGGAGGTACGGCGAGGCAAAGGTGTTGTCGACCACCAGCAGGGCGCCCGCGTCGTGCGCGACCCCGGCCAGCGCGGCGATGTCGGCGATGCCGAGCAGCGGGTTGGTGGGCGTCTCCACCCAGACGATCTTCGTCCGGCCGGGTTCGACGGCGGCCCGGATCGCGTCCGGGTCGGAGACCCGCGCCGGGGTGTAGTCCAGGCCCCAGCGCTCGGCGACCCGGGCGAAGAGCCGGTACGTGCCGCCGTACGCGTCGTCGGGGATCACCACGTGGTCGCCCGGCTTGCAGACGGTGCGCAGCAGGGTGTCCTCGGCGGCCAGTCCGCTGGCGAAGGCGAGGCCGACCGCCCCGCCCTCCAGCGCGGCGAGGCACTCCTGGAGCGCGTCGCGGGTCGGGTTGCCGGAGCGGCTGTACTCGTAGCCCAGCCGGGGCGCGCCGACGGCGTCCTGGGCGTACGTGCTGGTCTGGTAGATCGGAGGGATCACCGCGCCGGTGCGGGCTTCCGGGTCCTGACCGGCGTGGATGGCGAGCGTCTCGAAGCCGTGACTCATTCCCGTGAGGCTAGTCGCCGGGACCGCAGGAGGCGTCACAACCCGCGCCCGACGGATCACCCGGCTCTGCCACCGCACGACCGCCCTTCGCGGCGGCGGTTACCCTGCCCGGGTGGGCGGGTGCGTGTTCTGCGGGATCGTGGCGGGCGGGGTGCCGGCGTTCCGGGTCGCCGACGAGCCGGACGGGGTCGCCTTCCTGGACACCCGGCCGGTCTTCAAGGGGCACGTGCTGGTGGTTCCGCGCACCCACCTGGTCACCATGGCCGACCTGCCCGCCGAGGGGCTGGCCGGCTACTTCGGTCTGGTCCGGCGGCTCGCGTTGGCGGTGGAGACCGGTCTGGGGGCCGGTGGCACGTTCGTGGCGATGAACAACAAGGTGTCCCAGTCGGTCCCGCACCTGCACACCCACGTGGTGCCCCGAACGAAGGGCGACGGTCTGCGCGGCTTCTTCTGGCCCCGCACCCGCTACGCCGACGACGCCGATGCGCGGGCGTATGCCACCCGGATCACCGTCGCCCTGGCCCCCGCCTGACGGCCTGAGTGGCGGCGGGGCGGGTAAGGAAGGCGGGTCCGGAGGTGTTGCACGCTGGGAGAGGTACGAGAGGAGTCCCACCGTGTTCCTGCGCCGTATGAAGGCCGAGCTGCCCACCCCCGACCAGGCCCTGCCGGGTCGTCTGATCGCGATGCCCGTCGCGGATCGGCACGAGGTGCTGGGCACCCCCCTCAAGGGTCCGTTCCCGGAGGGCTCGCAGGTGGCCGTGTTCGGCATGGGCTGTTTCTGGGGTGCCGAGCGGCTGTTCTGGACCCTGCCCGGCGTGTTCACCACGTCGGCCGGCTACGCGGGCGGCATCACGCCGAACCCGACGTACGAGGAGGTGTGCTCGGGCATGACGGGGCACGCCGAGGTGGTCCAGGTGGTCTACGACCCCAGCACGATCAGCTACGAGGACCTGCTCAAGGTCTTCTGGGAGAACCACGACCCGACCCAGGGCATGCGCCAGGGCAACGACGTGGGCACCCAGTACCGGTCGACGATCTACGCCACCACCGACGAGCAGCTCGCCACCGCGCAGGCGTCGCGGGACGCGTTCGCGCCGATCGTGGCGCGCGCCGGCAAGGGCGAGATCACCACGGAGATCGACCGGCTCGGCGCCTACTACTTTGCCGAGGATCATCACCAGCAGTACCTCGCGCCCACGAAGAACCCGAACGGGTACTGCAACCACGGCCCGAACGGGCTGAGCTGCCCGGTGGGCATCGCCCGCACCGCCGGCTGAGCCCGCGCGACGCCCGTGAACGGGTCTGCGGTGTTTGTCACACCGCAGACCCGTTTCCAATCAGGCACCAGGCGATGCCGGGCGGGAAAACTCCGGCCAGCCCGGGGGCTTGACACGCGAAGGCGCGCATCCTAGCAACCGCCCACTCCCCCGACATCAGCTCAACGGGCGAACCGCACCAGCCTCTGGCAGCATTGCCCCGCATGTGCGGACTTGCGGGAGAGTTCCGCCGTGACGGCTCGCGCGCCGACGTGTCGGCGGTGGAGCGCATGGCGGCCACGATGAGCGACCGGGGGCCCGACGACAGCGGCGTCTGGGCCCAGGGCCCGACGGCCCTCGGACACCGACGACTGAAGATCATCGACCTCTCCGCCGCGAGCGGGCAGCCGCTGGTCGACCCGGGCGCGGGGCTGACCGGAGTCTTCAACGGGTGCGTCTACAACTACCGCGAGCTGCGCGAGGAGCTCCAGGACAAGGGCCACCGCTTCTTCTCCTCCGGTGACAGCGAGGTCGTGCTCAAGGCGTACGCGGAGTGGGGGCTCGACTTCGTCGACCATCTGGTCGGCATGTTCGCCGTGGCGATCAGCGAACGGGACACCGGCCGGCTGGTGCTGGCCCGGGACCGGCTCGGCATCAAGCCGCTCTACGTGGCCGAGACGCCAGGCGTGGTGCGCTTCGCCAGCACCCTGCCCGCGCTGCTGGCCGGCGGCGGGATCGACACGACCATCGACCCGGTCGCGCTCGCGCACTATTTGAGCTTCCACAGCATCGTGCCGCCGCCGCGCACCATCCTGCGCGGCGTCGCCAAGCTGCCCCCGGCGACCGTACGGGTCTACGAGGCCGACGGCCGCACCTCCGAGCGGGTCTACTGGGACCCGGCCTTCACCCGCGCCGCCGAGCGGGCCGGCTGGTCCGAGAAGGACTGGCAGGACGCCCTGCTCGAGTCGCTGACCACCGCCGTGCGCCGGCGGATGGTCGCCGACGTGCCGGTCGGCGTGCTGCTCTCCGGTGGCCTGGACTCCAGCCTGGTGGTCGCCCTGCTCGCCGGCGAGGGCCAGCGCGGACTCGCCACCTTCTCCATCGGCTTCGACTCCGTCGGCGGCCGGGAGGGCGACGAGTTCCGCTACTCCGACCTCGTCGCGAAGACGTTCGACACCGACCACCACCAGATCCGGGTGGCCGCCGCCGACCTGGTGCCACCGCTGGAAGCGGCCGTCGCCGCGATGTCCGAGCCGATGGTCAGCCACGACTGCGTGGCGTTCTACCTGCTCAGCGAGGTGGTGTCACAACACGTCAAGGTGGTCCAGTCCGGCCAGGGCGCGGACGAGGTCCTCGGCGGCTACCACTGGTACCCGCCGCTGGCGAAGGTCGGCCGGGACGAGGCGCTGGACACGTACGCCCGGGCGTTCTTCGACCGGGACGCGGCCGGGCTGGCCCGGGTGCTGAACCCGGCCTGGCTAACCGACGGCGATCCGGCCCGGGAGTTCGTGGCCGCGCACCTCGGCCGGGCCGGCGCCCAGACCGCGGTCGACGCCGGGCTGCGGATCGACACCCAGGTCATGCTGACCGACGACCCGGTCAAGCGGGTGGACAACATGACCATGGCGCACGGGCTGGAGGCCCGGGTGCCGTTCCTCGACCACGAGTTCGTCGAGCTGGCCGCGAGCTGCCCGCCGGAACTCAAGCTGGCGCAGGGCGGCAAGGGGGTGCTCAAGGAGATCGGCCGCCGGGTGCTGCCGCACGAGGTCATCGACCGGCCGAAGGGATACTTCCCGGTCCCCGGCCTCACCCACCTGGAGGGCAAGCTCCTCGACCGGGTACGCGACGCGCTCTCCGCGCCCGAGGCCCGCCGCCGCGACCTGTTCCGCGCCGACTACGTCGACGCGCTGCTCGCCGACCCGAACGCCGAACTGACCCCGCTGAACGGAAACAAGCTGTGGCAACTCGGACTCCTGGAAATGTGGCTCCAGAGCCACGGAATCGACTGACCGTGACCGACACCCTGGCGACCGGCACGGCCCGGTCCGACCGGTTCCGTGGCGGCCGGCGACGGGAGCGGGTCGGGCCTGGCGGCGACCCGATGGCCCCGGGCACACCGGAGACGCCCGCCCGCGAGGGCGACACCGACGTGGTGCTGGACTGCGGCTGGGGCCGGCTCGTCTTCGGGCAGACCTTCGCCGACCAGGCCGCCGTCGCCGCCGTGCTGCGTTCCGAGGCCGCCGGCTCCCGGGACATCTGCATCTACCTGCGCGACCCGCACGTGCTGGTGTCCCGGCTGCCCGACGAGCTGTTCATCGACCCGTCGCTGACCTACCGGCTGCCGCTCGGCGGCGACCGGCCGGCCGACGACGACGTCCCGGGGCTGGCGATCCGCTCACTGGCCGACGCCGCCGACGCGGACGCGGTGAACCGGATCTACGCCCGCAACGGCATGGTCACCGCCCCGGTCGACGTGCTCGTGGCCAACGCCCGCACCGACCGCTTCCTGCACCTGGTCGCCGAGGACGCCACCGGCGAGGTCGTCGGCACCATCACCGGCGTGGACCACGTCGCGGTCTTCGACGACCCGGACAACGGGGCCAGCCTGTGGTGCCTCACCGTCGACTTCAACACCGCGCCGCCCGGCACCGGCCAGGCCCTGATCACCGCGCTGGCCGCCCGGCTGGTCGCGCGCGGCCGGGCGTACGTGGACCTGTCCGTGCTCGCGGAGAACGCCGGGGCGATCCGGCTCTACGAGCGGCTCGGCTTCTACCGGACGTCGACGCTCTGCGTGAAGCGGAAGAACCCGATCAACGAGCGGCTCTTCCTGCCCGCCACGCCGGACGGGTACGACCAGCTCAACCCCTACGCGACGATCGTCGCCGACGAGGCGATGCGCCGCGGCATCCGGGTGGAGGTGACCGACCCGGCCTGGGGCGAGCTGCGGCTGACCAGCGGCGGGCGCACCGTCCTGACCCGCGAGTCGCTGTCGGAGCTGACCTCGGCGGTGGCGATGAGCCGCTGCGACGACAAGCGGGTGACCCGCCGGATCCTCGCCGAGGCGGGCCTGTCGGTGCCGCGCGGGCGGACCGCCACGGGCGACGACGGCGACGCCGCCTTCCTCGCCGAGGTTGGCCGGGTGGTGGTCAAGCCGGCGCGGGGCGAGCAGGGCAACGGCATCACGGTGGGCGTACGCACCCCCGAGGCGCTGGCCGCCGCCGTCGAGCTGGCCGCCCGGTTCTGCCCGGACGTGCTGATCGAGGAGATGCGCGCCGGCGAGGACCTGCGGGTGGTCGTCATCGACCACGAGGTGGTGGCCGCCGCGGTCCGTCGACCCGCCTCGATCACCGGCGACGGGGTGCACGACATCGCCGAGCTGATCGGGCGGCAGAGCCGCCGCCGGGCCGCCGCCACGGGCGGCGAGTCCACGATCCCGATCGACGACATGACCCGGGACGTGCTGGCCGAGGCCGGCCACGAGCTGCACGACGTGCTGCCGGAGGGGCAGGTGCTGGCCGTACGCAGGACCGCCAACCTGCACACCGGCGGCACCATCCACGACGTCACCGCCGAGCTGCACCCGGCGGTCGCCGAGGCGTGCGTGACGGCCAGCCGCGCGCTGGACATCCCGGTCACCGGGCTGGACCTGCTGGTCGGAGCGCCGGACGGGCCCGAGCACGTCTTCATCGAGGCCAACGAGCGGCCCGGCCTGGCCAACCACGAGCCGCAGCCGACCGCCGAGCGCTTCGTCGACCTGCTCTTCCCGGGTACCCGCGCGCCGCGGCGGCTCTGGTCCCCGGTCGGTCCGGGAGGCGCCGCGTGAGCCCGAGGCCCCTGGAGATCGACCTGGACTACCTGCGCCAGGTGCTGGTGGAGCTGCTGGAGATCCCGAGCCCGTCGGGGCGTACGGACCACGTGCAGCAGTACGTGGGCGAGCGGCTCTCCGCGCTCGGCATCGGCTCCACGCTGACCCGGCGCGGGGCGCTGAGCGCCTTCCTGCCCGGCCCCCGCTCCACCGGTGCCGACCGGGCGATCGTGGTGCACACCGACACCATCGGCGGCATGGTCAAGCGGCTGAAGGAGAACGGCCGGCTGGAGCTGAAGCCGATCGGCACGCACAGCGCCCGGTTCGCCGAGGGCGCGCACGTGCGGATCTTCACCGACGACCTGGACCGGGTGATCACCGGGCAGGTGCTCCCCCTGAAGGCCAGCGGGCACCGCTACAACGAGGCCGTCGACTCCCAGGGCATCGGCTGGGAGCAGGTCGAGGTGCGGGTCGACGAGCCGGTCGACGACATCGCCGGCCTCCGCGTGCTGGGCATCGACGCCGGGGACTTCGTCGCGTTCCTGCCGAACCCGACGGTCACCCCCGCCGGGTACGTCAAGTCCCGGCACCTGGACGACAAGGCGGGCGTGGCGGCGGTGCTGACCGCGTTCAAGGCGATGGTCGACGCCGGCGTACGCCCGGCGGTCACCGCGCACCTGCTGGTCACCGTGACGGAGGAGATCGGGCACGGGGCCAGCCACGGGCTGGACCCGGACGTCGCGGAGATCGTCTCCGTGGACGCGGCGGTGGTCGCCCCCGGCCAGCAGTCCCGGGAGGACGCGGCCACCCTGGCGATGGGCGACGGCGTCGGGCCGTTCGACTACCACCTGACCCGCAACCTGGCCTCGATCGCCGCCGAGCACGGGGTGCGCCTGGTCCGGGACGTCTTCGACTACTACCGCTCGGACGTGGCGGCGGCGGTGGAGGCCGGGGCGCACGCCCGGGTGGCGCTGCTCGGCTTCGGCGTGGACGCCACCCACGGGCACGAGCGCACCCACCTCGACGGGCTGCGCCAGCTCACCCAGCTGCTCTGCCTCTACCTCCAGAATGACCTGGTCTTCCCCGAGTGGGACGCCGAGCCGGAGGGCGACCTGGCCGACTTCCCGTCGCTGGCCGTGCAGCCGGCCAGCGAGGAGGGCCCCCGCGAGGGACCCATCGGCATCGCGGAAACCACCTAGACGTATTCCTCGGGGGCCTGTGATCGAAATCCGTTGCCGGCGGCCCGGTCGCTGGATAGCGTGGCCGTACACGGGAAAGGAGGTGGTCCAGACTTGTATAGCAATCGGACTCGTGAGGTGGCTGTCCGCTAGCCGCTGTCCTCGACAGTTATCCCGTCCGCCGCGAGGCGGGCACAGGCACCATCGTCGAGACCGTGTGGCAGCGGTGCGGCGAATCCACGACAGCCACCCGACCCCCGGGGTGCCGGCCCAGTCCAGTCGGCCCGCGCGCGAGCGCGGAAGCCCCGGGGGTCGACCCATTTCCGGGCCGGGTGGTCGACGCAGCCGGAGGTCAACCGTGTCGATGCGCGAGCTGGTGGTGCTCGGGACGGCCAGCCAGGCCCCGACCCGGCAGCGCAACCACAACGGGTACGTGCTGCGCTGGGACGACGAGGTGATCCTCTTCGACCCGGGCGAGGGCAGCCAGCGGCAGCTCCTGCACTCCACGGTCACCGCCACCGACCTGACCCGGATCTGCGTCACCCACTTCCACGGCGACCACTGCCTCGGCCTGCCCGGCACCATCCAGCGGCTCTCGCTGGACCGGGTGCCGCACCCGGTGGCGGTGCACTTCCCGGCCGGCGGCGCGGAGTACTTCGCCCGGCTGCGGCACGCCAGCTCCTTCCACGAGACCGCCGAGCTGCGCGTCGAGCCGATCGAGGCCGACGGGCAGCGGATCACCCTGGGCGTCGGCACGCTGGAGGCCCGCCGGCTGCGGCACCCGATCGAGACGTACGGCTACCGGCTCGTCGAGCCGGACGGCTGCCGGATGCTGCCGGAGAAGCTGGCCGCGTACGGCATCGCCGGGCCGGCCGTCGGGGAGCTGATCCGGGTCGGCCACCTCGACCTCGACGGGCGCCGCGTCACCCGGGAGGAGGTGAGCGTGCCCCGGCCCGGGCAGCGGTTCGCGTTCGTGATGGACACCGGGCTCTGCGACGGGGTCTACGCCCTCGCCGAGCACGCCGACCTGCTGGTCATCGAGTCGACCTTCCTCGACTCGGAGGCCGCGCTCGCCGCCGAGGTCGGCCACCTCACGGCGGGCCAGGCCGCGCGGGTGGCGGCCGAGTCGGGCGTACGCCGGCTCGTGCTCACCCACTTCTCGCAGCGGTACGCGGACACGAGCCGCTTCGCCGACGAGGCCCGCGCGCACTTCGACGGCGACCTGGTGATCGCCGAGGACCTGACCACCGTGCAGGTCCCGCCCCGGCGGGTAGCCTCGGCCGGGTGACGGTCACCCTCCGCCCCGCCACCGCCGCCGACCTGATGCCGGTCGGCGCCCTGCACCAGCGGTCCCGGGTCGCGGCGTACGCGTCGTTCGTCCCGCCCGAGGCGCTGGCCGAGCCGGGGCCGGAGGCGATGGGGCGGTACTGGGCCGAGCGGTGGGGGTGGGAGCGCGACGACCACCGGATGACCGTCGCCGAACGCGACGGCCGGCTGGTCGGCTTCAGCTACCTCGGCCCCGACGACGAGGGCGACCCGGCGACGGGCCTGCTCAACGCCCTTCACCTCGACCCGGCCGAGCGCGGCCGGGGCACCGGGCGGGCCCTCATGGTCGACGCGCTGGACGCCATGCGCTCGCGTGGCTGGTCGCGGGCGGTGCTGTGGGTGCTGGCGTCGAACGCGCACGCCCGGCGCTTCTACGAGCGCGGCGGCTGGGTCCACACCGGCACCGCACGCGACGAGCACCTCGGCCCGGTGGTCGTGCCCCAGCTCCGGTACGACCGACCGCTCTGACCGCGCCACCGTGTAAGGAAGGGCCCCTTGTTAACGCATAGCGTTAACAAGGGGCCCTTCCTTACACGGGATACGTCGGGTCAGCGGGCGCCGAGGTGGGCGAGTAGGTCCTGCCGGGTGAGGACGCCCTTCGGCTTGCCGTCGACCAGCACCAGGGCGGCGTCGGACTTCTCCAGCAGGCCGACCGCCTCGCTCACCGGCTGCCCGCCGCCGATCATCGGCAGCGGATCGGCCATGTGCCGCTCGATGGTGTCGTGCAGGTGCGCCTGACCGGTGAACAGCGCGTCGAGCAGGTCCTTCTCGGCGATCGAGCCGGCCACCTCGCCGGTCACCACCGGGGGCTCGGCCTTGAGCACCGGCAGCTGCGAGACGCCGTACTCGCGCATGTAGTCGATCGCGTCGCGGACCGTCTCGGTCGGGTGGACGTGCACCAGCTCGGGCAGGCCGCCCGGCTTGTTGGCCAGCGCGTCGGCGACCGTCGGCTCCGTGCCGGAGTTGTCCAGGAAGCCGTACCGGGCCATCCAGTTGTCGTTGAAGATCTTCGACAGGTAGCCCTTGCCGCTGTCTGGCAGCAGCACCACGACCACGTCGTCCGGGCCGGCCTTGCGGGCCACCTCCAGGGCGGCCACCACGGCCATGCCGCAGGAGCCGCCGACCAGCAGCCCCTCCTCGCGGGCCAGCCGCCGGGTCATCTCGAACGACGCCTTGTCGGAGACCTCGATGATCTCGTCGGCGAGGCCCCGGTCGTACGTCTCCGGCCAGAAGTCCTCGCCGACGCCCTCGACCAGGTACGGCCGGCCGGTGCCGCCCGAGTAGACCGAGCCCTCCGGGTCGGCGCCGATGACCTTGACCCGGCCCTCCGACGCCTCCTTCAGGTAGCGGCCGATGCCGGAGATGGTGCCGCCGGTGCCGACGCCCGCCACGAAGTGGGTGAGGCCGCCCCCGGTCTGCTCCCACAGCTCCGGGCCGGTGGTCTCGTAGTGCGAGCGCGGGTTGGCCGGGTTGCTGTACTGGTTGGGCTTCCAGGCGCCGGGGATCTCCCGGGCCAGCCGGTCGGAGACGTTGTAGTAGGAGCGCGGGTCCTCCGGCGCCACGGCGGTCGGGCAGACCACCACGTCCGCGCCGTACGCCCGCAGCACGTCCTGCTTGTCCTGGCTGACCTTGTCGGGGCAGACGAAGACGCACTTGTAGCCCTTGAGCTGGGCCACCAGGGCCAGGCCCACGCCCGTGTTGCCGCTGGTCGGCTCGACGATCGTGCCGCCGGGCTGGAGGATGCCCGCCTTCTCCGCGTCCTCCACCATCCGCAGCGCGATCCGGTCCTTAACCGACCCGCCCGGGTTGAGGTACTCCACCTTCGCCAGCACGGTGGCCTGGATGCCGGCCGTGACGTTGCGCAGCCGTACCAGCGGGGTGTTGCCGATCAGCTCGACGACGTTGTCGTAGTACCGCACCTCGTTGTTGCCCTTCTCCTCCGGCGCCGCCGGCGGCGGCCGGGCAGACGTTTTCTCGACGCCCCAGGGTACGTCGGTTCAGGACACCACGTGCCCGGGGATCACGGACCTGCGGCGGGCCTCCCACTCCAGGAACCGCTCGGTCTCGGCGAGCACGCTGCCGGCCAGCCAGGTCACCATGACCGCGTCGTCGGCCAGCCCGAAGATCGCCAGCGGGATCTCCGGCAGCAGGTCGATCGGCGAGACGATGTACGCCGTCGCGGCGGTCATCAGGGCCAGCCGCAGGCCGCCGTCGTACTCCCCCCGGGTGGTCGCCCGGATCATCCGGGGCAGCGCCGCGAGCCGCGCCCCGAGCGACGGCCCGCGCCGCGACCCCGCCGCGAGCGCCCTAGCCAGCGCGCTGAACGCGGCGCTCCGCTTCAATGTCTTCCCCATGTTCGGCCCCTCTCCGCGTGCCAGGGTGACGTGCCGGCGCAACTGTCGCCCGGTCACCGGAACAGGTACCCAGGGCGGTCGTCTTCCAGCCACCCGCGAGCCGACACGACGACGGCGGCGTGTCGTCCCGGCGCGATAATGTCGCTGCATGGGGGTCGTTGGTTCCGCTGTCCCGGTTGGTTCGCGCTGGCAGCGCGCTCGGCAGATCGCCCGCCTGGCGGCGATCGGCACGGGCGCCACGGCGGCCGCCGCGGTGGCGACCGGCGGCGTGCTCCTCGGGCAGGCCCGGCAGGCCCGCCGCACGATCCCGATGGCCGAGGCGCCGCCGCCCCGCTGCGACGGGGTCTACGGCGCGAAGCTGCCCGGCCCGCCGGTCACCATGGTCGTGCTGGGCGACTCGTCGGCCGCCGGCTACGGCGTGCACCGCCGCCGGGAGACGCCGGGCGCCCTGCTCGCCACCGGCCTGTCCCGCCGCCTGCAACGGCCCGTCCGGCTGCACCGGTTCGCGGTGGTCGGCGCCATCTCGGCCGTGCTGAAGCACCAGGTGGAGGCGGCGCTGGAGTGCCGGCCCGACGTCGCGGTGATCCTGATCGGCGGCAACGACGTGACCAACCGCACGCCGCCCGGCCTGGCGGTGCGCTACCTGGTCGAGGCGGTCCGCACGCTGCGCGCCGCCGGCTGCGAGGTGGTCGTCGGCACCTGCCCCGACCTGGGCGCGATCCGCCCGATCCAGCCGCCGCTGCGCTGGCTGGCCCGGCGCTGGAGCCGGCAGCTCGCTGCCGCCCAGACGGTGGCCGTGGTCGAGGCCGGCGGCTGGACGGTCTCCCTCGGTGACCTGCTCGGCCCCCGGTTCACCGCCGAGCCGACCCGGATGTTCGCCTGGGACCGGTTCCACCCCTCGGCGGAGGGCTACGCCGTGGCCGCCGCCGCGCTGCTGCCGACCGTGCTGTCCGCGCTGGGCGCCGGGCAGGAGCGGCGCACTACCCCGGCCCGGGGCGAGGGCGTACGCTCGCTCCCCGCGGCCGCCCAGGAGGCCGCTCGGCACGCGGGCACCGAGGTCAGCGGCACCCAGGTGCGGGGGCGGGACCGCGGCCCCGCCGGTCGGTGGGCGCAGCTGCGCCGACGGGCCTTCTTCGGTGTCGGCGCGGTGCCGCAACCCGGCCCCGCCGCCGACTCACCCACTCTGGAGGGACTGGCATGAGCGAGCGCTTCATCCCCTCGGGGCTCGCCGGTCGACTGGGTCGGGCCGCGGCGCTCTCCCTGATCGCCGGCACGGTCGGCGGCGCCGCCGTCCTCGCCGGCCAGGCCTTCGTCGCCCGGCACCGCCAGTACGCCCAGCCGGAGCTCGGGCTGGCGCTGCGCGCCACGGTCGGGCGGGCCGGCGCTGCACCGCTGCGGCTGGTGCTGCTCGGCGACTCGTCCGCCCTCGGCGTCGGGGTCGAACGCCTCGACGACACCATCGGCGGCCAGCTCGCCAACCTGCTCGCCGAGGGCCCGAACGGCCGGCAGGTGCACCTGTCGAGCGTCGGCGTCTCCGGCTCCCGCTCGACCGACCTCGCCACCCAGGTGGCCCGGGCGCTGCTCGGCGAGCGCCCCGACGTGGCGGTGATCCTGATCGGCGCCAACGACGCCACCACCCTGCGTCGGCCGGCGGAGGCCGCCGCCTACCTCGCGGCGGCCGTGCACCGGCTCCGCGAGGCCCGGGTGGAGGTGGTCGTCGGCACCTGCCCCGACCTCGGCGCCGTACGCGCGATCGCGCCGCCGCTGCGGCACCTGGTCGGCTGGTCCGGGCGGCGGGTCGCCCGCGCGCAGACGGCGGCGGTGCTCGACGCCGGGGGCACGGTGGTCGACCTGGCCACCGAGACGGGTCCGGTGTTCCGCGCCGACGCGGGCACCCTGTGCCACGACGGCTACCACCCCTCCGCCGACGGCTACCGGGTCTGGGCACACGCCCTGCTGCCCGCCGTCGCGGCGGCCGCCGCGGTCGCGTCCCGCCGCTGACCCACCGGCCGCCGCGGTCTCGTCCCGCCGCTGACCCGCCGGCCGCCGCGGTCGCGTCCCGCCGGGCGTCGCGCCCCGCCGGACGTGACATTTCCCGGTCTGCCGCCAGCTTCCGCGCGAAGTTACCGACGGGTTAACGTTGACTCCATGCCGACTGAGTCGTCCCGCGACGCCGTCATCGTCGCCACCGCCCGCTCCCCCATCGGCCGGGCGCACAAGGGGTCCCTGCGCGACGTCCGCCCGGACGACCTCGCCGCGACCATCGTGCGGGCCGCCCTGGACAAGGTCCCCCAGCTCGACCCGACCGAGATCGACGACCTCTACCTGGGCTGCGGCCTGCCCGGCGGCGAGCAGGGCTTCAACATGGCCCGGGTGGTCGCCACCCTGATGGGCCTGGACACCCTGCCCGGCGCGACCCTCACCCGCTACTGCGCGTCCTCGCTGCAGACCACCCGGATGGCGATGCACGCGATCCGGGCCGGCGAGGGCGACGTCTTCATCTCCGCCGGCGTGGAGACGGTCTCCCGGTACGCCCGCGGCAACTCCGACGGCCTCCCGCCCGAGGCGCAGGCGCTGGTCGGCGGCGGCTGGGAGAACCCGCGCTTCGCCGCGGCGGCGGAGCGGTCGAAGGCCCGCGCCCTGGGCGGCGCCCCGGTCTGGACCGACCCGCGCGAGGCGGGCGAACTGCCGGACATCTACCTGGCCATGGGGCAGACCGCCGAGAACCTGGCCCAGGTCCACGACGTGACCCGCGCCGACATGGACGAGTTCGGCGTACGCAGCCAGAACCTCGCCGAGAAGGCCATCGCCGACGGCTTCTGGGCCCGGGAGATCACCCCGGTCACCACGCCGGACGGCACGGTGGTCAGCACCGACGACGGCCCCCGGCCCGGGGTCACCCTGGAGGCGGTCTCCGGCCTGAAGCCGGTGTTCCGCCCGGACGGCCGGATCACCGCCGGCAACTGCTGCCCGCTCAACGACGGCGCGGCCGCCGTGGTGGTCATGAGCGCCCAGAAGGCGAAGGACCTCGGGATCACCCCGCTGGCCCGGATCGTCTCCACCGGCGTGACCGCCCTGTCGCCGGAGATCATGGGCCTCGGCCCGGTCGAGGCCACCCGGCAGGCGCTCAGGCGGGCCGGCATGACCATCGACGACGTCGACCTGGTGGAGATCAACGAGGCGTTCGCCGCCCAGGTGATCCCCTCGTACCGCCAGCTCGACATCCCGCTGGAGAAGCTGAACGTGATGGGCGGCGCGATCGCCGTCGGGCACCCGTTCGGCATGACCGGCG
This sequence comes from Micromonospora sp. NPDC047620, assembly GCF_043205005.1. Taxonomy (NCBI): domain Bacteria; kingdom Bacillati; phylum Actinomycetota; class Actinomycetes; order Micromonosporales; family Micromonosporaceae; genus Micromonospora; species Micromonospora sp. NPDC047620. Next base: position 45,940 of record NZ_JBIDDG010000004.1, on the reverse strand, counting down.
CGCGGATCACCGGCACCCTGCTCAACGCCCTGGACTGGCACGACAGGACCATCGGCCTGGAGACCATGTGCGTCGGCGGCGGCCAGGGCATGGCCATGGTCGTCGAGCGGCTGAGCTGACCCACAGGCCGGCGGAGAGCAGGGCGGCCGAAGACCAAGGCAGCCGGTCGAAGACCAGGGCGGGCGGCCGGCGCTCCCGCCCGCGGGGCGGGACCGGCGGGAACGGAACTAGAGCGCGTCGCGGGTCGCCGTCACCTCGGCGGCGGCCCTCGCCAGCGCCTCGGGCGGCGGGGCCGCGGCCACCAGGTCGGCGGCCACCACCCGGAGCTGGTCGGGCAGCGCGAGGTCGTTGTCGAGCCGGGGCACCACCCGCCGGGGCTCGCCCGCGGCGTCGGCGGCCAGGTTGGCGACCTCCTGCACCAACCGGTGCACCAGGTCGGCACGCGACACGTTGCCGCCGGCGGCCGTGGCCGACCAGCGCGGCTGCTGCCAGTGCCCGACCTGACGGACCAGCAGGTCCACCGCCCGGCTCAGCTCCCCTGCGCTCACCGCCCGAGTCTACGAACCCACCCCGCCGGGCGCGGCCGGGCGGGGTGGCGGCCGGGTCAGCGGCGCAGGTAGCCGAGCAGGCGCAGCAACTGCCAGTAGAGGAAGACCAGGCCGGTGAGCAGGCCGAACGCGCAGAGCCAGGCGTAGCGGCGGGGCAGGCCGTCGCGTACCGAGCGCTCGACCAGGTCGAAGTCGAGGACGAAGCTGAACGCGCCGGCGACGATCGCCACCACCGAGAAGGCGTACGGCAACCAGCCGACCTCGCCGGTCAGTCCGTAGACCTCCAGCCCCTGCCGGCCGGAGACCAGGTACGCCAGCAGGTTGACCACGCTGAGCACGACGATCCCGAACAGCGTGCCGACGACCAGCCGGGCCAGCCGCGGCGTGGCCCGGACGAGGCGGGCCCGGTAGAGCAGCGCCATGCCGAGGAAGACCCCGAAGGTGCCCGTGACCGCCTGGATGACGATGCCCGGGTGGACCAGCTCGAAGGCCCTGCTGGCCACCCCGAGCAGCAGCCCCTGGAGCAGGGCGTAGCCGACCATCGGCACCGGGTTGGTGATGCCGCGCCAGGAGATGACCACGACCAGCGCGATCCCGGCCAGCGCGGTGCCGGCCAGCGCGGCGGGGAGCCACGCCGCCGGCGGCACGAGCAGCCAGGCCGCGGCGCCGGTGGCCCCGGTGAGCAGCAGCAGCCCGACCGTACGGGCCACCACGTCGTCGACGGTCATCGCCTCCGGGTCGCCGGCGCCCAGCACCCGGCTCTGCACCCGGGCGGTCTCGTCGAACCGGGTGAGCACCGGGTTGCTGCTGCGCACGTCGCCTCCCTGGTCGGCGTACCCCCACGCAGTCACTCTGCCCCCGGCGGCCGGGCGGCGGCGGGAAACGCCGGGACCGGCGCGAATGCGAAACGACGGCGCCCGCCCCCGCGGCAGCGGGGACGGGCGCCGGTCGGTCGCGGGCGACGGTCAGTCGTCGCCCTGGAAGTAGCTCAGCAGGCGCAGGATCTCGATGTAGAGCCAGACCAGGCTCACCAGGATGCCGAAGGCGGCGACCCAGGAGTAGCGCTGCGGCAGGCCCATCCGGACGCCGTCCTCGACCTCCTTGAAGCTGAGCACGAAGCTCAGCGAGGCGACCACGATGCAGACCAGGCTGAAGCCGATCGCCAGCGGGCTGCCGTCGCGCAGACCGGTGTTGATGTCGAAGAGCGCGAGCACGAGGTTGATCAGCATGACGGCGAAGAGGCCCGCCATCACGGCGATCATGCCCTTGACGAACTTCGGGGTCGCCCGGATGACCTTCGCCTTGTAGAGCATCGCCATCACGAAGAAGACGCCGAAGGTGGCGGTCACCGCCTGGAGCACGATGCCGTCGTAGAGCGAGTCGAAGAACTTGCTCACCATGCCGACGAAGACGCCCTCGACGACGGCGTACGCGACCACCAGCGCCGGGTTCGCCATCCGGGAGAACGAGATGATCAGGCCGAGCACCAGGCCGACCACCGCCGCGCCGATCCAGGCGGCACCGAGCAGGGCGTCCGGCACCAGCACCCAGGCGGCCGCGGCGGAGACGCCGAGGATGCCGAGGAGGGTGACGGTCTTGACCACCACGTCGTCGATCGACATCGTGTTGACGGCCGGCGGAGCCGCCGGGTAGCCGGCCTCCGTCGGGTACTGCTGGGGGTAGCCGGGCTGTCCATAGGGCCCGGTCGGGGCGTACCCGGCGGAACGCTCCCGCTCGGCCGCCTGGCCGAGCCGGGCGAGCACCGGGTTCGAAGTCTTCACTGTCAGGCCTCCCTCAGGGGGTCGTTGCACGTGAACGTGCCCCTCAAGAGTAAACGCCCAGGGCAGCCCCGTGGTGATCGCCAAGCTGAGCGGATGCTGAGAGTGGTCGGGTGCCCGGGGCGGGGGTCGAACCCGCACGCCTTGCGGCAGCCGCTTTTAAGGCGGCCGTGTCTGCCGTTCCACCACCCGGGCGGGTGACACCGGGCGCGCCGACACGCCTGGTGCAGTGTCACGGTAGCGGGTCGGCGGCGACCCGGCGTACCCCGACGCCCGGGTCGCACTAGGGTCGAGGCCGTGAGCAGCGCAGCCCCCACGGCCCCCGACGCCGCCCCTGACCAGGCCGTCCTCGCCGCCGACCGGCTGCCGCGCCGGCTCTCGCCGGCCCGCCTGCTGACCACGGTCTCCCGGCACCGGGCGGGCGTCACGGTCGGGCTCCTCTTCGTCGCGCTGGCCGGCTGGCTCACCCACGGGCTCTGGCCCGACCCGGCGACCCGGGTCCTCGCGCTGAACCCGGCGGACCAGGCCCTCTACGAGTGGTTCCTCGCCGCCGACGCGCGGGCGCTGCTCGGCGACTTCGACCTGCTCACCGACCGGCTCAACGCGCCGGACGGGGTGAACCTGATGACCAACACCACGGTCATCGCGTTGGGGATCCTCCTCGCCCCGGTCACCCTGCTGCTCGGGGCGCCGATCACCTTCGCGCTGCTGGCGCTGGCGAACCTGGCCGGCACCGCCGTCGCCTGGTATCTGCTCTTCACCCGGACGCTGGGCGCCCACCGGGTCGCCGCCGCGCTGGGCGCCGCCCTCTGCGGCTTCGGCCCGGGCATGGTCTCGCAGACCAACAGCCACCTGCACATGACCGCCCAGTGGCTGGTCCCGGTGATCGTCTGGCTGGTGGTCCGGCTGCTGCGCGCCGCCGACCCCGCCGGCGGGGAAACCGCCGACGGGCCGGACCGCCGGCGGATGGTCAGCTCCGCCGTCGGGCTGGCGGCGGCGGTCACGGCGCAGGTCTTCATCGGCGAGGAGGTGCTCTTCCTCTGCGCGATCACGCTGCTGGTGATGGCGGTCACGTACGCGGCGACGGACCGCGGCCTGGCCCGCCGCGCCCTGCCCGGCTTCGCCGGCGGGATGATGCTCGCCACCGGGCTGGCCCTGCTCGTGCTGGCCTGGCCGCTGTGGTTCCAGTTCGCCGGCCCGCAGGGCGTCGCCGACGGCATGTTCAGCCCGCACTACTTCTCGGCGGACCTGCGCAGCTGGTGGACGGTGTCGCCGCTGTCGGTGCTCGGCAGCGACGAGGCCGCCCGGCTGACCACCGGCCCGGCCGAGTACAACACCTTCCTCGGGTGGCCCCTGCTGCTGGTCACCGCCGCCTGCGCGGTCTGGCTGGGTCGCCGCCCGCTGGCCGTCGCGTGCGTGGTCGGGGCGTTGGCGATGGGGGCGCTGTCGCTCGGCCCCCGGGTGGTGCTCGACGGCGAGCGCACCGCCGTGCCGGGGCCGTACGCACTGCTCTCCGGGTTGCCCGTGGTGGACGGCGCGCTGCCGATGCGGTTCGCCCTCGCGACGCTCCCGCTGATCGCCACGCTGCTGGTGCTCGCGGCCGACCGGGCGCTGCGCGGCGCGGGCCGGGCCCGGCGGCTGGTCCCGGCGGCGGTCGGCGTGGCGCTGCTGCCGCTGCTGCCCGCCCCGCTGCCCACCGCCGAGCGCCCGCCGGTGCCGGAGTTCGTCACGGCCGGCCACTGGCGGCAGTGCGTCGAGCCGGGCGGGGTGCTGGTGCCGGTGCCGCTCGCCACGCCGCAGGAGCCGTGGCCGATGCGCTGGGCCACCGCCGCCGACGCCGCGTTCGGCATGCCGGAGGGCTTCTTCATCGGCCCGTACGGCCGGGACGGCACGGCGGCGATGGGCACCTACAAGCTGCCCACGTCCGCCCTGCTGACCGAGGTCGCCAGACGCGGCGGGCAGCCGGTGATCGGGGACCAGCAGCGGCGGCAGGCCGCGAAGGACGCCGACTTCTGGGGTGCCTCCTGCGTCGCGCTGGCCGTCGACACCCCGCACGCCGACAGCCTGCGCGGCACGCTGGAGCAGCTCTACGGGCCGTCGACCCGGATCGCCGACGCCTGGATCTGGCGGGTCTGACGGGCGTACGCCCGCCCGCTCGCGGCGCGGCGTGAACCCGCCCCACACGGACAGCAGGCCCCTCCGCGCGAGGCCTGCTGTCTCGCTCGGTCAGGACCGGCTGGCACCGGCGGGCTGGGACGCCTCGGCGAACTCCTCGCGCGGGTCGTGCAGCTGGCCCAGGGCGACCACCTCACGCTTGAGGAAGAACGCCAGGGACCAGTCGACCACGACCCGGACCTTCCGGTTGAACGACGGGATCCGGCTCATGTGGTACGTCCGGTGCATGAACCAGGCCGGCCAGCCGGTCATCTTGATCCCGTACACCTGGGCGACGCCCTTGTGCAGGCCGAGGCTGGCCACGCTGCCGGCGTGCTTGTGCTTGTACTCCACCGGCTTCCGGCCGCGCACCACGTTGGCGATGTTGTCGGCCATCCGGGCGGCCTGGCGGACCGCGTGCTGGGCGCTCGGCGAGCAGTAGTTGCCCGGCTCCTTGGTCAGGTCCGGCACCGCCGCGCAGTCACCGGCGCTCCAGGCACCCTCGACCGCCCGGTCGCCGTCGACGATCTGGAGGGTCGGCAGGCAGGTGACCCGGCGCCGCTCGTCGCGGGGGAAGTCCGTCGCGTCCAGCATCGGGGACGGCTTGACACCGGCCGTCCAGACGATGGTGTCGGAGCGGAAGCTGTCGCCGTCGGAGAGCTTCACCACCCCGTCGACGCAGGACTCCAGGCGGGTGTCCAGCCGGATGTCCATGTTCCGCTTGAGCAGCTGCTGGACCGTGTAGGCGCCCATGTCCCGGTCGACCTCCGGCAGCACCCGCTGGGTCGCCTCGACCAGCACCCAGCGCATGTCCTCCGGCTTGAGCTCCGGGTAGTACCTCAGCGCGTCCCGGGCCATGTCCTCCATCTCGGCGAGCGCCTCGATGCCGGCATAGCCGCCGCCGACGAAGGTGAAGGTCAGCGCGGACCGGCGGACCTCCGGGTCCGGCGTGACGGCGGCCACGTCGAGCCGGTCCAGCACGTGGTTGCGCAGGTAGATGGCCTCACCGATGGTCTTGAAGCCGATGCCGTGCTCGTGCAGGCCGGGGATCGGCAGCGTCCGCGAGACCGAGCCGGGGGCGACGACGACGTGGTCGTACGGGATCTCCCGGGTCGGGCCGCTGATCGGCTGCACCACGGCGGTCTTGCGGTCGTGATCGATCCGCGTCACGGTGCCCGCCACCACCTTGCACCGCCGCAACTCGCGTCGCAGCGGCACCACGGAGTGCCGGGGCGAGATGTTGCCGGCCGCCGCCTCGGGCAGGAAGGGCTGGTAGGTCATGTGGGGCTGAGGGTCCACCACGATGACTTCAGCCTCACGGGAGCTGAGCTTCTTCGACAGGCGCAGGGCCGCGTAGAGACCGACGTGCCCGGCACCCACCACAAGGATCCGCTTCGGATTCACGTCATCTATCTTTCCCGGCGTAGCCCGGCTAATCCCGATCGCGCTCCTCTTCTGTGACGGAGCACAACCCTTGTGACCTGCGCAACTGCCGTTACCGGCAGGTTAACGACGGCGCAGCAGCCACCCCAGCAACGCTGTCAACGCTATCGCCGCCAGTAGCCCGGCCGCGGTCGCGAGTTGGGTTCCGGCGCCGTCGCCGAGGCCGCCGACCTCCACGAGGAGCACGCCGAGCACGAAGGTCCCCAGCAGCACCGCGCCGGCCCGCGCGAGCCAACGCACGATCACGTCCGGGTCGACCACCGCGTCGTACGGCAGGACGGCGGCCAGCGCGCAGAGGGTGTGCGTGAGGTAGAGCACGGCCGCCACGGCGAGCAGCCGCCAGAGCGCGATCGGTCGGCCGTACCCGTCGGTGGCGACCAGCCAACCGCCGACCGTGACCAGCGCGGCGAAGGTCGGCCAGACCCGGCGCGGCCCGAGCGCCGGCAGCAGCGCCACCACGACCAGGGCGAGCAGCGGCCGACCGAGGAGCACCTGCGACGGGTACGCCACCACCAGCCCGACCAGCGTGGTGAGGAAGATGCCGACGCGGACCAGCAGCGGCGTCAGGCTGACCCGGGCGGCGGCGTACCGCACCGCCCGGACCCGCTCGATGACCGGGTTCATCGCGCCCCCACCCTCGGGGCGGTGGCCAGCCGCGCCACGTCCCGCAGCACCTGGTCGAGGCTGCCCGCGCCGGCCCAGCGCACCACCGGCACGCCGTGCTCCCGCAACTGCCCGATCATGGTGTCCCGGTCCAGCCGCCACAGCCGGTACGCCACCTCGGCCCAGCCCCGGTCCTTCGGCGGGGCGAGGTCGGCCGGCAGGGTGTCCACCGCGACGACGAACCGCCCCGAGCGGGCCAGCCGGGCCAGCATCTGCGCCGACCGCTCGTCCAGCAGCGGGGTGAGGACCACCACCAGCGCGTCCGCGGAGAGCAACTGCGGCCCGAAGACCTGGTCGAACGGCTCGTGCGGGGAGGACTCGGCGCGCACGTCGAGCAGCCACTCCAGGACGGTCAGGTACTGCCGGCGGCCGGTGGCCGGGCGCAGCCGGCGGGCGGCCGGGCCGTACTCCAGCATCGACACCCGGTCGCCGCGGTGCAGGTAGTGCTCGGCGATAGCGGCGGCGGCCCGGACCGTGGTGTCCAGCACGGAGGCGGCACCGGACACGCCGCCGGAGCGGCCCGCCTCGGCGAGCACGTCGAGCAGCACCACCACCTCGGCGTCCCGGTCGGAGAGGGTGGCCGCGACGTGCAGTTGCCGGGCGCGCAGCGACACGCGCCAGTCGATCCGGCGCAGCCGGTCGCCGGGGGCGAAGACCCGCACGCCGGCCAGTTCCCCGCCCTCGCCGGGCCGGCGCGAGTGGTGCGCCCCGACCAGGCCGGCGGCCCGGGGCATCGCCTCGACCGCGTCGAACGGCTCGGTCCTCGGGTAGACCCGGACCCGGGCCGGCTCGGTGACCACCGCGCGGGAGACCAGCAGGCCCTGCGCGGCGGCGACCCGGGCGCCGGCCGGGCCGACCGGGTGCCGGCCCCAGCGCAACGCCGTGCCGGCCAGCTCCAGGTCGACGGCCGCGTCGGTCGGGACGGCGGTCACGAAGGGCCGGTCGGCGACGGACGGGACGACGGCCGAGGGGGCCCCGGGCGCGGCCACCGTCCCGGCGATCGTGGCCCGCTCCACCCGCAGCCACGGCGAGACCCGGCTGCGGACCACCGCCACGTCGTAGTCGAGCACGTCCGGGTTGCCGACGCTGACCGTGCCGGTCAGCTCGCCGCCCTCGACCAGGTGCCCCTCGTCGGCGGAGATCCAGACCTGCGGCAGGGCGGCCGGCCGGCGGCGCAACGCGTACGCGGTGCCGATCGCGAACGGGGCCGCCAGCACGATCAGGTCGACCCGGCCGAGCAGCACCCCCGCGATCAGCAGCAGGCCGGTGAGCAGCACCGCCCGGCCGAGCGCCCAGGTGGGCACCCAGCCGGTCGCGGGCTGCGGCCCCTGCTCCGGCGGCTCGGTGCGGGGCGGCACGGCGGGCGCGACCATCAGTGCCCGGGCCGGCCGGCGGCGTAGCTGGGCAGCGCCCCACTGGCCGGCGCCGGGGTCGCCTCCAGCACCTCGCCGACCACGAAGGACGGGTCGACGCGGCGCAGCCACATCTCCGGACGCAGCGTGATCCGGTGCGCCAGCGCGGGCGCCGCGACCTCCTTGACGTCCTCCGGCACCACGTAGTCGCGGCCGGCCATCACGGCCCGCACCCGGGCCAGCAACAGCAGCGCCAGCGAGCCGCGCGGCGAGGCGCCCACCAGCACCGACGGGTGCTCCCGGGTGGCGGCGGTCAGCGCGACGATGTAGCGACCGACGGAGTCCTCGACCACCACGTCCTCCAGCGCGGCCTGCATGGCGCGCAGGGTGGCCGCGTCGACCACGGGCTTGATGTCCGCCTCCTCGCGGCGGCGGGCCATCCGCCGGCGCAGCACCTCCCACTCCTCCTCGTGCTCGGGGTAGCCGAAGGAGACCCGGAGGAGGAACCGGTCGAGCTGCGCCTCGGGCAGCGGGTAGGTGCCCTCGTACTCGATGGGGTTGGCGGTGGCCAGCACGTGGAACGGCTCGTCCAGCCGGTAGGTGACGCCCTCGACCGAGACCTGCTTCTCCTGCATCGCCTCCAGCAGGGCCGACTGGGTCTTCGGCGGGGTCCGGTTGATCTCGTCGGCGAGGAGCAGGTTGGTGAAGACCGGGCCGGCCCGGAACGCGAAGTCGCCGCTGCGCTGGTCGTAGAGGAACGATCCGGTGACGTCGGCCGGCAGCAGGTCGGGAGTGAACTGGAGCCGGCGGAAGTCCAGCCCGAGCGCCTGCGCGAAGGAGCGGGCCGTCAGCGTCTTGCCCAGGCCCGGCAGGTCCTCCAGCAGCACGTGCCCGCCGGCCAGGATGCCGGCGAGGACCAACTCCAGCGCGTCCCGCTTGCCGACCACGACCTGACCGACCGCCTCCAGCACCGACCGGGCGAGGTGGCCGACCTCCGCGGCGGGCATGCTGCGGTCCACGTCGTTCATATCTTCTCCAGTTCGGCGACGATCGCCGCGAGGTCGCGCGGCGACGGGGGGCGGCGGGAGGGCGTGCTGAGGAAGGTCCAGACCCGGTCGCCCAGCAGGGCGCGGGCGCGGGCCGGGTCCGACTCGCGGGTCAGGCCGTGACGCTGACGCAGCCGCTCGTCGGCCAGTTCGCCGAGCCGCGGCAGGACCCGCTCGGCGAACCGCTCCCGGCTGCTTTCGCACCAGTCCAGCGGGCGCTCCCAGCCGTTGATCGCGGTGCGCAGCGCGTCCCGGGCAACCCAGTTCCACGTGCCGTCGTCGTCGCCGGCCGGGGCCCGGGCACCGGCCCGGGGCGGGGGCGGGGGGGCGAGGGCGGCAACGACCCGGCGCACCACGAACAGCGCGACCACCCCGGCGACCAGGACCGGCAGGGAGACCCGGAGGCCCACCACGCGCAGGCCGGCGACCAGCACCACCACGACCGCCGCGATGCCGGCCAGGGCGCGGAACACCCGGCCGGCCCGCCCGCCCCGGGACCGGCCGGCGTGCCCCGGCCGCTCCTCCTCGAAGCTCAGCAGGTCGTCGATGCTGGTGCTGCTCACCGCGCCACCTCATCACGCCGGGCGCGCGCCCGCCACGACCCGGTCACGTCGGCACCCCGGCGTCGCCGGCGACCACGGCGGTCAGCTCGGCGCGGAGCCGGCGCAGCGCCGCACGGGCCTGGTCGCGGGTGCGCTCGTCGACGGGCCGGGTGGCGTACCGGGCCTCGCGGTAGACGTGCGCGAACTCGGCCAGCACGTCGGCGCTGACGATCGCCGGCACCCCCGCCGACGGGTCGCCCCGCAGCAGGCGGGTGACCAGGTCGGTGGGGGTGTCCCCGGCCAGCCGGGGCACACCGGCGCCGGCCGCGGCCTCTTCGAGGCGTACCCAGCAGGCGATGACCGCGGCGCGCGGGTCGGCGTCCGCGTCGTCCAGCTCCACCAGGCCGGCGTCGAGGGCGGCGGCCACCTCGCGGGCGGTGCCCTCGGCCGTACGCCGGTTCCGCTGCTGCGGCAGCGCCCGGGTGGTGCGGCGCATCGCGCCCCGGACCAGCGTCCAGGCGAGGTAGCCGAACGCGGCGAGCAGGGCCGAACCCAGCAGCACGAGGGCGACCGTGCCGAGCCACGGCGGGATGCTCGCCTGGGTGGCCTCGCCGGCGTCCCGGGGCTCGACGGGGATCGACGCGGCCGGCTCGGCGGTCGGGTATTCCGGCACGTAGGGGAGGTTGTCGGCGGCGGGCGGGATCCGGCTGGCGCCGATCGACGAGTGGGCGGACGCCAACGCGGCGACGGCGAGCAGGACGCCGACCGCGGCGACCGGCCACCACCTGCGCAGCACGCTCAGATCCATCCGGGGTTACCTCCGGGCCGCCGGGGGGTGCGTCGCGGGCCGACGCGTTCCGTCCGTCATCGCCACCGCCCCCGCGTGCCTCAGTCCACCCCGGCCAACTGCTTCGCCCGGGCGAACACGTCGTCCAGCATCCCTGGTGTCAGCCGTCCGGTGAAGGTGTTCTGCTGGCTGACGTGGTAGCAGCCCAGCAGCTCCGGTGCGGCCGTGCCGGACCAGTGTGCCCCATGACCGAACGCCGGTCGCGGGGCGGGCGGGCGCTGGGCGTACACCTGACGCAGCACCGGCCACCACGAGGACCAGGCGAAGGCGCCCAGCGCGACCACGACGCGCAGGGTGGGCCGGATCAGCGCGACCTCGCGGTGCAGCCACGGTGCGCAGGTGTCCCGCTCGCCCGGGGTGGGCTTGTTGTCCGGCGGCGCGCAGCGCACGGCGGCGAAGATGCGGGTGTCCCGCAGGGACAAACCGTCGTCGGCGGCGACGCTCGTCGGCTGGTTGGCCAGCCCGGCGCGGTGCAGTGCGGCGAAGAGCACGTCGCCGGAGCGGTCGCCGGTGAAGATCCGGCCGGTGCGGTTCCCGCCGTGCGCGGCGGGCGCCAGGCCGAGGATGGCGATGCGCGCGTCGGGGGCGCCGAAGCCGGGCACCGGCCGGCCCCAGTACTCCTGGTCGCGGAAGGCCGCCCGGCGCGTGCGGGCCACCTCCTCGCGCCACTCGACCAGGCGGGGGCAGGCGAAGCAGTCGCTGACGGCGGCGTCGAGGTCGGCGAGGTCCGTCGCCCGCGCGGCGCGGGCGACCACCTCGTCGGGCGTACGCGGCTCAGCCAAGCTTGGCCCGGAAGAGTTCGAGGGTGCGCGCCCAGGCGGTGGCGGCGGCGCGCTGGTCGAAGTTCTCCGGCCGGTCCTCGTTGAAGAAGGCGTGCGCGGTGCCGGGGTAGTCGTAGGTCTGGCACGTGCCGCCGGCGGTCTCGACGGCGCGGCGGACGGTCTGCACGCCGTCGGCGGCGGAGGTGCCGTCGGCTTCGGAGCAGTGGATGAGGGCGGCCTTGCCCGCGTAGTCGGCCCACTCGGAGCGCATCCCGTCCCAGGGCAGCCGGGGGTAGAAGGCGGCGGTGGCGACGATCCGTTCGCTGCGGCTGGCCGCCCACAGGGCCAGGCTCGCGCCGGCGCAGAAGCCCGCGCAGCCGACCTTGCCGGTGACCTCGGAACGCCCGGCGAGGTAGTCCGCCGCGGCGGCGATGTCCGCCGCCGCCTCGTCCATCTGCGGGCTGTTCAGCATCTGGCGCGGCTCGTCGGGCTTGCTGGCCGGGCCGCCGTGGCGGAAGTCCGGGGCGAGGGCCACGAACCCGGCCTCGGCGAACCGGTCCGCGACGGAGGTGATGTGGGGCACGAGCCCCCACCAGTCCTGGATGACGATGACCGCTGGGCTGGCCGCACCGCCGGACGGTATCGCGAGATACCCCTCGCGCGTACCCCCGTTGCTGGTGAAGCTCACCATTTCGCCCATCGGCCCGTCCTCCTAGCGGTCAGTCATCGTTGGCTGGTCGCCCAGTGGTCCTACGTGCCGGTAGCCTGCCACGCCGTGCGCACCCCGGGGAAGACGCCAGAACAGTGGCATTCACCTCCCGTTCGCCGGCCGTACGCGGAGACGCCGACGGCGGCGCGGACCGTCGTCCGCGCCGCCGTCGGCGGTGCCGTGGTGCTGTGGGGCCGGGTCAGGCCTTCTTGGTCAGGCAGAGCAGGTAGCCCTTCTTGCCCGGCTCGATGCTGTAGAAGACGTAACCGTCCTGGTCTTCCTTGATGTACTGCTCGCACGCCTCGCCGGAGCGGGCCTGCGCCTCGGTCTGCCCGTCGACCCGACCGACCACGTTGTACACGGCGTCGGTGGAGGTGCACTCGACGACCTTCGCGCCGTCGACCTCCTCCTCCTTGGTGCCGGTCACCTCGGGCAGCTCGGCGATGCAGTCACCGACCTTGGCGTCGGCGGTCTCGTCCTTGTTGAGGAAGTTGCCGATCGCCGAGCCGACGCCGAACTTGAGCCCCGCGATGACCAGGAACGCGACGATCGCGCCCACGATGCCGAGCACCTTCTTGGAGCCGGACTTCTTCGTCTCCGGCTCCGCCGGGGGCGCCGGGAAGGCCGACGGGGGCTGCGCGGCGTCCGGCGCGGGGGGCGGTGCGACCTGCTCTGACACGGGTTGTCCTTCCGGGGGGTGGATGAGCAGACGACACCGTAGCGATCGGGTACGACGGCCGCCGCCCCGTCGACCTCATCCGTTCAGCTATTTCCCAGCTTTCCCGGACGCGATCCGGCTCACGTCCGGCTCGGCGCCGGGGTGGCGGCCGGGGCCTCCGTCGCGGGCGGGGCCTCCGCGGTCGGGACCGCGGTCGGTCCGGCCGTCGGGCTGCCCGTCGGGACCGGGCCGGACGGGTCGGCCGACGCGGTGGGCGCCAACGGGGGCAGGCCGGGCGCGGGCGGGGTGGCCGCCGGCGGGAACGGCGCGAACGGCGCCTGGTCGGGGCAGTACGGGTACGGGCGCAGCAGCGGGTTGCCGACCCCGTTCGGGTCCCGCCCGTCCGGGCAGTGCGGGTAGCCGAGGCGGATCGGGTCGCCGTTCTGGTCGAAGAGCCGGGCGTTCTCCACCAGCCGGCCCTCCCTGTCGTAGACGTAGACGTCCCGGACGTGGGAGTACCGGTCGTCGACCGAGATCTGCTCGTAGCCGAAGTCCCCCGAGCCGACGCGGCTGTTCATGTCCGCCAGGCCGACCAACCCGAAGAGCACCAGCACGGCGGTGCCGGCGTGCAGCAGCCGCCGCTTGGGCCGGCTCAGGCCCGGCGTGTGGTGGCCGAGCCAGATCGAGGCGAGCACACTGCCGGCGAGCAGCACCAGGCCGGCCAGCGCGCTGCCGTTCAGCTCGGGCAGCACGCCGAACGAGTCACCGGTGGTGGCCACCGTGACGAGCATGGCGGCCAGGTAGCCGCGCAGCACCCACCAGGCCGGCCGGAGCAGCCGGAGGAACTCGCTCGCGGTGGCGTACCCCAGGGGCGGTCCGAGTTGGACGTCCCAACGCCGCGCCCGCGCGCGGAGCCGGTCCACGACGGCGCCCAGGCGGCGGTCGAGGCGGCGTCCGCCGGCCACGGCGCCGACCCCGGCGGCGGCGCGCAGCTCGGCCGCGTACGCCTCGGGCGCGCCGAGCCGCTCGACCAGGCTGCCGCCGGCCTCGACGGCGACCTCGGCGAGGTGTTCCGGCAGGTCCTCGGTCAACTCGTCGCGGTGTGCCGGCGGCAGGTCGGCCAGTGCGGCCCGCACCCGTGCGACGTAGTCCGCGATCTCCTGCTCCGTGACGGTCATGCCGCCATCCCCCGATCGTCGAGCAGTGCGTCCATGGTGGTGGCGAACGAGCGCCAGAGCTTGCCGTAGCGGGTGAGCTGGTCCCGGCCGGCGGCGTTGAGGGAGTAGTACTTGCGGTGCGGGCCGGACTCGCTCGGCACGACGTAGGTGGTCAGCAGGCCGGCGGCGTAGAGCCGGCGCAGCGTGCCGTAGACCGAGGCGTCGCCGACCTCTTCCAGCCCGGCCTCGCGGAGCCGGCGCAGGATGTCGTAACCGTAGCCGTCCTCCTCGCGCAGGACGGCGAGAACCGCGAGATCCAGCACGCCCTTCAGGAGCTGTGTGGTGTCCACGCTTCGCACACTACTGCGCATTGCGAAATAGTGTCAAAGGAGCGCGCCGCGCGGCGGGTCAGGTCGCGCGGTGCGCCGCCTCCTCCGCGATCCGCAGCAGATCCCGGAGTACGTGCACCAGCGCGCGAGCCTGCGCCAGGTCGATCGGCCAGCGCTCCGGATCGTCGCCGGCCGACAACTCCAGCAGGACGCCGGCCGGAGCCAGCCGCCCGACGTCCATCTGCCAGAGCGCGGCACGCACCTGGATCACCTCGTCGCCGCGCGGCGCGACCGGCCGCAGGCGGGACAGGTGCAGCGCGCTGGTCCCGCAGCCGCTCTCGGGCACGCACCACATCGGGTGGAGGCGTCGGATCGTCACGTCATCGCCCCTCGTCGGGTTGTGAGGGCACTGTGGGCCCCGGGTCACCCCCATCATCGTGACCACCCGACTACGGTCGGAAGTCACGCGACGGGCACCGGCCGGTGGTGGCCCGCCCGGCCCGACGTGTGAAGCCCGGTGAGCGAGGTGTGATGACGAGACCCCAACTGTCGACGCTGGATCTCCTGGCCGGAGAGCTGCGGCGGCTGCGCACTGAGCGCGGGCTGAGCCAGGAGGAGCTGGCCCGGCGGATCAACTACTCCGGCTCGCTCGTCGGGATGGTGGAGATCGGCCGCCGTACGCCCTCGCTCGACTTCGTCCGGCGCGCGGACGAGGCGCTGGACAGCGGCGGCCTGCTCGGGCGGATCCTGCCGCTGGTCAGCGTGGAGACCGCGCCGGCCTGGTTCCGGCCCTGGGTGGCCGTCGAGCAGGAGGCGGCCACGCTGTGGTGGTTCGAGATCTCCGTCCTGCCCGGCCTCCTCCAGACCGAGGGCTACGCCCGCGCGATCCTCGCTGGCGGCGGGCTTCACTGCCCGGACCAGATCGAGCAGCGGGTGACCGCCCGACTCCAGCGGCAGCAGATCCTCGACCGCGCCCAGCCACCGCAACTGGTCGCGGTGATCGACGAGGGCATCCTGCGACGGCCGGTGGTCGACCAGCTCGGGGTGATGCGCGAACAGCTTGAACATCTGATCGCGTTGGCGGCCCGTCCACACGTCCACCTACATGTGGTTCCTACCGAGGTGGGCGTCTACCCGGGCCTTGCCGGGCCGTTCATCCTGGCCGGCTACGCCGACGGTGGTTGGGTGGCGCATCTCGACAGCCCGCTGCGCGCCCAGGTGCTGGACCGCGCCGAGGAGATTGCCAGCCTGCACCGCAGGTGGGAAAGTGTCCGCTCAGAGGCGCTGTCCCGGCGGCAGTCGCTGGCCCTGATGCAGGAAGTGGCAAAGACATGGAGCTGACCGGCGCCCGGTGGCGCAAGTCCACGCGCAGCGACAACGGCGGCGCCTCGTGCGTGGAGGTCGCCGACAACCTGCCCGGCGTGGTGCTGGTCCGCGACAGCAAGGACCGCTCGGGCCCCGTGCTCTCCTTCGGACCGACCGCCTGGTCCCGCTTCGTCACCGGCGTCGTGGACGGCACGGGTCTCCGAAGCTGACGGCACCGTTTCGGGTCCCGCTAGCCCGTCAGCAGGTTGACCACGACACCGGCCGGGATGGACACCGCGACCCCGGCGAGAAAGAACCACCACTGGGCCCGCTGCCCGCGCTCGTTCGTCGTGCGTACCAGGGTCTCCAGGTTCACCAGCCTGTGAAGCACGTCGGGCGCTAACTCGGGCGGAGCGGGGGGCGGGGGCACCGGGTCCGGCGCCGAGGTGAGGAAGGTGTTCGGCCGCGTCTTGGGCTGGCGGTGTATCCGGCTGGTGGGAGGCGCGGCCTCCCTGACCGTGGAACTGGGCCACCGCGGTCGCCGCTTGGACCGGGACGTCGCCGGACCGTCGGGCTGCGGGTATCCCAGGGGCTCGGACGGTTCGATCCGGTGGCGCAGGAGCACGTCCCGGTTGCGACCGGCCCGGAGCTGGAGCCCGCCGGCCAGCCCGACCAGCAGCAGGTCCGCCACGGCCGCCACCAGCGACCACGGCTGCGGAAGCCCGTACGCCACGACGCCCGTCACGCCGGCCGCCGCGATCAGCACCTTGGGCACTCTGCTCATGCCGCTATTCAAATCCTTCGTTTCCCGGTTGTCATGCCGCAAAGGCGACACCGGGCGCGCATCGGTTTCCCACCTCGCGCAGCCGGCGTCGCTGCCCGGCCGGCTACGCGAGGCTCCAGGCGATGCCGTCGAGGATGTCGTGCTCGGAGGCGACCACCGAGTCCATCCCGGCCCGCTCCATGATCACCCGCAGCACCAGGGCGCCCGCGCCGATCACGTCCGCCCGGCCCGGGTGCATCACCGGGATGGCGAGCCGCTGCTCCCGGCTCTTGCCGAGCAGGTCGGCCGTCACGTCGGCGACCGCGTCGTACGACACCCGGGCGTGGTGGATGCGGCCCGGGTCGTACTCCTGGAGGCCCTGGGCGATGGCGACCACGGTGGTGACCGACCCGGCGAGCCCGACCAGGGTGGCGGCCTGCCGGCCCGGCACGGCCGCCAGCGCCCGGTCGACTGCGACGGCGATGTCGGCCTGCGCGGCGGCGACCTCGTCCAGGCCCGGCGGGTCGCCGTGCAGGTGCCGCTCGGTCATCCGGACGCAGCCGATGTCCATCGAGATGGCCGCCTCGACGCCGCCGGCGCGGGTGCCCACGACGAACTCGGTCGAGCCACCGCCGATGTCGATGACCAGGAACGGTTCCTCGGTGCCGGCGGGCAGCCCGCGTACCGCGCCGGTGAAGGAGAGCCGCGCCTCCTCGTCACCCGTCACCACCTCGGGCGCGACCCCGAGGGTCCGCTCGACCATCTCGCGGAAGTCGGCGGCGTTGGAGGCGTCCCGGGACGCCGACGTGGCGCACATCCGGACCCGCTCCGCGCCGAACTTCTCGATCTCGGCCGCGTAGGAGGCCAGCGCGACGCGGGTGCGTTCGATGGCCTCCGGGGCCAGCCGGCCCGTCTTGTCGACGCCCTGGCCGAGGCGGACGATCTCCATCCGCCGGCTCAGGTCGACCAGCGGCGCGTCCTGGCCCGCCGAGGGATCGGGCAGGTCGGCGACCAGCAGTCGGATCGAGTTGGTCCCGCAGTCGATGGCGGCCACGCGCGTCGTCACGGCAGCAACCCTACGTCAGCCCCCGGGTGGATGGCCGGTTGTCGTCGCGGCCCAGCAGTTCGGCGCCGAGCGGTGTCAGCCCGTGCAGCACCGCCCCGCCCTCCCGGACGCTGGTGACCAGGCCGGCCGCCCGCAGCGCCGCCGCGTGCTCCGAGGCCGAGGAGAGGCTGATCCCGACCGCCCGGCCAAGTGTGGTGGTGGTGTGTCGGCCCGGTCCGGCGAGCCCGCGCAGCACCGCCGCCCGGGTGCCCCCGAGCAGGCGACCGAGTGGGTCGGCGGCGCTCGCCTCGACCCGGCGGGGCAGCGGCGCGGGATACACGACCAGCACCGGCCGGTCCGGTTCCACCAGCACCCGGGGGTGCGGGCCGGCCAGCGGCGAGGGCAGCAGGATGAGGCCGTGGCCGGTGCCGGCCACCGTCCCGTTCCACCACGTCCGCACGGTCAGCGTCGGCGCCTCCCACCGGATCGCCGGGTGCAGCGCGTTCAGCAGGCCGTCCAGCCCGTGCGTGGCGAGGTGGCCGGTCGCCCCCGCCACCTGGTGGCGGTGCGCGTCCGCCAGGTCGGCCCAGTGTGGCCGGAGCACCTCGTCATGCCAGGTGCCCAGCGCCCGGCCGAACAGGCTCATCGTCTCCCGGTCGGCCTCGGCGAACCGCCGGCGCAACGGCGACCCGGCCAGGTCGGCGTACGCGGCGGAGACCTCGGCCCGGATGCGCCGGGCGGGGGTGGCCCGGATCGCCTCCAGACCGGCGGCCACCGACTCCAGGCCGTCGAACGGAGTGAGGAAGTCCGGAAGCCGCCCGCGGGCGGGCAGCAAGTGCCGCAGCACGGCGGCGGCGGCCCGGACCCGGCCCGTCGCCGCCGCCGCGTCCGCCGCGGGGCCCGGCGTCATCCGGGCGGTGCGGGGGTCGTGCAGCGCCTGACAGGCCAGCAGGGCCGTGCCGACGGGATGCAGGCGGTCGGCGAACCGGACCCGACACAGGTCCGCCGGTTTCAGGCGGAGGCGGAGCATGGCAGCAGACTGCCTGCCTTCGGCCAGGACCGAAAGGGTTGACCCGTCCCCGGCGCGAAATCCAGTGTGGACGCCGGGTCACGGAGGGGGAGTGCGGGGCGTGCGACGGACGATGGCAGTGCTGACGGGGCTGGTGCTCATCACCGTCGCGACGGCGTGCGGCGGCGGGGATCGGGAGCGGCTCGGGGCGACCCCGGTCCCGTCGCCTTCGGGGACCGTCGAGCGCCCCGCCGCCGGTGACCACCGACTGACCCTGCCGCACGACGGGGTCGAGCGGAGCTACCTGCTGCACGCCCCACCCGGCTACGACCCGGCCCGCCCCACCGCGCTGGTGGTCGCCCTGCACTTCTATCCGGGCAGCGGCGCAGGGGTGCGCGAGACGACCGGGCTGGACGCGGTGGCCGACCGGGAGAACTTCCTGGTCGCGTACCCGGACGGTCGGGGCGCCGGCTTCAACGCGCTGATCTGCTGCGGGACGGCCGACGACGTCGGGTTCCTCAAGGCCCTCACCGCGCACCTCGTCCAGACGTGGCGGGCCGATCCGGACCGGATCTACCTGACCGGAATCTCCAACGGCGGCGACATGAGTTTCCGGGCCGCCGTCGAGGTCGACGGGGTCTTCGCGGCGATCGGCGTGGTCAGCGGTGGCTACATCGGCCACCGGACGACCCCCGAGGACTACATGCCCGAGCATCCGGTGTCGGTGATCACGTTCATCGGCGGGCAGGACCGCTACGCCGACGCCTTCACCGAGGGCGTCCGGACCTGGCAGCGGCGGCTCGGCTGCAAACCGGCATCGGGTCGGCCACCGGCGGGGGCGGCGGGCGTCACCCGCACCGACGCGCGGTGCGCCGACGGCAGCGACGTCACCGTCTACACGCTGCTGGACATGGGGCACTCGTGGCCCGGCGCGCCGGCCGGCCAACTCGCCGACCCCGACGCGGGCCTCGTCGCCACCGAGCTGATCTGGGCCTTCTTCGCCGCCCACCCGCGCCGGGCCTGAGAGCGGCGGTTCAGAGGCGCAGCAGCATCCGGGTGTTGCCGAGGGTGTTCGGCTTGACCCGTTCCAGGTCCAGGAACTCGGCGACGCCCTCGTCGTAGGAGCGCAGCAACTGCTCGTAGACGGGCTGCGGCACCGGCGCGCCGTCGATCTCGGTGAACCCGAACGAGCCGAAGAACCGGGTCTCGAAGGTGAGCACGAAGATCCGGGCCACGCCCAGCTCGCGGGCGGCGTCGATCAGCTCCGCGACGATCCGGTGGCCGAGCTTCCGGCCCCGGCAGGACGGGTCGACCGCCACCGTCCGGATCTCGGCCAGGTCCTCCCACATCACGTGCAGCGCGCCGCAGCCGACCACCGCGCCGTCGTCCGCCCGGACCGCGACCCGGAACTCCTGCACGTCCTCGTAGAGGGTGACGGTGGCCTTGCTGAGCAGCCGCCGGTCGTCGGTGTAGGTGTCGACCAGTCGCCGGATGCCGCGCACGTCCGAGGTGCGGGCCCGCCGCACCACGATCTCGTCGGCCCCCGCCACGCCCCCGCCCGCCATGGTCACTCGGCCGCCGGCACGTCCACGCAGGGGCCGGCCGCCCACCACTTCTCCACCAGCGCCAGCGTCTCGTCGCCGAACGGGTTGACCCCCGGCCCCGCCCCCAGCGCGTGCCCGAGGTGCACGTGCAGGCACTTCACCCGGCCGGGCATGCCGCCGGCGGAGATGCCGGCGATCTCCGGGACCTCGCCGATCGCCTCCCGGCGGGCCAGGTAGTCCTCGTGCGCGGCGCGGTAGCGCGCGGCCAGCTCCGGGTCGGCGGCCAGCCGGTCGGCCATCTCCTTCATCAGCCCGGCCGACTCCAGCCGGCTGCACGCCGCCGTGGCGCGGGGGCAGGTCAGGTAGAACAGCGTCGGGAAGGGCGTGCCGTCGGCGAGGCGCGGCGTCGTCTCCACCACGTCGGGCAGGCCGCAGGGGCAACGGTGGGCGACCGCCCGGGTGCCCCGGGGCGGGCGTCCGAGCTGCGCGGCCACCGCGGCCAGGTCGGCCTCCGTGGCCGGCTCGCGCTTCGGCGGGGGTACGGAGTCCGCCGCCGGCTCCTGCGGTGGTACAACAGTCACGGTGCCCATCTCTCGTTCGGTGCTCGGGTGCTGCTCACTTGTCGGGCTGGTCGCCGTTGGCGGCCCGTACGCTGGACCAGAGGGTGTCATACCAGGGGTCGGGCGTGGCGGGCTTCGCCGGCTGGGCGGGCCCGCCGGCGTCCCGGGCGGCGCCCTCGGGGTCGGAGAGCACGACCAGCAGCGTCTCGTCGGGGCGGACCATGAAGAACCGCTCCCGGGCCTTCGTCTCGATGTACGCCTTGTCCTGCCACTTGGCCGCCTCGGCGGAGAGGCCCTCGATCACCTCGCGCTGGGCCGCCTGGGCGGCCTCCATCCGCTCGATGTCGGCCTGCTGGTCGAGGTAGACCCGGACCGGGTAGGTGTAGGCCAGGGCGAGCGCGATCAGCACCGCGAAGAGCACGGTGGCCCGCCCGGTGAGGCCCCGGGAGTGGGGTGCGGTGAGCCGCTTGACCGTGCCGCCGGCCGCCGTACGACGGGCCCCGGCGGGCCGGTTCGCGGAGCGTACGCCCTCGGCGCCCCGGGCCGTCCCCGGTGCGCGACCGGCGGTGGCACGCGGCTCGGCGCGGACGCCGCCGTCGCGGACCGAGGCCCGGGCGCCCCGGGCCCCGCCCGGCCGGCCGGAGTGACCCGGCCGGCGGGCGGGACGCTGACCACCCGGTGTGCGGCGCTGCTGCATCGTCACACCCCTCCCCCGAGGCTTCGCGCGTCTCAGGCCGAACGGTAGCGCGGGAACGCGCCCGCCCCGGCGTACCGCGCCGCGTCGGCCAGCTCCTCCTCGATCCGCAGGAGCTGGTTGTACTTCGCGACCCGGTCCGAGCGGGCCGGGGCGCCGGTCTTGATCTGGCCGCAGCCGGTGGCCACCGCCAGGTCGGCGATGGTGGTGTCCTCGGTCTCGCCGGAGCGGTGGCTCATCATGCACTTGAAGCCGGCCCGGTGGGCGAGGTCCACCGCGTCCAGGGTCTCGGTCAGCGAACCGATCTGGTTGACCTTGACCAGGACCGCGTTGGCGGCGTTCTCGGCGATGCCGCGGGCGATCCGCTGCGGGTTGGTGACGAACAGGTCGTCGCCCACGATCTGGATGCGGTCGCCGACGGAGGCAGTGAGGGTCTGCCACCCGGTCCAGTCGTCCTCGGACAGCGGGTCCTCGATCGACACGATCGGGTAGTCGCCGATGAGCTTGGTGTAGTAGTTGCTCATCTCCTCGGCGGTCTTCGCGGCGCCCTCGAAGGTGTAGGTGCCGTTGTCGAAGAACTCGGTGGCGGCCACGTCGAGCGCGAAGACGATGTCGGTGCCGAGCCGGTAGCCGGCCTTCTCGACCGCCTCGGCGATCAGGTCCAGCGCGGCGGAGTTGGTGGGCAGGTTCGGCGCGAAGCCGCCCTCGTCGCCGAGGCCGGTGGACAGGTCCTTCTTCTTCAGCACCGACTTCAGCGCGTGGTAGACCTCCGCGCCGGAGCGCAGCGCCTCGCGGAAGCTGGGCGCGCCGATCGGCGCGATCATGAACTCCTGGATGTCGACGTTGGAGTCCGCGTGCGCGCCGCCGTTGAGGATGTTCATCATCGGCACCGGCAGCAGGTGCGCGTTCGGGCCGCCCAGGTAGCGGAAGAGGCTCAGCTCCGAGCTGCCGGCCGCCGCCTTGGCCACGGCCAGGGAGACGCCGAGGATGGCGTTCGCGCCCAGCTCGGACTTGCTGTCGGTGCCGTCGATGTCGAGCATCTTCTGGTCGATCAGCCGCTGCTCGCTGGCCTCGTAGCCGATGAGCTCGTCGACGATCTTGTCCTCGATGTTCGAGACCGCCTTCTCGACGCCCTTGCCCTGGTAGCGGTCGGCGTCACCGTCGCGCAGCTCGATCGCTTCGAAGGCGCCGGTGGAGGCGCCGGAGGGCACCGCCGCACGGGCGATCGTGCCGTCGTCGAGCCCGACCTCGACCTCGACGGTCGGGTTGCCCCGCGAGTCCAGAATCTCCCGCGCGACGATTCCCTCGATGGTTGCCACTGAGTCGCTCCTCGTTTGTGTGGTTCCGGTCCGGTTCGGGCCGCGACGGTGCGGCTGAGGCAGGTGTTGAACGCAGCGTATCGGGCGGCCGTCGGACGCGGGCGGTCCGGGCGCACGGGGACCGGATCCGGAACCGGCCCTCCGGCGGCGCTTTACGCAGACATTCCCGAATTCTCGGTCCTCAACCGGCAACGGGTTTGCGCGCGGTTGACCCGATCGGCCACGCTGTTCGCCATGCCCGCCGCCTCGACCACTCTCCGCATGCTCGCCGTGTCGGTCATCGCGTCGCTCACGGTGACCGGCTGTCAGACCCTGGACGACGCCGGCCGGGCGATCGGGCGGGCCGACCTGGTCAACGACATGGCCGCCCGGCTGGACGGGGCGCTGGAGCTGACGTACTCGGCCGACTACCAACTTCCCGGCGGGCAGACCGCCACCATCGTCCAGGCCCAGGAGCCGGCCCGCTCCGCCTACACCTGGCCGGGCGGCAAGCTCACCGTCACCCCGGAGGCGACCGCCCGCTGCGAGACCGCCGCCGGCCGGGCGACCTGCACCCTGGAGGCCCCGCCCGCGCCCAACGCGAAGCCCTCGGTGGCCGTGTTCACCGAGGCCAAGCAGCAGGGCCTGGTCACGCCGCCGATCGTGGTGGGGCTGCTGACCGCCGCCGCGCTCGATCCGGACGCGGTGATCACGCAGAGCGACACCACCCTCGCCGGTCGCCACGCCACCTGCGTCGACGTGGAGCGGTCGAGCGGCGACTTCGTCGCCTGCGTGACCACCGAGGGGGCGCTGGGCAGCTTCACCGGCAAGGTCGACGGCAAGCCGGTCGAGCTGGCCCTGCACCGCTACCGCGAGACGGTCGACGCCACCGCGTTCGACCTGCCGTCCGGCGCCGGCGTGGTGGACCGCCGGACGACCACCTCGTGACCGGCCCGGCCGGCCCGGACGCCGCCGCCCTGAACGCGGCCGGCACGGCCGCCGTCCCGTCCGGTGCGGCCGGTGGGCACGCGGCGTCGGGTCGCGGACGACCGGGCGGGTTCGTCCCCGGGGCCGACCGCTCCGTCGCGCCCGCGCCGACCGACCTGGCCCTGCCGGTGGCCGGGCGCAAACTGCTGACCGGCGCCGACGGCGCCGTCCTGCGGGTCGCCGACCTGCCGGCCGGCACCGCGTGGGTGCCGCTGGGCACCCTGGACGGCGTCCCCGCCTGGGCGGCCGAGCCCACCGGGCAGGAGGAGCTGCCCGGCCGCTGGCGCGGCTGGGGGTCCCTCGCCGCCGAGGCGCCCGAGCCGCTCGCCACACTGGCCGGGCGCGCGCTGACGGTGGTCGACTGGCGGCGTACGCACCGGTGGTGCGGGGCCTGCCGGGCCGAACTGGCCGACGTGCCCGGGGAATCGGCCCGGCGCTGCCCCGACTGTGACCTTTACGTGCCGATGCGGTTCTCCGCCGCCGTGCTGGTGGCGATCACCCGCCCCGGGCCGGCCGGCCGCCCCGACGAGCTGCTGCTGGTGCGGCACGCGTCCGGGCCGACCGGGCTGTGGGCGCTCGTGGCCGGGTTCGTCGAGGCCGGCGAGACGCTGGAGGCGGCGGCCCATCGCGAGGTCGGCGAGGAGGCCGGGCTTGAGCTGGCCGAGCTGGCCTACTTCGGCAGCCAGCCGTGGGCGCTGTCCGGCCCGAGCGTGCTGCTCGCCGGCTTCACCGCCACCGCCGCCGACCCCACCGCCGAGCCGGTGGTGGACGGGCGGGAGCTGACCGAGGCGCGCTGGTTCCCGCTCGACCGGCTGCCGGCGGAGCTGCCGCCCGCGTACTCCATCTCGCGGTGGCTGATCGACGCGACGGCGACCGCCGCGCGGCGCTGAACCCGCGCGGCGGCCGGGCGCGCTCACACGCCGAGCAGGGTGCGCAGGTGGCGCGGGGGCGGGCAGTCGTGGGCGAGCATCGCGTCGTGCCAGTCGCGCACCGACACGCCGGCCGGGCGGGCCGCGGCGATGTCGGCCACCTCGCTGTAGCCGACGAAGTACGTCGAGAGCTGCGTCGAGGTGAGCAGCGCGCGCCGCCACTTGCCGGCCGCCTCGCCCTCCTCCTGGAAGCCCCGCCCCGTCATCAGGGCCATCGCCTCGGCCTCCGGCAGCCCCTCGCAGTGCACGAGCTGGTCCAGCAGCGCGTTGATGGTCATCCGCAGCTGCATCTTGAGCTGCTGCAACCGGACCGGCAGGCCGCCGAAGCCGAGGCCGGCCATCAGCTCCTCCGCGTAGACCGCCCAGCCCTCGATGAACGGCCCCGACTCGGTCAGCGCCCGGACCCGGGTGGGGCCGACGTGCCGGCGGGCGTGGGCGAGCTGGAGGAAGTGCCCCGGCATCGCCTCGTGCACCGTCAGGTTGCGGATCATGTGGTCGTTGTACTCCCGGTAGAACGACTCGACCCGGTGGGCGGGCCAGTCCGCCGGGGTGGGCGCGATGCAGTAGAACGTCGGCACGGCCGCCGTCTCCAGCGGGCCGGGCGAGTCGCAGTAGGCGACCGCGACGCCCCGGGCGAACTCGGGCATCTCCTGGATCACGCAGGGGTCGTCGACCAGGGTGACCAGGTCGTGGGCGCGGACGAAGTCGGTCGCCTCGTCCAGGGTGACCGAGGCGAGCGCCACGATGGTGTGGTCGTCGGGGTGCTCGGCGGCCAGCATGTCCAGCGCGCGGCGCACGGTCTCGTCGTCGGCTGGGCCGCCGACCAGCTCGACGGCCGCCGCGCAGATCTCCTCGGTGACCCGGTCCAGGTTGGCCCAGGCCCGGCGCTGGATCTCGGCGGCGCCCAGCTCGGTGTCGAGGGTGTGCCAGAGCCGCGCCTCCCAGCGGCGGCGGCCCAGGCGCGGGTCGCGCCCGGGGCCGGCGTCGGATTCCAGGCCCACGCGCAGCCACGCGACGAACTCCTCCAGCGCGGCGATCGCCGAGATGGCGGCCGGCTCGACCCGGTCGTGCAGGGCGGGCGCCTGCGCGAGCAGGGCCGGCACCTCGTCACGGATCAGCGCCGCCGTGCCGGTGAACTGCCCGACCGCCGTCTCGGCGTGGACGCGCGGCATGTCGCGCAGCGTGGCGCGGGCGGTCGCCAGCGCGTCCGGCACCGCCGCGAGCCGGCCGGCCAGGCTGGTCAGCCGCTCCTCGACCGGGGCGTACGGGCGGGCGGCCAGCGCGTGCAGCAGCGGCCCCGGATTGTGCACCAGCGGGTCCCACTCGTGCGCCCGGATCTCGGTCCACTCGAACAGCTCCCGGTCGACGAACGACGTGAGCAGGGCGTGGTCGACCCGCTCCTCGACGCCCAGCGCGTCCGGGTCGAGTTCGGAGAGCGCGTCGGCGGCCTCCCT
Source organism: Micromonospora sp. NPDC047620 (assembly GCF_043205005.1). NCBI lineage: Bacteria > Bacillati > Actinomycetota > Actinomycetes > Micromonosporales > Micromonosporaceae > Micromonospora > Micromonospora sp. NPDC047620. The sequence continues at coordinate 20,365 of NZ_JBIDDG010000004.1, read as the reverse complement.
CAGCATCGCCTGGTCGGCGGCGGCGGCCGTCGCGGACAGGTCCGGCAGCCGGTCGTCGTACCGGTGGTCCCCGGTGGAGGTCGCGAGCCCCGGCCGGCTCTCCAGCAACGCGTCGACGATCCGCTCGGCGAGCGGCACAAAGGATTCCACCCGCCGACCCTACCGGCGTTCGGCCGTCCTGACCGCGTCCGCGTAGGCGAGGGCGGCTCGGCGCAGGGCCGCCTCCGCGTCCAGGCCGGCCTCGCGGGCCGCTGCCACCGTGGCGAGCAGGCCCGCGCCGAGCCGCGCCTCCGGGTCCACCTGGGACTCCGCCAGCGGGGGCGGCACGGCGAGCCCGACCCGGCCGGCACGGTCGAGGATCTTGGCGGCCAGGGCGAGCGCGGGCTGGCTCAGCGCGATGCCGTCCAGCACCGAGTCACGCGCCTTCTCGGCCCGCTTGATCCGCTCCCAGTTCGCCTCGATCTCCTCCAGCGTGCCCGCCTCGCCCTCCGCGAAGACGTGCGGGTTGCGCCGGACCATCTTGTCGACCAGGCCCCCGGCCACGTCGTCGACGGTCCACCGCCGCTCCTCGGGCAGCTCCTCGGCGAGCCGGGCGTGCAGCACCACCTGGAGCAGCACGTCGCCCAGCTCCTCGCGCAGCGCGTCGGTGTCCTCGGCGCTGATCGCGTCGTACGCCTCGTAGCACTCCTCCAGCAGGAAGCCCGCGAGGCTGCGGTGAGTCTGCGCCCGCTTCCACGGGTCGCCGCCCGGCGAGACCAGCCGGTCCAGCACCGCCACCGCGTCGAGCAGCCGGGCCCCCGGCGGGTCCCACGAGCCGTACATCAGCTCCAGCTCGGCCAGTCCCGGCTCGCGGGCCAGCCGCAGGCCCAGCTCCCGGGCCAGCGACTCGTCGCCGGCCGGGCCGGCCAGCCACACCACGGTGCCGTGCGCCGCCGCCGCGTCCAGCAGCGCCTGCGTCGCCGGACCGTCGACCACGGTCACCTCGGCGCCCGCCGCGCGGACCGCCGTGGTCAGCTCGCTCTCCGCCCCCGCGAGCACCGGATGCCGGCGTACGACGTCCCAGGCGGCGGCGGTCAGCAGCCCGGCCGGCAGCCGGGGCGAGGTGACGAGCAGGACGATCCGCGCCGGCATGCTCAGCTGTCGGCCGGGCCGCTCGACGGGACCGGTTCCGGAGTCGAGACATCGGTGACCGGGCCGTCCTCGTCGATGTACGGGAGCGAGTAGACGATCAGGGCCTGGCCGTTGCCGACCAGCGACGGCACGCCCAGCGGCTGGAACCGCGGGTTGACCGAGAGGTCGGCGCGCTCGGCCTCCTCCTGGAGGGCCGCGCTGACCGCGGCGCCGCTGCGGACGAAGCCACCGTCGCCGAAGAGCTGCCGGACCTGGGCAACCGTCAGGCCGGAGTCGATCTGGCCGGTCTTCTCCAGGGCCCGGTAGACGGCCATCACCGACTCGTCGCTCAGCTCGCCCGGCGGTAGCTGCTGCCCGAGCGCCTCGGAGATGTCGATCCACTCGCCCCACAGCTTCGCGTACTCGGCGCCGGCCGGCATCCGCAGCGGCTGCTGGAGCTCCTCGGGGCTGACCTGGTCGGGCACGCTGATGTTCTTCGCAGCCACGACCCGCTTGCCCAGGTCGATGCTGACCAGCAGGTTGACGACGTCCTGCCGGGTCACCGGCGAACGCAGCTGATCCGGCGACGGGGTGGCGCCGGCCCGGCTGGCCTGCTCGCGGACCGCGTCGCCGAACATCCGCTGGGCGTCGTCGTAGATCTCGTCCACCCGGCTCATCGAGTAGGTGGTGTCACCGACGTACGCGGCGACGTCCGGCGCGGACCTACCGCAGGCGGCGAGGGAGACGAGACCGAGGGCCGCGACGCTGGCGGCGGCGATCAGACGGCGAGCACGCATGTTCGCCACTCTCTCATGCCGAACCGGCGCTTGTGACGCCCCCCACCCTGCTCACGGCCCGACCCGGGCCACCGTCCGTAATCATGAGGTTGCCGCCCTCCATATCGGCGGTGTCGAGGCGACAACATCATGATCGACGAGCGGGGTCAGCTGGCCGGCGTGGCCACGAGCGCCGGCTCGCCCAGCACGTCGGAGAGGAGCTGGGCGCACCACTCCAGGAGGGCCTGGTCGCGCAGCGGCTCGCCGCCGATCCGCCGGGTGCTCGGCCGGGGCACGCTGACCTGGTCGAGCGCGGACTTGTAGACCGAGTCCGGGTGGTAGCGCTTGAGCCGCAGCTGCTTCGAGTCGGGCAGCGGCAGCGGGCCGAACCGGATGTGCTTGCCCTGCATGGAGACGTCGGTGAGGCCGTAGCGGCGGGCCAGCAGCCGGAACCGCGCCACCGCGACCAGGTTCTGCACCGGGGCGGGCGGCTCGCCGTACCGGTCGGTCATCTCGGCGACCACCTCGCGCAGCCGCTCCTCGTCGCGCGCCTCGGCGAGCTTGCGGTACATCTCCAGGCGCAGCCGCTCCACGCCGACGTAGTCGTGTGGCAGGTGCGCGTCGACCGGCAGGTCGACCTTGACCTCGGTCTCCTCCTCCGGGCGCTCCCCCTTGAACGCCTGCACCGCCTCGCCGACCATCCGCACGTACAGGTCGAAGCCGACGCCCTCGATGTGCCCGGACTGCTCACCGCCGAGCAGGTTGCCGGCGCCCCGGATCTCCAGGTCCTTCATCGCCACGTACATGCCGGCGCCCAGCTCGGTGTGCTGGGCGATGGTGGCCAGCCGCTCGTGGGCGTGCTCGGTCAACGGCTTCTCCGGCGGGTAGAGGAAGTACGCGTACGCCCGCTCCCGGCCCCGGCCGACCCGGCCGCGGATCTGGTGCAGCTGGGCCAGGCCGAGCAGGTCGGCGCGCTCCACGATCAGGGTGTTGGCGTTCGGGATGTCGATGCCGGACTCCACGATCGTGGTGCAGACCAGGACGTCGAACTCCTTCTCCCAGAAGCCGACCATCACCTTCTCGAGCGCCTCCTCGCCCATCTGGCCGTGCGCCACCGCCACCCGGGCCTCGGGCACCAGCTCGCGGAGCTTCCGGGCCGCCTTCTCGATCGACTCGACCCGGTTGTGCAGGTAGAAGACCTGCCCGTCGCGGAGCAGCTCGCGGTGGATGGAGGCGGCCACCTGCCGCTCGTCGTACGCCCCGACGAAGGTCAGCACCGGGTGCCGCTCCTCGGGCGGGGTGGCGATGGTGGACATCTCCCGGATGCCGGTGATCGCCATCTCCAGGGTGCGCGGGATCGGGGTGGCCGACATGCTCAGCACGTCGACCGAGGCGCGCATCGTCTTCAGGTGCTCCTTGTGCTCGACGCCGAAGCGCTGCTCCTCGTCGACGATGACCAGGCCGAGCGACTTGAACCGGGTGGCCGCCTGGAGCAGCCGGTGGGTGCCGATGACGATGTCGGCGGTGCCCTCGGCGGCCATCGCCAGGGCCTGCTCGGCCTCCTTGGGCGTCTGGAAGCGGGAGAGCTGCCTGATCGTCACCGGGAACTGGCTCATCCGCTCGGCGAACGTGTTGTAGTGCTGCTGCACGAGCAGGGTGGTGGGCACCAGCACCGCCACCTGCTTGCCGTCCTGCACCGCCTTGAACGCCGCCCGGACGGCGATCTCCGTCTTGCCGTAGCCGACGTCGCCGCAGATCAGCCGGTCCATCGGGACGGTCTGCTCCATGTCCCGCTTGACCTCTTCGATCGCCGCGAGCTGGTCCGGCGTCTCCTGCCACGGGAAGGCGTCCTCCAGCTCCCGCTGCCACGGCGTGTCCGGGCCGAAGTTGTGCCCCTTGGACGCCTTGCGGGCCGCGTAGAGCTGGATGAGCTGCGCGGCGATCTCCTTGACCGCCTTGCGGGCCCGGGCCTTGGACTTCTGCCAGTCCGAGCCGCCCATCTTGTGCAGGCTGGGCTGCTCGCCGCCCACGTAGCGGGAGAGCTGGTCGAGCTGGTCGGTGGGGACGAAGAGCCGGTCGCCGGGCTGGCCGCGCTTGCTCGGGGCGTACTCGATGACCAGGTATTCCCGGGACGCGCCGTTGACGGTGCGCTGCACCAGCTCGACGTAGCGGCCGATGCCGTGCTGCTCGTGCACGACGTGGTCGCCGGCCTTCAGCTCCAGCGGGTCGATGGTGTTGCGCCGCCGGCTCGGCATCCTGCGCATGTCCCGCGTGGAGGTGCCCCGCCCGCCGGTGACGTCGTTGCCGGTGAGCAGCACGAACCGGGACGCCTCGTCGACGAAGCCGCTGGCCAGGCTGCCGCAGCTGACCAGCAGCTCGCCGGGGGCGGGGGCGGCCGGGATCTCCTCGGTCAGCCGCGCGCCGAGGCCGGCGTCGCGGAGCACCTCGACCGCCCGCTGGGCGGGGCCGTGCCCCTCGAAGACCAGCGCGATCGACCAGCCCTCGCCGGCCCAACGCTTCAGGTCGTCGACGACCCGGGCGGTCTCGCCGTGGTAGAGCGGGGCCGGCTGCGCGGCCAGGGTCACCGCGATCGCGTCGTCGGGGGTGACGTCCACCTCGCCCGGCTCGTCCTCCCAGGGCTCCCGCGCCGGGGCGCCCTCCGCCTCGGCCAGGCCGAACGGCGACAGCGTCCACCAGGGCCGGCCCAGCCGCGCGGCGGCGGCGCGGACGTCCGCCAGGGTCCGGAAGGCGGCGGCACCGAGGTCGACCGGGGCCTGCCCGCCGACGGCAGCCGCCGCCCAGCTCGCCTGGAGGAACTCGTCGGAGGTACGCACCAGGTCGTGCGCCCGGGTGCGGATCCGCTCCGGGTCGCACAGCAGCACGTGGGTGCCGGCCGGCATGCAGTCCAGCAGCAGCTCCATCGAGTCGGCGCCGATCAGCGCCGGGGCGAGGGACTCCATCCCCTCGACGGGGATGCCCTCGGCCAGCTTGTCGAGGATCTCGGCCAGCTCCGGGTGCTCCTCGGCCAGCGCCGCGGCCCGCTTCCGCACCGACGGCGTGAGCAGCAGCTCCCGGCAGGGCGGCGCCCACAGCTGCGGCACCTGCTCGATGGTCCGCTGGTCGGCGACGGCGAAGGTGCGGATCTCCTCCACCTCGTCGCCCCAGAACTCGACCCGGGACGGGTGCTCGTCGGTGGGCGGGAAGATGTCGAGGATGCCACCGCGTACGGCGAACTCGCCCCGCTTGGTGACCAGGTCGACCCGCGCGTACGCCATGTCGGTCAGCCGGCGGGCGACGTCCTCCAGGTCGGCCTCCTGGCCGGCGGCGAGCTGCACGGGTTCCAGGTCGCCGAGCCCCTTGAGCTGCGGCTGGAGCAGCGACCGGACGGGCGCCACGACCACCCGCAGCGGGCCGGTGCGGCCGTGCGCGTCGGCCGACCCCGGGTGCGCGAGCCGGCGCAGCACGGCCAGCCGCCGACCGACCGTGTCGGAGCGGGGCGACAGGCGCTCGTGCGGCAGCGTCTCCCAGGACGGGAAGACCGCCACCTGCTCGGGCGGGAGGAGGGTGCCCAGCGCCGACGCCAGGTCGTCGGCCTCCCGCGTGGTCGCGGTCACGGCGAGCACGGGGCGGCCCGCGCCGCCACCCGCCCCGCCGCCTCGGGCACCGCCGCCGGCCCCGTCGCCGACCGGGTCCGCCGCGACTGCGGCGACCGCGAACGGGCGCAGCGCGGGCGGCGCGGTGATGTCGAGGCCGTCTACCTGCGCGGCACCGGAGCGTGCCAGGTCACGCGCCCGGGCCAGCCCGGGGTCGGCCAGGGCGGCGGAGAACAGACCGGTGAGCATGTCAATCACTTCCCGTGGGGTCGCCGGCTCGGCACGCGGCAGCGCCGCAGCACGACAGAAGCCCCGCGTCCGTCGGGACGGGGGGTGCACGCCCGCCAGCCTATCTCGCGGCGGGGACAATCTCGCCCAGAGCCGACGGCGGCGCCCGGCGCGGAACCTCCGGATCCCGGCCGGCCGGCCCGGCCGGGCGGGACCGGGCGGGACCGGGGCAGCGTCGATCGGGACCGGATCTTGACCGGGGCGGCGCCGGCGTGGTCGGCTTCGATCATGAGCGGGCAGTGGCGGGCACAGTTCGACGCGGAGGTCACCTTCGCCAACGGCGGCGGGCTGCGGACCGACGGGTTCCGGCTCGACATCCCCGGCCGGGAGATCGGCGACGACGAGCTGGCGGCGCTGTTCGTCCGGCACCTCGGGCTGCTGATGGTGGCCGAGGTGCGGATCAGCGACAAGACGGTCGTCCAGGAGCCGCACAAGGGCGGCCGGGGCCTGACCGGCCCGGACGGTCCGGCCAGTGCAGCCGGCCCGGGCGGCGGGGACGGGCGGCGGCTGGTCGAGCTGAGCCACGTGGTCACCGACGGGATGACCACCCTGCCGGGCTGGCCGGCCCCGCGGATCAGCGAGTGGCTGACCCGCGAGGCGTCCCGGGCGAACTACGCACCGGGCACCGAGTTCCAGGTGGGGCGGATCGACATGATCGCCAACACCGGCACGTACCTGGACACTCCCGCGCACCGCTTCGCCGAGGGCGCCGACCTCGCCGGCACGCCGCTGGACCGCCTCGCCGACCTGCCCGGCACCGTGGTCCGGGTGCCGGCCGGCACCCGCGCGATCGACCGGCTGATGCTGGCCCCGTACGACGTCGCCGGGCGGGCGGTGCTGCTGCACACCGGCTGGGACGCGCACTTCGGCACCGACCGGTACGCCGCGCCGGAGGCCCCCCACCTCACCGGGGACGGCGCCCGGGCCCTGGTCGAGGCGGGCGCCGCCCTGGTCGGCATCGACTCGATCAACATCGACGACATGAGCCCGGCCGCCGCCGGCGAGCGCCCGGCGCACAGCACGCTGCTGGCCGCCGGCGTCCCGATCGTGGAGCACCTGACCGGCCTCGACGCGCTGCCCCCGGAGGGCTTCCGGTTCACGGCGGCCCCGCCGATGGTCGCCGGGATGGGCACCTTCCCCGTCCGCGCCTTCGCCGTCCTCGGCGCCTGACCTCGGCCCGGCCCACGCGAGCGGGCGTCAGAAGCCGTACTGACCGGGGCCGATCACGGTGAGCCCGGCCCGGCGGGCCAGCCACTCGGCGCGCTCCGCCTCCCCCTCACGACCGCCGACGTGCACGAAAACCGTATGCCCGTCGGCCGGCTCGGTCGCGCAGACGTCGGAGGCGTTGAAGACCAACTGGACGTGCGCGTGTTTGACCTGCCACCCCAGGTCGAGGCAACGCACCGCCGGCCAGCCGTTGAGCAACCACTGCACGTACGCCTGGTCCGGCCCGACGGTCTCCGCCAGTCGCCCCTCCACCAGGCCGAGCCCGTGCACCCGCACATCGACGTCGACCAACGGGTCGGCCGGGTCCTGCGGCCCGGTCTCCTTCTCCCTGGCCGGGGCCACCCACATCCGGTCATCCCCGGCAGCCCCCAGCCAGTGGCCGTAGGCATCGAGGTAGCGCGGCAGGCCTGAGTGCCGCCCGGTACGCGCCCACAGCTCCACCTCGGTGTTCCGCAGGTCGGCGATGCTCAGCAGGTGACCGACGGCGTGCAGCGCCCGGTCCACGTCCGGCGTACGCAGGATCGGGTACGCCCGCGAGTCGCTCATCAGTACCGCACCGAGATCCGCCGCTCGACCGCGTCCACCCGGATCTCGCCGCCGTACGGGACGATCAACTGCGGGTCGGTGTGGCCGAAATCGACGTCGAAGACCAGTACCGCATCCGGGGCGTACTCAGCGAACGCCCGGGTCACCGCCGCCCGCTGCTCCTCGGCGTAGGTCGCCTTCTCGGCCGGCGACAGCGGCCGGCCGAAGTCCCACGCCTTGGCCCGCCCGACCAGGGCCGCCGGGAAGGTGGCCAGCAGCCCGCGCTCGCCGAAGTTGCGCAGGATCCGGTAAACCTCGGTGGCCGAGGGCAGTTCCTCGGAGGTCTCCACCAGGAAGACAAAGCCGGCCAGCTCGGCGACCGGGGCGACCCGGTCGGCGGCGAGCAGCCAGTGCAGGATCTCCAGGTTGCCGCCCCAGGTGCGTCCCTCCACCACCCGCCGGGGCCCCTGCCACGTCCAGCCGGTGCCCGGGAACATCACCGGCTCGACCGCCAGCAACGCCCGGTCCTGCCAGTCGCCGGGCTGGTCGCCCCACTCCGGGGCGGGCGTCAGGTCATACCAGCCGGAGGTGAAGAGGGCGGCGCGCAGCGAGTCGAACGTCAGCGGGTGCGGCCGGCCGGAGCGGCCGAGGTGCACCAGCACCGACCCGCCGTGGTACGCCACGATCCCCAGCCGGTGCAGGTGGTTGAGCACGTTCGTGTTGTCGGAGTACCCGAAGTACGGCTTCGGGTTGGCCCGCAGCACCGCGTCGTCCAGGTGCGGGGTGACCGTGACCAGGTCGTCCCCGCCGATCGTGGCGAGCACGGCGGTGACCGTCGGGTCGGCGAAGGCGGCGGTCAGGTCCCGCGCCCGGTCGCGCGGGTCGGCGCCCATCACCCGGGTCGTCGGGTACTCCACCGGCTCCAGGCCGAACTCCTCGCGCAGCCGGCGCAGCCCCAGCTCGTACACGTGGGGGAAGATCGCGGGCAGGCCGGCGGAGGGCGAGACGACCGCGACCCGGTCGCCGGGGCGGGGTTTCGGGGGATAGTTCGGCGACGTCATGATCGGACGCTATCGAGTCAGTCGAACGGTTTCCGCCGGGATAACCACGACGAAAGCCCCGAAAGCCGCCCTAGGCTGGCGGCGTGGACGAGGGGGCGCGCAACCGGCTGCGGACCATGGGGCTGCTGCTCGGCACCCTCGCGCTCGCCACCGCGTTCATCGCCGCCTACGTCGGCGCGCTGCACCAGCCGACCCCGCGCGACGTGCCCGTCGGGGTGGTGCGCGGCGACCAGAAGGCGCAGGCCCTCCTCGACGCCGTGCGCAACCAGACCGACAAGATCAAACCCGTCGAGTACGACGACCCGGGCGCCGCCGACGACGGCCTGACCACCCGCGAGGTGTACGGGGTGCTCGCCGCCACGGCGGAGGGCGGGCTGGCCCTGACCACCGCCAGCGCCGCCGCGCCCGCCGCGGCCGACGTCGTCGTGCAGGTGCTCTCCACCGCCGCGCGGCAGGCCGAACTCCCGCTGCGGGTGACCGACAAGGTGCCGGTGGCCGGGACGGACCCCCGCGGGCTGGTCCCGTTCTACCTGGCCGTCGGGTACGTCCTCGGCGGGTACCTCGCCTCCACCGTCCTCGGCCTCGGCAACGGCACCGCGCCGCGCGGACCGCGCCGCGCCGGGCTGCGGATCGCCGCGCTCGCGGCGTACAGCCTGGCGCTCGGGGCCCTCGGCGCGGTCGTGGTCGGCCCGGTCCTCGACGTCTGGGACCACGACCTGGTGGGCGTCGCCGCCACCGGGGCGCTGGCGGTGTTCGCGGCGGCGATGGTCGCCTCCGCCGTGCAGGGCTGGCTGGGACTGCTCGGCACCGGGCTGGTGATCCTGCTGCTGGTGGTGCTCGGCAACCCGGGTTCCGGCGGCATCTACGCCCCCGAGTTCCTCCCCACCTGGCTGCGCGGCATGCACCGGTGGAACGTGCCGGGGCTGGCCACCGACCTGCTGAAGTCCGTCGTCTACTTCGACCGCCGGTCGACCGGCTGGGCCGTGACCGGGCTCGCCCTGTGGTGCGTCCTCGGCGCGGCCGGGCTGCTCACCGCCAGCCTGGTCCGGGGCCGGCGGGCGGCGCCCCGCCGGGCCGGGCGCCCCGCGTCCCCAGCGGACTGAGGAATGGGACGAAACCGGGACCCCCTCCTGACGACGGGGTCGTCGTGGATACGATCCAGGGGATCGGACAGCGCTGTCCTTCGTACTCACGTAAGGAGCGCCCCGTGAGCGACCAGCACGACCACGACGGCCCCGACGCCGCATTGCGAGCCGACATCCGCCGCCTCGGCACCCTGCTCGGGCAGACCCTCGCCCGCCAGGAGGGTCGGCCGCTGCTCGACCTGGTCGAGGAGATCCGCGCGCTGGTCCGCTCCGACGCCCCGAGCGCCGCCCAGCGTCTCGCCGGCCTCGACGTCACCACCGGCACCAAGCTGGCCCGCGCCTTCTCCACCTACTTCCACCTGGCCAACATCACCGAGCAGGTGCACCGGGCCCGGGACCTGCGCCGCCGCCGGGCCATCCAGGGCGGTTGGCTGGACCAGGCGGCCAATATGATCGCCGAGCGCGGGGTGCCGGCCGAGGAGATCGCCGCGGCGGCCCGGCGGCTGGCGGTACGCCCGGTCTTCACCGCCCACCCGACCGAGGCGGCCCGCCGGTCGATCCTGTCCAAGCTCCGCGCGATCGCCGACGAGCTGGACACCGAGACCGCCAACGCGATCCTCTACGGCGCCAGCGACGAGGGCCCGGCCAACCGCCGCCTCGCCGAGCTGCTCGACCTGATGTGGCAGACCGACGAGCTGCGGCTGGACCGGCCCGACCCGACCGACGAGGCCCGCAACGCCATCTACTACCTGCGCGACCTCTACGCCGAGGCGGCGCCGCAGGTGCTCGACGACCTCGCCGACACGCTGCGTACCCTCGGCGTGGAGACCTCACCGACCGCCCGGCCGCTGACCTTCGGCACCTGGATCGGCGGCGACCGCGACGGCAACCCGTTCGTCACCCCGACCGTGACCCGCGAGGTGCTGACCATCCAGCACGAGCACGGCATCGAGGCCACCGAGAAGGCGATGGACCACCTGATCAACGAGGTGTCGGTGTCCCGGCGGTTGCGCGGGGTGTCGCTGGACCTCTCCGCCAGCCTCGCCGCCGACCTGGACGCGCTGCCCGAGGTGGCGCCCCGGTTCCGCCGGGTCAACGCCGAGGAGCCCTACCGGCTCAAGGCCCGCTGCGTGAAGGCGAAGCTGGCCAACACCCGGCAGCGGCTGCGGCAGGGCACCGCACACGTGCCCGGCCGGGACTACCGCGGCTCGGCCGAGCTGATCGCCGACCTGGAGCTGCTGCGCGCCTCGCTGGCCCGCAACTCCGGCCAGCTCACCGCCGTGGGCCGGCTCGCCTCCACCATCCGCACGGTCTCCGCGTTCGGGCTGCACCTGGCGACCATGGACGTGCGGGAGCACGCCGAGGCCCACCACGCGGTGCTGGCCCAGCTCTACGCGGCCGTCGGCGAGGTCTCCGACTACCCCTCGCTGACCCGCCTCGAGCGGACGAAACTGCTCGCCGACGAGCTGGCCGGCCGCCGGCCCCTGTCCACGCTAGACACGCCGCTGACCGAGGCGACGCGCAAGACGTTCGACGTCTTCGGCACCATCCGCGAGGCGCAGGACCGGTTCGGCGCGGAGGTCATCGAGTCGTACATCATCTCGATGACCCTCGGGGTGGACGACGTGCTCGCCGCGGTGGTGCTGGCCCGCGAGGCCGGCCTGGTCGACGTGCACAGCGGCCGGTCCCGGATCGGGTTCGTGCCGCTGCTGGAGACGCCGAGCGAGCTGAACTCGGGCGGTGAGCTGCTCGACGAGCTGCTGTCCCTGCCGGCCTACCGGGCGCTGGTCGCCGCGCGGGGCGACGTGCAGGAGGTGATGCTGGGCTACTCCGACTCCAACAAGGAGGCCGGCATCACCACCAGCCAGTGGTCCATCCACCGGGCCCAGCGCGCGCTGCGCGACGTGGCCGCCCGGCACGGTGTGCACCTGCGCCTCTTCCACGGCCGCGGCGGCACGGTCGGGCGCGGCGGCGGGCCGACACACGAGGCGATCCTGGCCCAGCCGTACGGCACGCTGGACGGCGCGATCAAGGTGACCGAACAGGGCGAGGTCATCTCCGACAAGTACTCGCTCCCGTCGCTGGCCCGGGAGAACCTGGAGCTGACCCTGGCCGCGGTGCTCCAGGCCACGCTGCTGCACACCGCACCCCGGCAGCCCGCCGAGATGCTGGAACGCTGGGACGCGACGATGGAGCTGGTCTCCGACTCGGCCTTCCGGTCGTACCGGTCGCTGGTCGAGGACCCGGACCTGCCCGCGTACTTCTGGGCGTCCACGCCGACCGAGCTGCTCGGGGCGCTGAACATCGGCTCCCGTCCGGCGAAGCGACCCAACACCGGGGCCGGGCTCGGCGGCCTGCGCGCCATCCCGTGGGTGTTCGGCTGGACCCAGACCCGGCAGATCGTGCCCGGCTGGTTCGGGGTCGGCTCCGGGCTGGCCGCGGCGCGGGCGGCGGGGCTGGAGGACGTGCTGGCCGAGATGCACCGCAACTGGCACTTCTTCCGCACGTTCCTGTCCAACGTGGAGATGATGCTCACCAAGACCGACCTGAGCATCGCCCGCCGGTACGTCGAGACGCTGGTGCCGAAGAAGCTGCACCCGATCTTCCACAAGATCGAGCAGGAGTACGAGCTGACCAAGCAGGAGGTGCTGGCGGTGACCGCCTCGCCCGCCCTGTTGGAGAGCTCCCCGGTGCTCCAGCGCACCCTGGCCGTCCGCGACACCTACCTGGAGCCGCTGCACCACCTCCAGGTCGCCCTGCTGCGCCAGTACCGGGAGTCCGGGGCGGCGGGCCGGGCGTTGGCGACCGCGCCGGGCGGCCGACGGGCCCCGAGCGACGGCACCGCGCTGGAGCGTGCCCTGCTGACCACGGTCAACGGCATCGCCGCCGGCATGCGCAACACCGGCTGAGGCGCAAGGAAGGGCACCTTGTTAACGGATTTTGTATAGCAAGGGGCCCTTCCTAACACGAACGACCGGCGGGAGCTCAGAAGTCGCCACCGCCACCGAAGTCACCACCGCCGAAGTCACCGCCACCGAAGTCGCCGCCACCGCCGAAATCGCCGCCGCCGAAGTCGCCGCCGTGGTCGGCGTGGTCGGCGCCGTCACCGAAGCCCTCCTCATAACCGGCCGCATAGCCGTAGCCCGGGTCGGCGAAGGCCGGCGAGAAGAGCGCGTCGGCGATCAACAGGCCGCCGACCACGCCCGCCCCCGCGCCCAGCGCGGTCTTCCACCACGGCGTGGAGTACCAGCCCGCCGGCACCGGCCGGCCCTGGTAGCGCCCGCCCGGGTAGTAGTAGGGCGTGTCCCGGCCCGGCTGCGGGCCCGCCTTGAACGTCTGCCCCTGCACGTCGACCTGCCGCTCCCGGGTCAGCTCGCCGGCGCCCTGCGCGGCGGCCAGCGGGGGCAGCTCGGGGCCGGGGTCGATGCCGAGCGCCACCCGGGCGGCCCGGGCGTACGTCAGCCCCTCCAGCGCGGTCTCCCGAGCCAGGCGGTACTGCTGGACGGTCTGGGCCTGTTCTAGCTGGCTGCCGGCGGCGTTGTAGCGCTCGCCCGCGTCGACCAGCGCCTGGCGGACCGCCGGGTGGTCGCCGTGCAGGTTCATCACCTGTCCGCCCAGGCGCTCGTACCAGCGCTGGGCGTCAGCCCGCACGTCGGCCAGGCTCCGCGCCTCCCGGGCGGCGCGCTCCCGCCGCCACCAGACGAACGCGCCCACCAGCAGCGCCGCCAGGATCACGACCAGCAGAATTTCCATGGCACGAACGTACCCGGGACGGTCCAGCGGTACGCGTCTGGCAAGCTCCGGTGGTGGACTTCTCGACGCTGGCCGTGGTGGTCGTCTGCCTCGCCGCCGGAGGCGCGGTGGGCTGGTATGCCGCCCGGGCCCGCTCGGCCACCGACATCGCCCGGCTGGACGCCACGCTGCGGGCCACCCGCGAGGGCGAGGGCCGGCTGGAGCAGTCCATGCGGGCGCTCAGCTACGAGGCGACCGCGCAGTCCCAGGAGGCCGTCGCCCGGGCGGTGGCCCCGCTGCACGAGACGCTGCGCCGGTACGAGCAACGGGTGGCCGAGCTGGAGCGGGATCGGGTCGACGCCTACGCCGAGCTGCGCGAACAGGTCCGCACGATGAGCACCGTCTCCGGCGAGCTGCGCACCGAGACCAAGCAGTTGGTGGCGGCGCTGCGGGCGCCGCAGGTGCGGGGCCGCTGGGGCGAGCACCAGCTGCGCCGGATCGTGGAGGCGGCCGGCATGCTGGAGCACTGCGACTTCTCCGAGCAGGTCACCGCCGCCACCGACCACCAGGGGGTCCGCCCCGACCTGGTGGTCCGGCTGCACGGGGGCCGGTCGGTGGTGGTGGACGCCAAGGCGCCCTTCGACGCCTACCTGACCGCGATGGATTCCCGCGACGAGCGGGGCCGCGACACCCACCTCGACGCGCACGCGCGGCACCTGCGGGCACACGTCGACGCGCTGGCCGCCAAGTCCTACTGGGCCGCGTTCGACAGCACGCCGGAGTTCGTGGTGCTCTTCGTGCCGGCCGACCCGTTCCTGGACGTCGCGTTGCAGCGCGACCCGACGCTGCTGGAGCACGCGTTCGCCCGCAACGTGGTGCTGGCGACGCCGGCCACCCTGGTGGCGCTGCTGCGCACCGTCGCCTACTCGTGGCGGCAGGAGGCGCTGGCCCGCAACGCGGTGGCGGTGCACTCGCTGGCCCGCGAGCTGTACGGGCGGCTGTCCACGCTGGGCGACCACGTCGGCAAGCTGGGCGCGTCGCTGGGCGGGGCGGTGACCGCGTACAACCGGGCGGTGGGGTCGCTGGAGGCTCGGGTGCTGGTCAGCGCCCGCAAGCTCGCCGAGCTGGGGGTGTCCGACGAGGAGCTGGCCGCGCCGGCGCAGATCGAGCTGGCCCCCCGCCAGCCGCAGGCCCCGGAGCTGCTCGGCACCGCCGACGCGCCGACCGGTCGGTCGACACTGGACTGACGGGCATTTCCTATCATCTTCGATATGACAATGCGCATTCGCGCACGTCACGAAGTGGTCACAACGAACTCGCCGGTAGTGACACCGACCTGCGACACCACGAAGGATTTTGGTCACGCGTGCCCTGCATCTGAGGGCCCTGTTCTCTGGAGGAAAGAGAACGTGAGCAAACCCCGAAACCTGAGCCGGCGTACCTCCGCCGCGCTCTTCGCGTCGGTCGTGGCGGCCAGCGCCGTGACCGGCGCGGGCGGAGCCGCGAACGCGAGCACCGCACCCACCGCCGCCCCCGACACCTCGCAGGTCACCCCCGTCGAGGCCCTGGGCTCGCACGACGCCAAGCTGCTCGCCGAGGCGGAAGCGAAGAAGGCCCCGACCGTCACGCTGATCGTCGCCACCGAGAAGGGCGAGGCGAAGGACGTCGCCGCCGGCCTCAAGGCGCTCGGCGCCGCGGTCACCGAGCGGTACGACAGCATCGGCTACGTCCTGGCCAAGGTCCCCACCTCGAAGGTGGTGAAGGCGGCCACGCTGCCCGGCGTCTCCGCCGTGGACCTGGACGAGACCATCCAGCTTCCCGACCCGACGCCCGAGGTGGCCCCCGCCGGCAAGAAGGCGGCGAAGCAGGCTGCGACCCTGCCCGGCCCCGGCGCCGACACCCCGGCCGCCAACCCGTACATGCCGACGCACGAGATCGGCGCGGTCTCGTTCGTGCAGCAGCACCCGGAGTGGGACGGCCGCGGCGTCACGATCGGCATCATGGACTCCGGTGTGGACCTCGGGCACCCGGCGCTGCAGCAGACCACCACCGGCGAGCGGAAGATCGTCGACTGGGTCACCGCGACGGACCCGTTCGAGGACGCCACCTGGCGCGCCATGATCACCGAGGTGACCGGCCCGTCGTTCACCGCGGCCGGCGCGACCTGGAAGGCCCCGGCGGGCACCTACCGGTTCAACCGGTTCGCCGAGTCGGTGACCACGAACAGCGACCCGGCCGGTGACGTCAACCGCGACGGGGACCGGACCGACGCGTTCGGCATCCTCTACGACCCGGCCACCCACAACATCTGGGTCGACACCAACCAGAACAACGACTTCACCGACGACGCCCTGATGCGGCCGTACAAGGAGAAGTTCGACATCGGCCACTTCGGCACCGACAACCCGGCGACCCCCGTCGCCGAGCGGATGCCGTTCGTCGTGGAGTACCGCGAGGACGTGGACACCGCTCCCGTCGGCGGCCCCGGCCTGGTCGACTACGTCAACATCGGCATCGTCGAGAGCACCCACGGCACCCACGTCGCCGGCATCACCGCCGCCAACGACATGCTCGGCAACGGCGCCTTCGACGGTGCCGCGCCCGGCGCCAAGCTCGTCTCCGCCCGCGCCTGCTCGTGGGGTGGCGGCTGCACGTACGCCGCCCTCACCACCGGCATGGCAGACCTGGTGATCAACCGCAAGGTCGACGTGATCAACATGTCGATCGGCGGCCTGCCGGCGCTGAACGACGGCAACAACGCCCGCGCCGAGCTCTACAACAACCTGATCACCACCTACGCCGTGCAGATGTTCATCTCGGCCGGCAACTCCGGCCCGGGCCTGAACACCATCGGCGACCCCTCGGTGGCCGCCAACGTGGTCAGCGTCGCGGCGAGCATCAGCAAGGACACCTGGCTGGCCAACTACGGCTCGGTGGTGGAGCAGAAGAACGCGCTGTTCAACTTCTCCTCCCGTGGCCCGCGCGAGGACGGCGGCGTCAAGCCGAGCATCACCGCGCCCGGCTCCGCCATCTCCACCGCGCCGACCTGGCAGCTCGGCAACCCGGTCCCCGAGGCCGGCTACCCGCTGCCCCCGGGCTACGCGATGCTGAACGGCACCTCGATGGCCTCCCCGCAGGCCGCC
This sequence comes from Micromonospora sp. NPDC047620, assembly GCF_043205005.1. NCBI lineage: Bacteria > Bacillati > Actinomycetota > Actinomycetes > Micromonosporales > Micromonosporaceae > Micromonospora > Micromonospora sp. NPDC047620. The sequence continues at coordinate 3,825 of NZ_JBIDDG010000004.1, read as the reverse complement.
GGCGCCGCCGCTCTGCTGCTGTCGGCCGCCAAGGCGACCGACAAGGGCGTCACCCCGGCCGCGCTGCGCCGGGCCGTCTACTCGTCGGCCAAACCGATCAAGAACGTCCCGACGTACGCCCAGGGCTACGGCATGTTCGACGTGGCGGGCGCGTGGAAGCTGCTGCGCAAGGGCGTGGAGACCCGCTCCTACACCTCCGACGCCCCGGTCTGCACCGTGCTCTCCGGGCAGCTCGGCACCCCGAACCGGGGCACCGGCGTCTACAACCGTTGCGGCTCGGCCGACGGCGGGCACCGGGTCGGCCAGTCGAAGACCTACCAGGTCGCAATCACCCGTACCAGCGGGCCGGCCGGCACCGTGAAGCACGTGGTGGGCCTGCGCGGCAACGACGGCACCTTCAAGGCGCCGAAGACCGTCTCGCTCCCGCTGAACGAGACCGTCACCGTCACGGTCACCGCCAAGCCCGCCACCTCCGGCGCGCACGGCGCGATCATGACGATCGACGACCCGCGCACCTCGGTCATCGACTTCGAGGTCTCCACCGTCGTCGTGGCCTCGAACGACGTGCAGAAGCCCGACTACTCCTTCTCGGCCGAGGGCTCGGTCGACCGGAACGGCTTCACCTCGTACTTCGTGACGGTGCCGCCGGGCACCGGTGCCCTCCAGGTGAACCTGTCCGGCATCGCCACCGGCTCGCAGACGCGCTTCATCGCGTTCAACCCGTACGGCGTCCCGGTGGAGAGCACCTCCAGCCTCGCCTGCTACACCAACTTCTCCGACGCCAACGCCTGCAAGCCGCAGGAGCGCGACTACCAGAACCCGATCGCCGGGGTCTGGGAGATCGAGGTGGAGTCCCGCCGGACCTCGCCGTCGCTGAACAACCCGTACCAGCTCACGGCCCGGGTGCAGGGTGTCGCGGTCGAGCCGGCCGTGATCGAGCTGCCGTCGGTCGACGCCGGTGCGGCGACCCCGGTGACCTGGTCGCTGGCCAACACCTTCGGCCCGGTCGCGGTGGCCGGCCAGGGCGGGCCGCTGTCCAGCGTGCACGCCGAGCGGCCGACCATCGCCGAGGGCACGACGCAGGAGTTCATCGTGGAGGTGCCGGCGGGGGCGACCCGCTTCACCGCCCGGATCGGCAACCCGGCCAGCGCCGCGGCCGACCTCGACCTCTTCGTCTTCCGTGGCGCCACGGAGGTCGGTCGGGCCGCCGACGGTGACTCGGAGGAGGCCGTGACCATCAACAACCCCGTGGCGGGCACCTACCGGGTGGTCGTCGACGGCTACGCGGTCGACGGGGCCGGTGGCAGCACCGCCTACGACTACCGTGACTCGTTCTCCGCCGCGGCGCTGGGCAACCTCTCGGCGTCGGCCACCCCGCTCACCCTCGCCAACGGCGCCACCGCCACCCTGACCGGTGCGGTGACCGCCCAGGCGACCCCGGCCGCCGGCCGGGCGCTCTTCGGTGAGCTGTCCGTGGTGACCACCGAGGGCGCGGTCGTCGGCCGCGGCGCCGTCTCCATCGGCACCGTGAGCTGACCCGTCCCGCACCGAAACACCGGAGCCCGCCCCCACCCGGGGCGGGCTCCGCCCGTTCGTGGCTCCGACCACGGCCAATCGGCGTCGGCAGGCGTGCAGGCGGAAGTGCGTCGGGCGGTCGGGCGTCGGGCGGTCGGGCGTCGGGCGTCGGGCGTCGGGCGTCGGGCGTCGGGCGTCGGGCGTCGGGCGTCGGGCGTCGGGCGTCGGGGCATTGTCCACGCCACGCTGTCGAGCTGCCCCGTCCATGAGACGGTTCGAGGCGGCGGACCGACGGGCCGGACACCGCCGGCCCTGCCCCTGTCCGTGGGGCAGCCCGACAGGGCACGCGGCGGCACAGGTCTGCGCAGGTGGCCGACCACCGGCACCCCACGCCGAGCCCGCCGACGACCGGCCCACGCCAAGCCCGCCGGCAACCCGGCCCACGCCGAGCCCGCCGACGACCGGCCCACGCCAAGCCCGCCAGCAACCCGGCCCACGCCAAGCCCGCCGGCAACCCCGCCCGTGCCGAAGCCCGCCGGCAATCCCGGCGGCACCGCTGCCCGCCCGCGACGACGCCCGCCGCGATGAGGACCCGGCCCGCCGCGTGCGCGCGGGTGGCGGCTCAGCCGCGGCGGGCGGTGTCGACCTGGAAGGGCGTGCCCTGCTGGCAGGTGGTGAGCAGGTCGGGCTGGACCCGACCGGTGACGGTCACCTTCGCGCCGGGCTTCAGCACGTCGCGCGGGCCGCCGATCAGCAGGTAGTTGCCGAGCAGCAGGCAGTTGGGCTCGACCCCGGGGGTGACCGTCCCGGTCAGCGTGGTGCCGCCCGCAGGCGGCGACGAGGTCGGCTGGCCCGGGCGCTTCGTGGGCGGGGGCAGGACGGGACCGCTCGCGTCGTCGCTGGTCGGCGGCGCGCCGGGAATGGTCGGATCCGGGCTGGACGGCGTGGTCACTGGGGCTCCCGTCGGGCTGGGGGTGGGAATGCCGCCGCCACCGTCCTGACCGCCGCAGGCGCTCAGCGCCACGCAGACGGCCAGCGCGGAGACGGCGAGCCGAAAGGTCCTCATACCCGTATCGGACGCAGCGAAGCCCGGCGCCGTTCCCTGCCGGGTCAGCCGCGAGCCGCGGCGGCCTTCATGTCCCGCTTGAGCTCCTGCGGCAGCGAGAAGGTCAGCCGCTCGTTGGCCGTCACCACCTCGTCCACGTCGGTGAACCCGTGTGCGGCGAGGTGGGCGAGCACCTCCTGCACCAGCTCGTCCGGAACGCTGGCGCCCGAGGTCAGCCCGACCGTGCGCGCCCCCTCCAGCCAGGCGTCGTCGATCTCGTGCGCGAAGTCGACGAGGTGACCGGCCCGCGCGCCGGCGTCCAGGGCGACCTCGACGAGGCGTACGGAGTTGGAGGAGTTGCGCGAGCCGACGACGATCACCACGTCGCACTCGGGCGCGATCTCCTTGACCACGTGCTGACGGTTGGAGGTGGCGTAGCAGATGTCGTCGCTGGGGGGCGACTGGAGCATCGGCAGCCGCTTCTTGAGCCGGGCCACCGTCTCCAGCGTCTCGTCGACCGAGAGGGTGGTCTGGGAGAGCCAGACGACCTTGTTCGGGTCGCGGACGGTGATCTTGTCGGCGTCCTCCGGGCCGTCCACGAGCTGGATGTGCTCCGGGGCCTCGCCGGAGGTGCCGATGACCTCCTCGTGCCCCTCGTGGCCGATCAGCAGGATGTCGTAGTCCTCGGCGGCGAACCGCTTCGCCTCCTGGTGCACCTTGGTGACCAGCGGGCAGGTCGCGTCGATCGCCTTGAGCGAGCGCGTGCGGGCCTGCTCGTAGACCTCCGGCGCCACCCCGTGCGCGGAGAAGATGACGGTGGCGCCCTCCGGCACCTCCTCGTTCTCCTCGACGAAGATCGCGCCCATGGCCTCCAGGGTCTGCACGACGTGCTTGTTGTGCACGATCTGCTTGCGTACGTAGATCGGGGCGCCGTAGAGCTTGAGCGCCTCCTCCACGGTCTGCACCGCGCGGTCCACCCCCGCGCAGTAACCGCGGGGCTTGGCCAGGAGCACGCGCTTGCCGGTCCGGGACGTCGCTTCAGCCTGAGTCACCCGCCCATCGTACGTGCCGCTCGGACGGCGACATCGACTGCGACCGCCGCCACAGGGGCAGCCCGCGCCCGCACCCGACCCACCTCGTTGATCATGAGGTTATTGCCCACGACACGCCGGCGGTTTCTAGGGTTCAGTGCAACTGATCTTGGTTGTGCTGGGGGGTGTTGGTGGCCGCGCCGGGTGTGTTGACGTTTGGGCATCGTCAGGTGT